>JBAXMH010000374.1:0-3650 GCA_037134395.1 Chloroflexales bacterium
GAAGCGACGCTGGTTGATCAGGCGACGGCTTCACGCACGAGCGCCGAACTGGCGCAGGAGATCCGTCTCCTTCAGGCGCTTGAACTTCAGGCGAAGGCGGTGGTCGCCTCTGGGCAGGATCGTAAGTGGGATGAGCTGTCACGCCTCTTGCAGCATGACCCGGCGATGCGCGATGCCAGTGGCCGCCAGCGCAAGCTGATTGTCTTCTCGGAGCACCGCGATACCCTGAATTATCTCACCGACCGGATTGTCGGGGTACTCGGCGACCCCGCTGCGGTGGTGACGATCCACGGTGGTACCCCGCGTGACACTCGCACCCGCATTCAGGAGGAGTTCCGCTTCTCGCCCGAGGTGTCGGTCTTAGTCGCCACGGACGCCGCCGGTGAGGGCGTGAACCTCCAGAACGCGAATTTAATGGTGAATTACGATCTGCCCTGGAATCCCAATCGCTTGGAGCAGCGCTTTGGCCGCATCCATCGCATCGGCCAGTCCGAGGTTTGTCACCTCTGGAACTTGGTGGCGAAGGAGACGCGTGAGGGCAATGTCTACTTCCGGCTGTTGGAGAAGCTGCGGATTGAGAGCGAGGCGCTCAAGGGTCGCGTCTTCGATATTCTCGGTGAGGTCTTTGAGGATGTCAGCCTGAAGGATTTGCTGCTGCAAGCGATTCGCTACGGCGACCAGCCAGACGTGCGGGCGCGGCTCGGCCAGCGTATCGAGACCGCCCTTGACCCCCAGCGGCTGCGCGACATCCTCAACCGCAATGCCCTGGCCCAGGAGACGATGAGCGTGGATCGGCTCTTTGCGGTGAAGGAGGAGATGGAGAAGGCCGAGGCCCGCCGCCTCCAGCCCTACTTTGTGCGCTCCTTCTTTATGCGCGCCTTCGCGTCGCTGCACGGGATCATCTATCCCCGCGAGGCGAGTCGCTTTGAGATTAGCCACGTCCCGGCCACGATTCGTGAGCGCGATACGTCGCTTGCGGCGCAGAATCGCCGCACGCTTGCGCCCGTGCTGAAGCGCTATACGCGGGTCTGCTTTACCCGCGAGGCGATACAGCCGCTTAATCGGCCAGGGCTGACCCGCGCTGCGCTTCTGCATCCTGGCCACCCGCTGATGCGTGCGCTGAGTGACCTGCTCCTGGAGCAGCATGGCAATCTGCTGCGCCAGGGGGCTATCTTGGTCGATCCGGCAGATGAGGGCGAGGAGCCGCATCTGCTGTTTATGCTGACCCACGAGCTGAAGGCGGGCAACGCGCAGATCATCTCGAAGCGGCTTCAGTTCGTACGGGTTGCCCCCGATGGCTCGGCCACCTTTGCAGGCTGGGCACCGCACCTGGATCTGGAGCCGTTAGAGTCAAGCGAACGTGCGCTGCTCATCGATCTCCTCGCCGCGCCCTGGATCCGCGCCGATCAGGAGCGGCGTGCCCTGGCCCTGGCCGCCAATACCCTGGTGCCCGAGCATATGCAGGAGGTCGCCTCCCGGCATATCGCGCACGTTGACAAGGTGCTGGCCGCTGTCCACGAGCGGCTGAGCAAGGAGATCGCCTTCTGGTCGGATCGCTGGCTCAAGCTCAAGGATGACCAGGCCGCCGGGAAGGATGTGCGCCTGAACCTGGAGAATGCCCGCCGCACGGTCGCCGATCTGGAG
Source organism: Chloroflexales bacterium (assembly GCA_037134395.1). Classification (GTDB taxonomy): domain Bacteria; phylum Chloroflexota; class Chloroflexia; order Chloroflexales; family Chloroflexaceae; genus Oscillochloris. The sequence goes on from JBAXMH010000374.1 coordinate 1,645, forward strand.
GGCCGATTGGACAACCGGCGCAAGGAGCTTCAGGCGCTGCGGCACATCGCGTCGGCTACGCCGGTGGTGCTGGGCGGCGCGCTGGTGGTGCCCGCCGGGCTGCTGCGCCGTCTGCGCGGCGAGTTACCGGACGAGGCGACGGCCACGTTTTCCGCCGATGCCGCCGCCCGCGCCCGTATCGAGCGCCTGGCGATGGACGCGGTGCGCCAGACCGAGGAGGCTCGCGGCTGCCGGGTGGTTGATGTCTCGGCCCAGAAGTGCGGCTGGGATCTCACCTCCTACCCGCCTGCGCGGGACGGCAAGCAGCCCGAGGCGCGGCATATCGAGGTCAAGGGCCGGGTCAACGGGGCCAGCACCGTCACCATCACCCGTAATGAGCTACTGTACGCGCTGAACCAGGCTGACAAGTTTTGGCTGGCGATTGTGCTGGTGGGCGCGGACGATGCGGTGGAGGGGCCGCACTACCTGCGTAATCTGGTCGATGCAGAGCCGGGCTGGGGTGTTGCGTCGGTGAACTACGATTTGAAGGCGTTGCTCAACAAAGGGAAGCACCCATGACAAACCAGGAACGGTGTTTCATCGAAACGATAACCTTCACAAATTACCGCTGCTTCCCAGAGATCGCGGTGCGCTTCCATGATCGGCTCACCGTCGTTGTTGCCCCCAATGGCGGCGGGAAGACGGCGATCCTTGACGGTGTCGCCGTGGCGCTGCGCCTGTTTGTGGACACGATGGAGGAGACGCCCGGTTTCGGAGGTTTCCATGCCAACGATATTCGGCTGATGCGGACGCCCGCCGACAAGCTGGAGCCGGTGACGCCGGTGCGCCTGGAGGCGACAGGCGTGTTGCTCGGCGAATCGCTGACCTGGGCGCGTGAGCGTCCGTCAAAGAAGTCCTCGCGCACCTCAATCGGTGAGGCTCAGGCGGTACGACAGCTTGCGATACGGCTGGTCAAAGCAAACCAGGCGTGGGCGCAACGCCACATTCCCACCCCGCCGCTCTTTCCGCTGGTCGCGAGCTATGGCACCGGGCGGCTCTGGAGTACGGGCACGGTGCTTGAGGGCAGACCGCCCACATTCGCGCCGAATGCGCGGGCGCGCGGCTACGTCGATTGCCTTGCGTCTGCGGCCAATTACCGCTTGTTCACGGACTGGTTCCGCCGCTTCTCCTACGAAGCCCAGCAGGAACTGCTGAGTGGGCAGCCATCCCCGCATCGTCCCCAACAGCCGCTGAGTGCGGTACGCATGGCGGTCGCGACCGCCCTGGCCCCATCCGGCTGGCATAGCTTGGCCTGGGACTTTGCCGAGGACATTATGGTGGCGGAGCATATCACCGAGGGACGCCGCCCGGTGACGATGTTGAGCGACGGCATCCGTACCATGATCAGCCTGGTCGCCGACATTGCCCACCGCGCTGCCCGGCTGAATCCGCATCTGGGCGAACACGCCGCCAGTCAAACTCCCGGCATTGTCTTGATCGATGAAGTCGATATGCACCTGCATCCTGAGTGGCAGCAGTTAGTTTTGTCATCGCTCCAGAATGCATTCCCCGCGCTCCAGTTGATCGTCAGCACGCACAGCCCGCAGGTGTTGACCACATTGCGGAAAGAGAACATTCGCATTTTGGCATGTGATGAGGCAGGGCAATGGACGGCCCGTGAGCCGGGGATGAGTCCGCTGGCCCACGAGTCAGGCGATGCGCTGGCCTTGATTATGGGCACGCACCCGCGCCCCCAAAGCGCCAGTATCCTCGCCGATCTCCACGCCTACGAGCAACTTGCACGCGCTGGTCGGGCAGATTCTCCTGAAGCGCAGCGCATGAAGGAGCGGCTCGACACGGCAGGCTTTGAATTTAGTCCTGCGGATCAAGCGTTGTTTGCGTTCCTCACCCGCAAAGCCAAAAGCGCGAAGGTCAACACCTGATGATCGAGCTTGAACACCGCTTCCCTGAACCAGATGCGTTGCGGCAGCACCGCAGACAGCACCCCCGTGGAGACTGGGCTGATC
>JBAXMH010000375.1:0-3597 GCA_037134395.1 Chloroflexales bacterium
CCGGGGGGCCAGCGGTGACACGACCTCCGTGATCAGCGAGGCCACCAGCGCCAGCCTCACGGTTCAGAACCCAAGCGCCATCAGCAGCAGCTACTGGGTGCGGGTGTCCAACACCTATGGCAGCAGCGACAGCCAGAGCGCGACCGTGAGCATCGATACCAGCGTCACCGTGAAAACCACTGGCCAGCTCTCGGCGGTCAGCCCGGCGGTCTTTGTGATCACCCGCGACATCACCGCCACTCGCCCGCTCACGGTCAGCGTCAACCTGGGTGGCAGCGCCCTCCCCGGTAGCGACTACCTGATCACCGGGGCGACCCTCGCGAACGGTAGCTACCATGCGGTCATCCCTGTCAGCAGCCCCAGCATGAGCGTCACGATCAGCCTGCTCAGCGGGGCGACCGTCGGGCGAACCGTTGATCTCAGCCTGGCGACCGACCCGACCTACGCTATCGGCCAGCCTGCCAGCGCCAGCCTGGCCATCCAGCCGATGATCAGCGTCAGCGCCAGCGGGTCGCCCTCGCGCTCTGGCCCGAATCCCGGAACCTTCACCCTGACCTGCGCGGGCTGCCAGAGCCTCGGCGCACCGCTCAACGTGGGCTTCAACCTGGGCGGCAGCGCCACCAACGGGAGCGACTACACGCTCGCTGGCCTGTCCGGCGGCTACACCCCCGGCACCAATGGCGGTAGCGTCACCTTCACCGCCCAGAACCCCAGCATCAGCCTGACCATGACCCCGACCGGCAGCAGTCAGTATGGGCAAAGCATTAGTCTGACCGTACCGCAGGGTATAGGCTATGGAGTGGGTTCACCAATGAGCGCCGAACTCGTCATTGACGGCGATCCGCCGCCGCCCTGGCTGGTGCTGCTCTACCTGGCTGGCGATGACGTAGCCCCCAACTCGACTCAGGTCAGCCTGACCGACTACCTCAACCCGCTGCTACAGCGCCTGCCCTACAACCGTAACATGCGCCTAGTCGTACTCTACGACGGCAATGTCGAGGGCGATAGCGCCATTTATGTGCGCGAGCAGTACGGGCTGCGCAACGTAACCAGTGAGGTGCGCGGCTCCGGACTCTGGCAGGGCAGCTTCCCCAGCAATAACGAGCTTGATACCGGCTCGGTCATGACGCTACAGAACTTTATCCGCTGGGCCAGAACGACCTACCCCGGCTCGTCCCACACCATGCTCTCGATTATCGATCACGGTGGCGGTTGGTCACCCGCCATCGAGAACGCCAACCAGCGCCGGGGCGGACACCGCGCCCAGAGCGACGACTTCCGTGGCTTGAGCAGCGACCGGCTGAGCGGCAACGCCCTCTCCACCCGTGACACCGGAGCAACCCTGGCCAGCTTGGGGGCGCAGGGGCGGTTCGATGTGATCTTCTACGACGCCTGCCTCATGGGCATGATCGAGAGCGCCTACGAGATCAAAGACTACACCAACTACCTGGTGGCAGGCGAGAATTTGCTCTGGTCGGCCTTCCCCTACGAGAACTACTTCGACCCGAGCCGCTTCACCAAGACGATCAGCCCGCGCGCACTGGCCAGCATGATCGTTGACCAGTACAACGAGCCGATCCCCCACGACGCCCAGGGCGTGGCCACCGAGCCGTTCGCTATCGCGGCGATCGACGCCACCAAGCTGCTCACGCTGACACTCCAGACCCGCCAACTGGCTAGCGACCTCCTCGCCGCCATGCCCGCCGCCGAGGGTGCCATCCGGAGCAGCTACGCCCAGGCCCAAAAGTTTGATTACGACGCCAGCCTCAGCCTCGACCCCAGCGACGGCTATGTTGATTTGGGCCACCTAGCGCAACTGCTGGCAACCGCAAATCTCTCGCCGACCATCAGCCGCGACGCCCAGACCGTTGCCGACACGCTGACCCAGCAGGTGATCGTAGGCAAGCCTAAGGTGGTAAGCGGGAGCTATCGCGATCTGCCCGTCTGGGACTTCCACAACGCCAGCGGGCTGTCGATCTACATGCCGATTGGCGAGCGCGACTGCCGCCCGACCGGGCGGCTGCGCCAGGTCGGTGACCCGGGTGCCCTGGCACCCTGCATCGCGCCGCAGGCCGCCGTGGGTGACCCGCTGGTCGAGTGGCAACTGGGCTACTACGCCCGCCCCCAACAACTGCACTTCATCAATGATGCCCCTGAGTGGGCCGCCCTACTGATCCAGCTTGACCCGCGCACCCCGGCACGGATCACGGGCGACTACAATCCGCCCATGCCCCTGACCGGGATGACTCAAATCTACCTGCCCATGCTGATGAAATGAACACTTTCAAGGATCTGAGCGGTGCGCCATTCGCACTACTCTCGATCCAGACCAGCATCGCCCCCGATGTCTAGATCAGCGGTAGATAGACGCTGCTCGCCAGCGGTATCTTCAGAAATAAATCTATCACCCGCCTTCTCGAACGTCAGGGAACACCAAAAACTCACCCTAATCTGTCACGTGCAGAGTTATTTGGGCTCATGGCCACTTTTGGTGAAACTCAGCCAGCCAGAAGCACTCGGTGCTGGAGGAGCGCGAAGCCAGCGCGGCCAAACATCGTGCGCTTCACCATTTTCAGTCGATTAATGGTGCCTTCGACCGGGCCAGTACTCCAGGGTAGTTCGACCCCGGCATGGACGGCGTCGTAATCATGGCGGAGGCTTGCTGCAAAGCGGCGGAATGGCGTGAGGGTACTGGCCGCCGCCTGCACCAGCCAGGTATCGAGGGCGAGCGGATCACGCGCACGGATGAGCTTCGCAAAACCCTCGGTCACGGTGATGGCCTCATCACGCTCGGCATGCGCCTCCCGCAGCGTGGCAATGCACTGGGTCGTTGCCTCATCACACTGCTCTGGTCGCTGGAGTATGGGCCAGATCGCGGTGCGGGGCGTGAGGGGGCGTTGCTCTGGCACGACGACCGTGCCATCACCGGTCGTACGCTTTTTCGTTGGGATGCCGAGTGCCTTGCGGAGCCGTGTCACAAAGCTGAAAACCGTGCCGCGCTTGCCTGTGTAGCCACGTTCCGTGATCTCCTGCCAGAGCAGCGTGCCGTTGCGGCAGTCGGCGTTCCAGCGCTCCCGCAGGGGTGCTCGCAGTGCCACCAAGCTCGAGACCCATCTGCTGTTGCTGCTGCGCGAAGCGCACGGTGCGGCGGGCCGATGGTTCAACGAGCACGGGAATGCGTTCGGTGAAAATTTTGCGTAGGCATGCGGCGTTGTCGCAGAAGAACGTGCGGACGTGGAGATGGAGACGGACAACGAGGTTCGCCCAGGGGATGTCGGCAACCGTCCGGGAGTAATGGCTGTGGATCCGCGTCGCGGATGTCTGACACGATGGGCAGGGGCAGCTTGAGGCGATAGCCTGGAGTTCGACGAGTACCCGGTGCCGCTCCCCGTCCATAGTGAGCGAATCAACCGCAAGGCCGGTATCCAACGGGAGGAGATAGGGTAACAGATCCATCGTTGGCCTCTCTGAAGATGACTACGATGGATGTCAGTATACGACCGCTGAGTCGTTTCACCAAAAGTGGCCATGAGCCACTTGACAGGATACTGCTGGCGAACCTCGACTGGGAGCCACGCTCACATCGGAACCGGTGCC
>JBAXMH010000376.1:0-3575 GCA_037134395.1 Chloroflexales bacterium
CGCCTGCCGCCGCGCCTACAATCACTGATGTTCTTGGGCATCAGGTGGTTGTTCCGGCATCGGTGAAGCGGGTCGTTTCGCTGGCTCCATCCATTACGGAGATTATTTTTGCGGTGGGGGCTGGCCCGTTGCTGGTGGGCGACACGAAGTACTGTAACTATCCGCCCGAGGCCGACGCCCTACCCAAGATTGGCGGCTTTTCGGCCAATACGATCAGTGTCGAGTCAATTGTGGCCCTCAAACCCGACCTTGTGATTGGTGGGAGTGTGGCCCAGGCATCGGTGGCCGAGGCGCTAACTAAGCTGAACATCCCCACTCTGGTCTTCGACCCGAAGACTTTTGAGGAGGTGTATAGCAATATTGAGAAGGTTGGCTTGGTCACCGGGCACGCGGATGCGGCCACGGCGGTGGTGAAGAAGATGCAGGATCGAGTTGCCGCCGTGCAGCAGCGGGTCGCGGGCGTTCCCGCCGACAAGCGGCCAACCGTCTTCTATGAGGTTTTCGATGCACCGCTGATGACGGCGGGGCCGGGAACCTTCATCGGCCAGATGCTCGGGCTGGTGGGGGCGACCAGCATTTTCGCCGATGCGAAAGAGGACTACCCGCAGGTAAGTGCCGAGGCGATTGTTTCCCGCGACCCAGCGGTGATTGTGGGGCCAAGCTCGCACGGCGATAAGCTGACGCCCGATCAAGTGGCCGCTCGTCCGGGCTGGGACAAGATCCGCGCCGTGCGCGATAAGCGGATCGCCCTGATTGACGGCGACATGGTTTCGCGACCCGGCCCGCGCCTCGCTGATGCGCTGGAGGCTCTCGCCAACGCACTCTACCCGGCACCAAAGTGACAGGCCGACTGCGCCTGCGCCCGGCGATCTGGGCGCCCGCACTGGCCCTCGGCCTTGTTGTGGTTGCCATCCTCAGCCTGGGCGTCGGCGCGGTCTGGCTGCCCCCCGACCAAGTGGCCCGCGCCCTGCTGATACCGCATAGCCCGGATGCGATCAGCACCGCCGTAACCATTGTCTGGGATCTGCGTCTGGCCCGCGTGCTGCTGGCTGCCCTGGTGGGCGCCGGGTTGGCGGGCGCGGGCGCGGCATTTCAGGGCATGTTTCGCACACCCCTGGCCGACCCCTTCGTGATCGGGGCGTCGGGTGGGGCAGCCCTGGGGGCGACGATGGCCATTCTCGGGAAGGTGAGCATCGGCGCGGCAACGGTGCCGGCGGCGGCGTTCATGGGGGCCATGCTCGCGGTTATGACGGTTTACGGAATTACGCTGGCCAGCGGGGCGAACTCGGCGACGGCCCTACTGCTGGCCGGGGCAGCCCTGAGTACCATCCTCTCGGCGGTCGTCTCGCTCCTTATGCTGATGAATGACCGCGCCATCCAGGAAATCTTCGCCTGGCTGCTGGGCGGCTTTTCAGGGCGGAGTTGGCCGCACCTGGCGATGTCCGGCCCACCGATTCTGGCGGGGCTGGCGATGCTCTGGCTGCTGGCGCGACCGCTCGACGCCCTGACCAGCGGTGAGGAGACGGCCCGCAGCCTGGGTTTGCCACTGAATGTAGCCCGTGGGGCGATTGTGGCGGCGGCTAGTTTGGTGACGGCGGCGGCGGTAGCGGCCAGCGGGCTGATTGGCTTTATCGGCCTGGCTGCGCCACATATCGCCCGGCTATTCTGCGGATCAAGCCACGCCCGGCTCATCCCGGCCAGCGCCCTGGTGGGAGCCCTGCTGCTGCTGATCGCCGACAGCGCAGCCCGCACCCTGATCGCCCCCACTGAACTGCCGGTCGGCGTCCTTACCGCCCTGCTTGGCGGGCCGTTCTTTCTCTGGATGCTGGGCTGGGGAGGCTCACGATGACATTATGGCGATCGCGATCTCCTTCACACCCCCAACCCCTCGGAGATCCGACTCCCCTCCCCCCTGGTGGGGGAGGGGCTGGGGGAGGGGGATCACTCACCGCCGAGGGGCTACACTACGAACTGGGCGGGCGGGCTATCCTTGACCATGTGCAACTCCAAGTGCAGCCCGGTGAAGTGCTGGCGCTGATCGGCCCGAACGGTGCGGGCAAAACGACTCTGCTGCGCGCTTTGGCCCGCCTGCTGCGCCCGCTTGGCGGGACGGTCAGCCTGGACGGGCGGGATGTCTGGCGGATGCGCCCGCGCCCGGTGGCTCGGCACATGGCCCTGGCTCCGCAGGGTGCCGAGCTATGGCCGCTCAGTGTTGAGCAGTTCGTGGGCCTGGGCCGCGCACCGCACCGGGGTTGGCTGCTGCCCCTCGGCCCCGACGATCGCGCCGCCGTGCAGCACGCCCTGGAGCGCACCGGCATGACGCCCCTGCGTGAACGCTCGGTGACGGAGCTGTCTGGCGGTGAGCAGCGCCGGGCCATCCTGGCCCGCGCCCTGGCCCAAGACCCGCGAGTCCTGCTGCTGGACGAACCCACCGCCGCCCTCGATTTGAAATACCAGGTAGCCATCCTCAGCATGGCCCGCCAGTTGGCCCACGACGATGGGCTGTCGGTGGTGATCACCCTGCACGACCTGAATCAAGCCGCCGGTGTCGCCGACCGGCTGGCCCTTCTCGCCAATGGGCGCGTGCTGGCCGTGGGCACGCCCGACGAGGTTCTTACCTCCGAGCTGATCGGGGCCACCTACGGCGTGCCGGTGTCTGTCTGTAGACACCCGCTCGACGGGACGCCGCTAATCACCCCGCTGCGCGGGGAAGGGTAATCATACATTCAGTTGACATTGCCAGCGAAGCTGGCAATGTCAACTGAATGTATATAAGTTCTAGGGCGACAGCCCTTAAAAGGAATCGTATGAGCGAAGATTCGCCCGTACAGGCCGAGAGAAAAGGTCTCGTGATCGTCAATACCGGCAACGGTAAGGGCAAGACCACCGCCGCCATCGGGTTGCTCACCCGCGCCTGGGGCCGCGATATGCGCCTGGGCGGTATTCAGTTTCTCAAGCACGAGAAGGCCACCTACGGCGAACTGCGGGCCTTCGAGCGCATGGGCATTACCCTTACCCCGGTGGGCGATGGCTTCACCTGGATGAGCCGTGATATGGACGAGACTCAGGCGAAGGCGTTGCACGGCTGGGAATTGGCCAAGGCGCAGATCCTCAGCGATACGTACGACATTTTTCTGCTGGACGAGTTTACGTACGTGATGCACTTCGGCTGGCTGGATGCGGCTGAGGTGGTGGATTGGCTGCGCACGAACAAACCACCGATGCTGCACCTGATCATCACCGGACGCGATGCCCCTCAGGCGCTGATTGATTACGCCGATCTGGTGACGGAGATGCACGAGATTAAGCATCCCTTCCGCGAGCAGGGCATCAAGGCGCAGCGAGGGATTGAGTTTTGAGCAGCCGTTTACGCGCCCGCTCCCTGCTGATCGCCCTCGCCGCCGACGCGGTGATGGGCGAACTGCCCAACGCGCTGCACCCAGTCGTCTGGATGGGCCGCTGGATAGGGCTGGGTGAGCGGCTAGGAGGCAGGAGGCAGGAGGCGGGAGGCAGGAAGCAGGCTCCTGCCTCCTGCCTCCTGCCTCCTGCCTCCTGCCTCCTGCCTCCTGCCTCCT
>JBAXMH010000377.1:0-3561 GCA_037134395.1 Chloroflexales bacterium
ATTTGGCATTCTGATGCACTCGACCTGAAACCTGAAACCTCGCACCTGAAACCTTTTTTAACGAACATGCATGTCGTGATCATCTCCGACCACGAGTCTCGCGGGGGCGCGGCAATTGCTGCCGGTCGTCTGGCAACCGGCCTTATCGCCGCCAACCACCGGGTAACGCGGCTCTGCGCCTACCCCGATGGGCAGCCTCACCCCTGGGCCAGTCAGACTCTGGTTGCGCCACACTTCCCTTTGCGCCGGGTTATTCGGCGCGGGTTGCCCTTATCCGCCCGCACCATCCTGGATGATCTGGCTGTTGCCCCCGCAAACGACGCCCTGCGCCGCGCACTGGATCACCTGCGTCCCGATGTCGTCCATCTGCATAACCTGCATGGCGGCATCGGGGCCGGTTGGTCGCCCCGATTACTCAGCGTAGCCGCCGAGATGGCCCCCGTGGTCTGGACACTCCACGATATGTGGCCGATCACTGGGCGCTGCGTCTACAGCTACGGCTGCGAACGATTCATCCAGGGCTGTGATGCAACCTGCCCGACTCCGCACGAGTACCCGTCCCTGCCGCCATCACGTATCGCTGCAGCCTGGAATCTGCGCAGGCAGATCATTGCCGCCACCCCGCAACTTGTCGGCGTCGCTCCCTCGCGCTGGATGCAAGGCCGCGCCTTAGCCGGGATATGGGCCGGGCATCGGGTCGAGCGGATCGCAAACGGTCTTGACCTCAATACATACCAGCCAACAAACCGGGACGCCGCTCGACGCGCCCTCGATCTTCCTACTGTCGGCACATTGATCATGGTAGCGATGCCGCATCTCGCCGACCCGCGCAAAGGGGCAGATCTTCTCAAAGCCCTGACATCGGCCCCCGGCCCGCGCCCGCTACATCTGGTCACGATGGGCGCGGGCCAGTTGCCTGCCACCGGCACGGGAATCGAGATCCTACCCCTTGGCTACGTCGCCAACGAGACCCGCCGCGCCCTCGCCTACAGCGCCGCCGACCTGCTGCTCCACGCCGCGCCCGAGGATAACTTGCCCCTCACCGTGATCGAGGCAATGGCCTGCGGTACGCCAACCGTGGCCCTACCCGTAGGTGGCCTATCCGACCTCGTGCGCCCCGGCGTTACCGGCTGGCTCGCCAACGGGCGCGGCCCCCAGCATCTGGCCGTCGCCCTCACCACCGCTCTGTCTGACCTATCCACTGGCCAGAACCTGCGCGAATCCTGCCGAGCTATCGCCGAATCCGAGTACGGGCTGGATCGGTTCGTGGAACAACATTGTGGGGTTTATAGAGGGATCTAAATCCAATACTGTTCGAATCAAGGAATCTACCGTCGCTCAACCCTCTCCCCCCAGCCCCCTCTCCCAGAACGGGAGAGGGGGAGTCGAAGGCGCTCTGGTACAGAATCTCCCCTCTCCCCTGGTGGGAGAGGGGCAGGGGTGAGGGGGTACGAAGGGCATTAGATCTAAACTCTCCCTAAACGCGGCTCACGGCCGCGACCTCATCCCTCAGCCAACCGGCCCGCAGGCGGGCGCAGACGACGCAGATGATCCGGATCGTGGGCCAGCGGCAAACAGAGAGAGGATACGCTCGGACTTCTCACCACCGCAGGTCGGGCAGACGATTGTCGGCGGTGCCTCGCTGCTGCGCACGAGACGATCAAAGCGATTGTGACACTCGGGACACTGGTACTCGTAGAGCGGCATAGGGTTATCATCTCCGGGATTACAATCTAAGACAAGGTTTCAGGTGCCAGGTTTCAGGTTTACAGTTCGTAGTGTAGGCTTCCAGCCTGCCGACGCGCAGCCCAAACTGTAAAGCTGGATTAAACCATGTCTCAGGCCAGAATGTGGCATCCTGATGCGCTCGACCTGAAACCTGAAACCTCACACCTGAAACCTTGTCTAAAAGGTGAACATCGGGCAGCGTAATATCTGCCCACACCGTATTGATGCGCAAGGTGGCACGGAGGTTACACCACGCCTGCCGCATGTGCCCTATAATATCCCCATGCTTTCCCTCTCCCGTGAGTCTCCGCTCTGGGCCGCATACGGCCCTACCGAGGATGCGCCCCCGCCCATCATCAACGATCCCGCGCTGCCTCTGGTGAGCGTGGTGACGCCTTCCTACAACCAGGGCCGCTACCTGCGAGCCACTATCGAGAGTGTGCTGAGCCAGAGTTACCCCAATCTGGAGTATCTGGTGGTTGATGCGGGCAGCACCGATACGTGCCTGGACATCCTAAAATCCTACGCCCATGAGCCGCGTATGCGCTGGCTGAGCGAGCCAGATCGTGGCCAGAGTGACGCGATCAATAAGGGCTGGGCCAGGAGCCGGGGCCATATCCTGGCATGGCTGAACAGCGACGATACCTACCTCCCCGATGCTATTGCGGGCCAGGTGCGGGCGTTGCAGGCCGACCCGGTGGCCTGTGCGGTTTACGCCGACGCCCAGTATACCGACGCCGCCGGACGACCGCTCACTCGGCTTTACGGTCGGCCTTATTCGCCCCTCGCCCTGCTGCGTCTGGAGATCCCCCCTTCGCCGACGGTCTTTCTGCGCCGCGAGCTGGCGGCAAAAATTGGCCCGCTCAACATTACCCGCCGCTACAGCATGGATACCGATTATTGGATGCGGGCCGCCCGTATCGCTCCCTTCCGCCAGGTTCACGCCCTGGTCGCCACTTATCGCCTCCACGCTGAGTCAAAGACCGTGGGCCAGTTTGCTGGTTTCTACCGTGAGTGGCTGGCGGTGGCCGAGTCCTACTTCGCCGACCCCGATCTGCCTGCCGATCTACGCGCCGCCCGTGGCCCCGTCATCGCCGACATCTACGCCGCGATGGCGAACCTAGAGGCTCACGGCGGACGACCCTCCGACGCCCTGCGCTATCTCGTCTACGCCCTAACCCTCGGCGGGCCGCGCCCACGTATGCTCAAGCTCCCCCTCAGCCTCGCCGAGCGCCGCCTCCCCCTCGGCCTTGCCGCCCGCGCCAGCGATCTCTGGGGCCGCGTGCGCCGCTAAAGGGTGCGCCACAATAGTTTGCGTCAGGATTGACATATAGCTATAATGCGGCGGCTTCATGTGCATGTAACGCAAAGGCGCAAAGAGTCTGAAGGGGCGCGGACGAAAAGAAGATCCTTCGCGTCTTTGCCTCTTCGTGTCTTTGACAAGGTTTCAGGTGCCAGGTTTCAGGTTTACAGTTCGTAGTGCGGGCTTCCAGCCTGCCAACGCGCATCTGGCGGGCTGGAAGCCCGCACTACGAACATCGCACACTGTAAAGCTGTCCCGAACCATGTCTTTGCGTTAAACCCTACGCGCATGTAACGCAAAGGCGCAAAGATGCGAAGAGTCTGAAGGGGCGAGGACAAAAAGAGGATTCTTGGCGTCTTTGACAAGGTTCGCAGATACTTTACAGTTCTACCCCCCCTAGCCCCCCCGCGAGCGGGGGGGGACAACGCATTGGTTTCCCCCCGCTTGCGGGGGGGCTAGGGGCAATACCTTTCAAATAAGCAGATCCTATGCCCGCCTTGCCCCCTCACCCCCTGCCCCTCTCCCACCGG
>JBAXMH010000378.1:0-3535 GCA_037134395.1 Chloroflexales bacterium
TATTCCACCGCCGCCGGCGTAAGCTGGCTGGTGTGAATAGCAGTGACGAGGGCGAAGGCATCTGCTGGGGTGTTGAAGGTGCAGGCGATGGTGGCGGCGGCACGCGGGCGCGGCAACAGCTTAAAGTTGGCCGAGACGATGATCGCCAAACTGCCCAGGCTGCCCGTGTAAAGCTTCATCATGTCGAAGCCGCTGACATTCTTCACCACCATACCGCCCGCCTTGCTGCCGCGCCCCGTGGCCTCGACCACCTGCACGCCAATTAGCAGGTCGCGGGAGGTGCCGTAGCCCAAACGGCGCGGGCCGTCCATAGCCGTGGCTAAAACTCCACCCACCGTTGAGCGGGCAGGCAGCGGCACATCGAGCGGCAGCATCTGGCCATGAGCGGCCAACAGCGCGTCGAGGGATTGCATGGTCATGCCCGCCTCAACCGAAATCGTCAGGTCGTCCGGCTCGTAGATACGAGCGTGACTGAGGCGCGTGGTCTGTACGATCATAAAGTCACCGGCGGGCGGACGGCCCCACGCCTGCATGGTGCCGCCGCCACGCGGGATCACCGCCATACCGGCGGCGTGGGCAGCCGCCACCACATGGGCCAGTTCCTCGACGCTGCCGGGGGCAACCACCAAGATCGGAATGCGGCCCTGGATGGCATAGGCCGGGTAGTCCGCCAGATCGTCAATCAGGTACGACGCACCGACAATGGAGGCGATCTGGGAGGAAAGAGGGTTCATATGACATCCTGAAGGCTTTCAAATAAGCCCATCTGCCATCCTTGCCCTCTCTCCCCCTGCCCCTCTCCCACCAGGGGAGAGGGGAGATTTCTGCATCAGAGAGTGACCCGCTCCCCCTCTCCCGTTCTGGGAGAGGGGGCTGGGGGGAGAGGGCTGAGCGGCGGCAGATTCCTTATTTGAAAGGTATTGATCCTAAAGGGGCGCAGCAGCCGCGTGGCATGACGCGCAGGGCGCGACTGCTGCGCCCCTACTTGAGCGTTGCCCACGCCACGCCCGCCTTACGCAGCGCGGCCAATTCACCGCAACCCCGGCCCTTGGGAAAGATCTTGCCGGGATTAAATACGTCCTGCGGGTCGAAGCTCTGGTGCAGGCCAGCCATCGCCGCCAGATCATCGGTGGAGAAGAGCAGGGTCATGTATTCCTGCTTCTCAACCCCAATCCCATGTTCGCCACTGATCACCCCGCCCTGCTCGATGCTCACGTGCATCACACTGGTGGCTGCCTCCAAGGCGCGCTGGTTCTGGCCCTTAGCACGGCGGTCGAAGAGGATAATCGGGTGCAGATTGCCATCGCCGGCATGAAAAACATTAGCGATTGGCAGATCGTACTCCTTCGAGATCCGCCCAACCTGCTCCATCGTGTAGGGCAGGCGCGTGCGCGGGACAACCGTATCCACCAAGTAATAGGTGGGCGACAAGCGACCCATCGCGCCGAAGGCGTTTTTGCGGGCGGCCCAGACCTGATTCTGCTCGGCGAGGGTGCGGGCCGGGCGCACGTCAATCGCCCCGTTACGCCAGCAAATTGCCGTCACATCATTCAGCAGTTCATCAAGCCCGTCCTCAACGCCGTCCACCTCGATCAGCAAGGCGGCCCCGGCGGAGTCGGGCAGGCCGAGCTTGTACATGTCGTTTACCGCCTTGATCACCAGACGATCCATGATCTCCAGGGCTGAGGGCAGCAGACCGCTGGCAATCACCTGAGAGACCGTGGTGGACGCCCCGGCGATGTCAGGAAAGAGGGCCAGCACCACCCGCACGGCCTCGGGCAGACGGGTAATCCTCAGCCAGACAGCCGTGACCAAGCCTATTGTGCCCTCGCTCCCGACAATCACCCCGGTAAGATCATAACCAGGCCCAGCCGGGCTGCCGTCACCGCTCCACAATACCGTGCCATCGCCCAGCACCAGTTCCACACCATAGACGTGGCTGGCGGTAATGCCATACTTTAGGCAGTGCGGGCCACCGCTGTTATTGGCGATGTTACCGCCCACCGTACACGCCTTCTGTGAGGATGGGTCGGGGGCAAACTGGTAGCCGTAGGGCTTGAGTTGCTGCGAGAGGTCAAAGTTGATCACACCCGGCTGGCAAAGCACCCGCCCGTTGCGTGTATCCACCTCCAGCACCTTATCCATGCGTGCGGTGCTGATCACAATCCCGCCAAACATCGCCGTGGCCCCGCCGGTCAATCCCGTACCGGCTCCGCGTGGCACCACCGGCAACCCGTAGCGTGCGGCCAGACGCACCACCCCGCTCACTTGGGCGGTGCTGGTAGGCAACACCACCACCTGCGGGATGCCCGTATCCATCACACAGCCATCGGCGTCATAGGTCATCAGGGCGTGCGGGTCGTCAACAACACCGCGTGGCCCGACGATCCGCCGCAGTTCCTCAACGAGGTTCGTGCGATCCATAGCACGGCTCCAGTCGTACGCTATTACGCTCACATCTATGCCTATTCATTGTAGCAGAGAAACCACAGGATTCCCCTGCTGCATGAACATCCCATAGGGTTGTTGCAAAGTCAGCCCGCCCCCTCTCCCCCTGCCCCCTCTCCCACGAGAGGAGAGGGGGTATTCCTCATCAGAAAGCTGTCCGTCTCCCCTCCCCCCGCGTGGGGGAGGGGCTGGGGGTGGGGGGCGGGAGGCAATCTACGGACTTTGCACCAGCCCTGGATCATCCCTGTTCTGCTAGCAAACACGATGATGATGCGCGAAATCCTATGTTACAATTTTAGTGTACCTATACAATCCTGGCGTTCCTTCTCTCTACCGCACAGGAGGCGGACTATGGTTATGGCCAAAATAGAAATAAACGACGAATCTGTCGAGGCGCAGCTCGGCGAGCGGTTGCTCGCTGTCGCCCGCCGCAACACATCTCATATCGGCTTCTTCTGCGATGGCAACGGGCTTTGTACGATGTGCGAGTGTAAAATCCTCAGCGGAGCCGATCAACTGAACGAGCCCACCGATATTGAACAGGTCTGGCTGACCGACGCCCGTATGGCCGACGGCTACCGCCTTGGCTGTCAGGCGGCCCTGCGCGGCGTTGGGCCAATCCGGGTTCTCACCCGTGCCGAGGAGATGCGCCGCCAGCTTGACGCAATCCTCAGCCCCCCCGCTGGCACCACAGCGATCAGTAACGTGCGCCCGTTACTCTCCACTATCGCCGCCGTGAACTGGCAGCACATTGGCAGGTGGCCTGCCAACCTGATTCATGCCATCAAACGCCTCGGCTTCGTCGCCGTATTGTTGCCCACCACCGACGATAAACTAATGGCCGCAGATACCATACGGATCACCCGGCGGCTCCTCACCAAGAACGACTCCTGCCTCCCCGCCGCGCCAGCGAAGAAGACGGATCTCCCTGAATAGGTGCTATAGCAATCCTTACTGGAGTTGTCGCGTGGAGTCGAGGCTTTAGCCGCAATACGTTTCAAATAAGGAATCCATTGCCGCGCAGCCCTCACCCCCAGCCCTCACCCCCCAGCCCCCTCTCCCAGAACGGGAGAGGGGGAGCCGAACG
>JBAXMH010000379.1:0-3533 GCA_037134395.1 Chloroflexales bacterium
GGGGGAGCGGGCGGCAATCTGAGGACTTTGCATCAGCCCTGGGTAGTGAGACGACCACCCCCATAGAGCTGTTCAAAATGCTCTTCCTCTTGACTATCGCATGTGGTACGGATAATATATCCTATGCCAGAAGACACTACCACCCAGATTGCTTGATCCGATATGCAACACGACTCCGCCGTCGGCGTCAATCAAGGCGCCTTCCAGCTCTTCTTCGGTGGCCAGCCTGGTGAGGACGGCGAAATCCTCCTGGCGACCTACCTCGATAGTCTGGCCGATGACTGTCAGCGGCTGCGGCTGCACCGCCTGACTGATATACGCCAAGATGGCACACAACAGGCTGAGTCAACCGATCATCTGCGGCTTCAGGATGTCTACACCAGCCTGACAACGGATGGCCCACCACACCGACGCTACCAGGGGTTCTTTCCGGCAGTGCGTGTGCGGCACTTTCTGGAGCGCCTTGAACGGATTGAACGAAGTGCCGATGCCGTGCTGCCCGAGCGTGTTGCGGATCCGATCATTGGTGTCGTTAATGAGGTGCAGGTATGGTCCGATGTGGACATGGTTCGCCGCAAGGCCGACGGGAAGATGGGAATTGCCGATCTGCCCGATGCGACGCTGGTGCGGCTGCGGCTGGTACGTCCCGAGTTGGCTTTAGAGGCCATCCGCGCCGAGCGACGGCTGGTGCTGTTGGGTGAGCCGGGAGCGGGCAAAAGCACCGCCTTACGCTATCTGGCTCTGCTACTGGCGCAACGCCTGCGTGGTCGTACAACCCACATCCCCGGTTGGCCTGATGGTAACACCCCCGTGCCGGTGGTTGTGCCCCTGGGCCAGGTGGCCGCCGCCCTGCGCGCTGGTGCCGCCGATGCCTACGCCGCTCTGCTCCAGGTGTTTGGCGATACACTGGAAGCCAAGGGATGCCAGGGTCTGCGCCGCTTCCTTGAGCCGGCCATGCGCGAAGGCGGATTGCTCTTGCTCTGTGATGGCCTCGATGAACTGCCCGTCACCGATGCCGATAAGGGCGTGCCGCCACGGATTTCTGTCGCTGCCGCCTTGCGCCGTCTGGCCCGCGAAACGAGGGCGCGCATCGTTGTCACGAGCCGGGTACTGCCCTACCACGCCCCCGGTGACTGGAAGTTGCTGCCTGAGGATGGCTGGACACTGCGCACAGTGCAGCCCCTCGCCCTCGGTCAGACCCGCGCCTTTGTCCAGGGATGGTATCAGGTGCTTGCCGTCACCGATCCGGATCTGGCCAACGGGAAGGCGAGCGAACGTGCGGCACATTTGGTGACCGAACTAGAGCAGATTGAGCGGCTGCGTCCACTGGTGCGCTCACCTCTGCTGCTGACAATGCTCGCCATCCTGCATTACACCACCGGCAATGTGCCACGCGACCGAGCTAAACTCTACGAGGAGTGCGTTGAACTGTTGCTTGACCACTGGGAGCCTGAGCGTCAGCCAGGGATGTCTCGTCAAAGCCTGATTGAGCGCCTGGATCTGCTTAGTCCCGACCCGCTACGCCAGGTGATCCACGAACTGGCCTATACGGCCCACCTCCAGCCGCCCGGCGATGACGGGCGCGGGATGATCGGCGTAGACGTCCTGAGGGTACGCATGTTCACCTTCTTCAAACGGCTAGGTTCGCTTGCCGATGCCGAGACGAAGGTGCGGCTCTTTCTCACAATGCTCGACTCTGAGGATAGCAGGCTGCTCCAGCGGCGTGGTGACAAAGGCTACGCGCTACCGCATCTGACCTTTCAGGAGTACCTTGCGGCATGTTACATAGCCGACCACCCGAAGATGATGGAGCTTGCCTATGCGCAGTGGCGTGGGGCCGACCGCGAGCGCTGGCGCGAGGTGCTGCTGCTAATGATGGGTCGCCTGCACCAGCAGGGCAAGGCCGAGGAAAAGGGTTTGCCGTGGCTGATGCTACTGGCTGGCGCGAAGATTGGAAAGGTGCCCAAAGATGCGGGCCAGCACCGCTATGACACCGTGCTGGCCGCGCTGAGCTACGCCGATCTGCGTGCGCGTGGGGCGTTTGCGGGCAGTCGGCCCGACATTGTGGCCGAGTTAGATTCCTCGCTGTGTGGGGCGATCCGCCCGCTGTTGGAGATACCAGACGTGGCGATCACCACCGCCGACCGCGTCGCCGCCGCACAGGTATTGGCTGATCTGGGCGAATCGCGCTACCCGGTGAAGATCGCCGATTGGCGGCGCGAGTTGGGGCGGCGCAGCAATCTCTTCAACGCTACGGGCGACCACTACTGGCGCTACGTGCGACCGGGGACGTACCGAATCGGCGGGTGGAAAACGGGTGACGAGCGCGCTGACCGGAAGATTGCCCTGTTCTGGATTGCCCGCTTCCCGCTGACGGTGGCGCAATACGCCCCCTTTGTGGCTGAGGGCTACAGGAAGGGAGCCGAACGCTGGTGGTTGCCGGAAAGTTGGGCGTGGCGACAGAAGAATCAGCGTACGAAACCGTGGAGATGGAACGATTCGGCCTATGCGGGTGCGAACCAGCCTGTAATCGGCGTGACATGGCACGAGGCGACAGCCTTTTGTGCCTGGCTCACGGAACAACTCCAGGTTACCCTCCCCGATAGATACGTGGTGCGTCTGCCCAGCGAGGCCGAGTGGGAGGTGGCAGCATCCTACGATGCGCGGATGCAGCGCCACGTCTATCCGTGGGGTAATTCCGATCCAACCCCGGAGCGGGCGATCTACGATCAGGCAAAACTGGGCCGTCCCGCGCCGGTGGGCTGCTGTCCGGCGGGAGTGGCGGCCTGTGGTGCGCTCGATCTGGTGGGCAATGTCTGGGAACTGACAGCCAGTGACTACCGGGCGTATCCGGCGGGGAGCTACGATCCTCAGAAAGACCTTGCCCAGCGCCAAACAGCTTGGCGCGGCGGCAGTTGGGCCTGGAATAGCTCGTATGTACGCTGTGACGTGCGAGATTGGGACTACCTCGTCAGTGAAGGCGACGGTGACGGTTTTCGCGTCGTGCTGGCCCCCCCGCTCTCGGCATAGCCGGATGAGTATGGATAATGTAGCACCGCCTTCCAGGTGGTCAGGAGTATCACCGCAAGAGGAAGTTCGCACGACGAACCTGAAACCTGAAACCTGAAACCTGAAACCTGGCATTAGGGCACACTCCCATAGGTAGGCATCGGGATCGGCGGCGGAGTGGCTATGTTCTCCGGTGTATTCGTCGGATCGGGTGTCCTAGTGGGCAATGGTGCCACTGTTGACGTGGGCGGCACGGCGGTGGGCGGCACATCGGTCGGCGTGGGCGGCACATCGGTCGGCGTGGGCGGCACATCGGTCGGCGTGGGCGGCACGGCAGTCGGCGTGGGCGGCACGGCGGTCGGTGTGGGCGGCACGGCAGTCGGCGTGGGCGGCACGGCAGTCGGCGTGGGCGGCACGGCGGTCGGTTGCGGCCTTGAACGTGGTGGTGGTTTCTCCGTCGGAACGAGAGTCGGGATCTCCGTCGGAACGAGAGTCGGGATCTCCGTCGGAACGAGAGTCGGGAT
>JBAXMH010000380.1:0-3516 GCA_037134395.1 Chloroflexales bacterium
TGAGGGCTGACCGGCGGTAGACTCCTTATTTGAAAAGTATTGCCCCTAGCCCCCCCGCACGCGGGGGAGAATCAACACATTGTTCCCCCCCGCGTGCGGGGGGCTAGGGGGGGTGGTTAAAACTACAATTGTCGTACTAGTGGCTATTGGCTATTGGCTATTTTCAGCTCAGAATCCACCAGATCACGTACATCCTCAATGTGGTGGAAGACACCGATCATCGCCACGCCCTCGGATTTGAGGACAGACAACCGCTCGCGCAGAGCGGCGCGGGCTCCAGGGTCGAGCGCGGCATTCGGCTCGTCAAGCAGCAGCAGGCGGCGCGGGGCAATCAGGGCGCGGGCCAGGTTGATCTTCTGCTGCTCGCCACCCGAGAAGGTACTCGGGTATGCCGGCCAGATCGCCGCCTTCAGCCCGAGCCGACTCAGCCAGTCGCCCGCCCGCATGCGGGCATCATCGGCGGGAACCCCGGCGAGCAGGAGCGGCTCCATCACCAGTTCGATGGCGCTTACCCGTGGGCGTGGGCGCAGGAACTGCGAGACATAGCCGATCTCGCTGTGCCGCAGCAGGGCGATGTCCACTTCGGCGGCGCGAGCGAGATCCACCGTGCCGCGCTGCGCCTGGTAGAGTGCGTGGCCCGCGCTGGGCAGGTAGGTGCGGTAGAGGCAGCGCAGCAGCGACGATTTACCGACGCCGTTGGCACCACGGGCTACCAGCAGTTCACCGGGCTGCAGATGGAAGGAGACGTTGGTGAAGGCGGGTACCTCGCGGTTGATTGCGTGGATGGTGAAGGTTTTCGAGAGATCCTGAACGTTGAGGATAGGCATATGGATGTGGAGGCACGGGCGCATCACGATGCGCCCCTACAATTTTGCATGAACCAATTGTTGCGTATACGGGTGCTGCGGGTCGTCGAGTACCTGATCGGCGAGGCCGTGTTCGACCACCTGGCCGCCGCGCATCACCAGCACCCGGTCGGCCAGGGTGCGGATGACGCCGAGATCGTGCGAGACGACAACGGTGGCGATGCGGCGCTCGCGGCGCAAACGGAGCAGGGTGTCAAGCACAAGTGCCTGGATGGAAACATCGAGGCCGGTGGTGGGTTCATCGAGCAGCAGCAGGGCCGGGCGCATGGCGATGGCCTTGGCTAACTGGACGCGCTGCTGCATGCCGCCGGAGAGTAGCCGTGGCGGATCGTCAAGCCGGTCGAGCGGAAACTCTGACTCGGCTAGGGATTCGCGGGCGGCGGTGCGCAGGGTGGCGAAGCTGCGTTCGCCCGCCATGATCAGCCGTTCGGCGACGTTGCCGCCGCTGCTGACGCGCATGCGCAGGCCCATGTGCGGCTGCTGGTAGACAATCCCGATCTGCGTGACCCGCAATTCACGCCGCCGGTAGCGATCTAGCCCCAGCAGATTCTCGCCCGCGTAGTCCGTCAGGTCGAGCCGGTAATCGCCCGTATCGGCGGGTTCCTCCAGGTTCAGCATCCGCAGCACCGTACTCTTGCCCGAACCCGATTCGCCTACAATGCCCAGCGTCTCGCCAGGGTAGACCTCCAGATCCACGCCGGATACCGCTGTCACCCGGCCATACGTCTTGCGCAGCCCCCACGCTGTCAGCAGCGGGCGGTCGGCGGTGAGGCGCGGCGGATCGAAATATGTCGGTGTCATATCCACATCCTGTAGGGGCGTAGCAGTCGCGTCATTGCACAGTGATGACGCGATTGCTACGCCCCTACCTTAATCACCCCTGGCATCCAGAACTGCCCCGCGTCGTCGTAGTAGGTCGGGCCGATCTTTGTCGGCTCGCCCTGCGCCATCTTGAGCAGTTTCTCCACGTAGCCGGTGTCGGAGATACGGAAGCGCGATTCGCCGCCGGGCTGAGGCAGTTCGTCCATATACTTCTGGCCAGCCCCGGTGAGCGTACACACCCGCCCGGCCTGATCTTCAACCTGGAAGAAGACATCGCTAAACTCAATCGGGCGCACGTCGGTGAAGGGCGGCACCGCATAGAGCCGTTTCTCGCGCCCTGCCGAGAGGATCGTCAGGTGGGCGGACTGGTGCAGAGCCGGGGTGTCCCAGCGCGGGATGGGGCTGGGGCTCATCAGGTAGCGCCCGTTGACGATCACCGGGTAGCTGGCACCCTGCATAAAGCGCCCGAAGCGCACCAGTTGCTCGTAGAGGCTCAACCACATCTGGGCATAGTCGGCGTCGGCGTGCATCTCGCGGGCCTGCGAGCTGTCGGGCTGCACATGGCGCAACGGTTCAGGGTCGGGTACCTGGAGAACCAGCAATTGCCCCTTGTCCATGCGCTCTTCGGGGATGCGGTGGCGGCTCTGGATGATGGTGGCCTTGGTGGTGTCGGTCGTGGTTTCTACGCCGGTCATACGGGCGATGAAGCGGCGCAGGTTGGCCGCATTCACCGAGTCGTCAGCACCCTGATCAATCACCTTCACCACGTCCTGCGGGCCAACCACACTGAGCGTGGCCTGGAGTCCGCCGGTGCCCCACCCCCGCGCAATCGGCAACTCGCGGCTAGCGTAGGGTACTTGGTAGCCAGGAATGGCGATGGCCTTGAGGATACGTCGGCGCAACTCACGGCGGGCGAAGGCGTCCAGAAAACCGTAGCTGTAATCCTGGCGCGGGTGCGCGAGATCCGCGAGGGTCATGGTGTCTCTCCCGTCTTGGCCGCCTTGCGCAGATTGTCCAGGGCGCTGCCGAAGGTGACATAGTGCGGCAGCTTGTAATGAATGCAGAAGCCCGAAGACTCAACCGGCTCGGTGTGGTACAGCACAAACTCTTCCTGATGGGCCGGGTGCGGGTTAGGCGCGCTCATCTCCAGATCGAGCATCGCCCCGGCGATGGTTTTGACCTCGTTCCAGCCAATGGTTGCGGTGAAGCCCAATCGCAGCGGCGTATCACCAGGCGCACCGGCCCCGGTGTCTACGATCTCGGCTTGGCTGACTCGCACGCGCCCGGCGCTGAACGCGATTCCGGTGACCGGGTGGCGCAGCGTCACCTCGGCGTAGCCCAGACGCAGCTCATTCACTGTCGGGTGCGACATACCGTAGCCGCGCATGCTGGCGTAGCCGAGGGCCAACACCCCGCCAGTATCGGCGCGAGCCAGGGACTGCAGCCGGTGGGCGCGCGGCGCAGGGAAGCTAATCGGCTCACGAGTGACATCGGGCAGGGCGGATGGATCGCACGGATCGCGCTCAGGCAGCTGGGCCAGCAGACCATTCTCACGCTGCCAGTCGGCCACGGCGGGGAGCGTGGGAGGAGGCAGGAGGCAGGAGACAGGAGGCAGGGGGCAGGCGGCAGAGGGCAGGGAGCTGGCGGCAGGTGACTGCACAAGCACTCTGGGAGAGCTGTCAGTAACCTCCAACTCAGATGAAGGTAGCCATCCCGCTTCCTCCTGCGTCCTGCGTCCCGCCTCCTTGCCTCCTGCCTCCTGCCTCCCGCTTCCTGCCTCCTGCCTCCCGCTTCCTGCCTCCTGCCTCCCGCTTCCTGCCTCCTGTCC
>JBAXMH010000381.1:0-3513 GCA_037134395.1 Chloroflexales bacterium
TCGGCGCTATCCTGGATAAAGCAGAGCTTGTTCTCGTCGCGCAGGGCTTTGGCGAGATCGGCGAGTTGCTCGGCGCTGGCACCGCTGCGAAGTTGGCGGTTCATCGCGTCGGCGGCAGCCTGGCGCAACGGATACCGGTAGATATCGTTAATCGTGCGCTCCAGTTCGGCGCTCAGGAAGAGCGGCTCCTTGGCGGCCTGATAGTCGCGGTAGGCGGTCAGCTTGTCGTAGAGGCGGTAGCGTGCGCCGCGTGGGCTACCTAACCCGCCGCCGAGGGCTTCACGCTCTTCCACCATGTCGAACGCCGTGTGAACGAGATCGTGATGATTGTCGGCACGCGGGGCGGGGTCTGTTGCCAGGGTACACTCGGCTGCCCGCAGGATGGCATACTGCGATTGGGTGACGCTTGTGCCATGCGTATCAATCCAGGTGAGCGAGTCGGTGCCACTCGGCGATTTCAGGTAGACCAGCACGCCCGTGGGTGCCTGGAAGGGCAGACTCTTCATTACCGCCGTCGGGTCGGTGAGACGACGGGCGCTGTAGACCACGCTCGGCATGTCTTCGATGATCTTCTTCAGCCCAGGGTTCGCCGCCGTCGCGTTGCGCCAGATCTGATAGGCGTAGGATGCCAGGTCAACCTCACGGTCTTCCTCATCGTCGAGGGCACCGGCGGTCTCGGTGTAGAGGTTCTGGAGCAATCGCTGTTCCTGCTGCTGGTCGCCTTCCTCAAAGAACTGCTCATCGGTGCCCACCACCTCGCCGTTCTCCTGAAGGCGCTGGCGCACGCGGGCACGCAGCCGGATAATGGCCTCAATGCCATCGGCGGGAAGAAACGTGTAGCAAGTGACGGTATCGGAGATCTGGCCAATGCGATCCACACGCCCAGCGCGCTGAATGAGGCGGATGATCGCCCAGGGCAGATCAAAATTCACCACCTGGTCGCAGTCCTGGAGGTTTTGGCCCTCGCTGAGAACATCGGTGGCCACCAACACACGGATGGGGTTATCAAGGAGGATTGCGCTGGTCACCGTGTTCGACACCGGACTGAAGCGCTGCGCCAGCTCGGTCGGATTCTCGGACTGGCCGGTGACACCCGCAACCCGGGCGATACCCGCAGCCTGGAGCTGCGTCACCAGATAGTCCACCGTATCGGCGAACTGGGTGAAGATCAGCACCTTCTTGCTGTCAAGGCTCCGCACCAGATCAATCAGTCTTGCCAGCTTCATGTCGGTGGCCGGGTTCCATGTGCCGTGGGACTGGAGAATGGCCCGCAGCGCATCATTATCGGCCTGCACATCCGTTTTTAGTTTGGGGGTGAAGAGGCTGGGCGCGATCCAGCGAAAGCGACTCTTCAGCGGGCCAGCGTACTGGGTGTAGAGGTGCGCCGCCCGCCGCTGATATGCTTCGGCGCTATATGCGTGTATGTCCACAGCCGGTGCCACCGCAGCGGTACTCGTCGCCTCCTCCTCGGCAGAACCCTCCTGAACATGCGCGCCATCCGCATCCTCATCGCTCTCCTGACTAAGCAGATCCGCCGTCTGAGCGCCAATGGGAATCGGCAGGCCCGTGGTGATCGCGTGCAGCACAATCGCATTGCGCAGGATATGTCGGTCGAGCGACTGGAGAAAAACCGCGCCGCCCGACTCGAGGCGCTTGAAGAGATTGGTACGGCAGAAGCCCATCAACCGCTTGCCCGCACGAGAAAGGTTACTGAGCAGCGGGATCTCCGTCGGCGAGGCCATCTGCGGCGCGTTCGTCTTCAGGTAGTTGGCCAAACCGTAGCGCGGCAGGGTGAGATTGCCAATGGCCTCTACGACGGGCGTGTCATACAGCTTACGGTACGGGTCGTCCGCATCCGTCGTGACCACCGGAACCGTGCGCGGCACGCGGTCGGGGAAGAAGAACCGCGTCGTGTCCGCTAACTCCAGGTAATAGCGATTGCGGGCTGGGTCAAACGTTGCGTAGTGCTGTTTGATAAACGAGCGCGTGCGGCGCACCATAAACCGGCGCATCAGCTCGCGCCAATCGTCGGCGTGCGGGCTGAACTCAAAGGCGCGCAGGGTGCGTGGTTGCACCTGGGCGCGCAGCAGTTCGTCCTCACCGCCTGCCCGCAGATACACATCGGGGCGCACTCCCAGATCACGGTCATCTGGCACGAAGAGCCGGAGCTGGGCACTGAGATCGAGGTAGGATTTATTGTAGGGCGTGGCCGAAAGCAAGACAACCTTGCACTCCTTCTCGCCAAAAGCGTGGATATAATCAGCGATGGCCTTGTAACGCTGGCCCTCGGGGTTACGGAGCGTGTGCGATTCATCAATGACGATCAGCTTATAGCGAGCAGGCAGAAGCGGGAACTCCGTGTGGGCCATGCTCAAGGGAATGATCTTCGCGCCCAGATCCCACGTCTCGTTGTACTGCGCCCACATCGGTACGAGATTCTTGGGGCAGACAATCACAGGCCGCAGATTGAAGTCATCGCGGAAGATACGGATGAGGGCGCTGGCCATCATGGTCTTACCGAGGCCAACCACATCACCAAGCAGCACGCCGCCGCGCTCATTGAGGTGACGGGCAGCGATCTTGACCGCAGCTTCCTGGAAGGGGAAGAGCCTGCCACGAAAATCGTGGGGGAGAGAGAACTCATTCAGGCCGACGCGGGCCTCCTCCGCAAGGTGGTAGGCCATCTTGAGGTAGATGTGATAGGGGCGGCGCTCCGCACCCGCCCAGCTCTCCGTCAGCGCCGCAATAATCTCATCAGATATAGGGTAGGAATGCTCATCGTTCCAGCGCTCATCGAACCATACATCCAGCTTCTCGGTATCCAGGTCGTCGGTAATCTTGGTATTCAGCTCGCCCTGGGCACGTAGGCCGGACATCGTCAGATTGCTGGAGCCAAGATAGGCCGTAACCGGATTGTCGGGGTCGTTGCGGAAGGCCAGATAGAGCTTGGCGTGCAGTTCATAGCTCAGGTGGAGCCGCACCTGCACCTTGCCGTCCTGAATCTGCTGGCAGAGCTTTCGCAGGGCCACCTCATCGCTATTAGATGGGGCCATGCCGACGAGCTGGCGGCGAAATTCCAGCGCAATACGTGCCTTGAGCTGTGCGGCGCGAGAAAGGTCAATCTCATCCGCCCCCTTGCGCACCTGCCGCCGCCAGCGCCGCAACTCCTGGTCAACACTTTCGCTCATCCCGATGAGGACACGGCAGCAGTTCGCATCACCGCCCACAAAGTGATCCACCGAATCAGCGACCTGGCCCCAGCCGCTGAGGCGAAAGAAGCCAATGCAGAAGTCGGCGCGTCGGGCATTCTCTAGCGTTTTGAGAAGGGCATCAACCAGCTTCTGGTTGATATTGTCGAAGATCTTGCTGGCTTTTTTGGAGGTGGTCATGCAGAATCTTTCCCGCAGGGGTTACTACTACAATGGTGAAATATCTTCGCAGAAAGGCTTCCGCCGATCACCCCCCTAGCCCCAATACTTTTCGAATAAGCAGATCTCATGCCGACCTTTCCCC
>JBAXMH010000382.1:0-3446 GCA_037134395.1 Chloroflexales bacterium
TCGCCAAAGCCCTGCGCGACGAGAACAAGCTCTGCTTTATCCAGGATAGCGCCGACGATCTGCCCGATGAGCCGCAGATCGTCTGCTCATTGGGGTTGGTATGAGGAAATCTCGGTTTAACGCAAAGGGGCGAAGAGGCAAAGACGCAAAGAGGTTTTTTGATTCTTTGCGCCTTTGCGCCTTTGCCCCTTTGACAAGGTTCGCAGATACTTTACAGTTCTACCCCCCCCTAGCCCCCCCGCAAGCGGGGGGGACAACGCATTGGTTCCCCCCCGCTTGCGGGGGGGTTAGGGGGGGTAGAGCAGGCCAAGACTGTAAAATAAAATGGGCCACTCTGAAACCATGTCTTTGCGTTAAACCGAAATCCCCAAGGATCTAATATGCCCGTCAATCTCAAGAACCTCCGCGCCGCTATCCACGACTTCGCCTGGGATAAGGTCTTTCGCGCATCCCTGAAGTGGACGAAGCCGACCGATAATCTGCGTGTTGAGGTGGTTGATACCCAGCATTACACGCTCACGCCCATTGCTGATACGGGCGGTATGCAGGTGTATGTGGTGCGCAGTGCCGAGGGGACGCTGCCACCACGCCCGACCCGGAACAAGATCGAGACCCGGCTGCGGCGTACGCAGGTTGAGCATCTGCTTATCTTTGAGGATGCGACCCAGCAGGTCGCGGTCATCCAGTGGGTGAAGCGCGGTCAGCAGGGACGGCGCGTGCGCGAGTTCACGTACCGGCGCGGCGATAGCGGTGAGGCACTCATTCAGAAGCTCCAGGGCATTGCCTTCGAGATTGGCGATTTCGATCCGCAGGGCCGCATTGAGATCTCGAAGGTGACAGCCCGCGTCTCCAAAAATCTCGATGTTGAGGGCGTGACCAAAAAGTTCTACGAAGAATTCAAGCGTCAGCGTGAGGAGTTTCAGACGTTTCTCGCCGGTATTCCGCTCGATAGCGACCAGCGTTGGTATGTCTCGGTGATGCTCAACCGGCTGATGTTCATCTCGTTTATCCAGGCCAAGGGTTTCCTGAACCATAACCCCGATTACCTGCGCGAGCGGCTGGCCTGGAGTAAGGCCACCCTCGGTCCGGATCGCTACTACCGGGGCTTCTTGCGCGTCCTCTTCTTCCAGGGCTTTGCGCGAGAGCCGGGGCAGCGCGGCGCGGACGTACATCAGATGCTCGGCACCATCCCCTACCTCAACGGCGGTCTGTTCCTGCCGCACCCGATTGAGGAGCAGTACGGCGACGCGATAGACATTCCCGATAGCGCGTTTGATACGCTGCTCGCGTTCTTCAGCCTCTGGCGCTGGCACCTTAGTGAGCGGCCCGGCACCAGCGACCGCGAGATTGACCCCGATGTGCTGGGCTATATTTTTGAGAAGTATATCAACCAGAAGCAGATGGGCGCGTACTACACTCGCGACGACATTACGGGCTACATCTGTCGCAATACGATTATCCCGGCGCTCTTTGATAAGGCCGACCTCTCCCTGGCCCCGCTCGATCTGCCGCACACTATCGCCGACTATCTCTACCCGGCGATGCGGCAGGAG
Organism: Chloroflexales bacterium; assembly: GCA_037134395.1. Lineage (GTDB taxonomy): Bacteria > Chloroflexota > Chloroflexia > Chloroflexales > Chloroflexaceae > Oscillochloris. Next base: position 1,554 of record JBAXMH010000382.1, read on the forward strand.
GAGCTGCTGCCCACCGAGAGCGAGCGTGAGCAGGTGGCCCGCCATTCCCGTGTCGCTGCGCTCATTGCTGACGCACACGCAGGCACGATTGCCACCATCAACGATGCGGTGACGGCCAACCTCGATCTGGAATCGCTGATGGGCGATCTTATCCCGCAGCTTGATGCGCCAACGGTCTATCGCCTCTACACGACGCTTGCGGGCGACCCCTATGCGGGTAAATTACCCCTGAGCATCCTCGATCCGACTGCCGGTTCGGGGGCCTTCCTCTTCGCCGCGCTGCGCATCCTCACGCCAATTTACGCGGCGGTCCTTGACCGCATGGAGGAGTTGGTTGAGCAGAAGCAGGCAGTGAGCAAGCCGATGGTCGAGGTATTGGCAGCCGCCGAGGCGCACGCGAACCGCGACTACTTCATCACAAAGAGCATCGTCGTTCGCAACCTCTACGGTGTAGACCTGATGGCTGAGGCGACCGAGATCTGCAAGCTGCGGCTCTTCCTGCGTATGGTGGCGGATCTGGACGAGGCCAAGCATATTGAACCATTGCCCGACATTGACTTCAACATTCGCGCCGGTAATGCCCTGGTCGGCTACGCCCGCCCCGAGGAGATCGGGCTGGTTTACAAGGACAAGATCGCCGGACTAAATGCTCGTCAGCAGCGGCTGCTCGAAGAGATTAAGGCCGTGCAGCGCGAGTTGACGGACTACCGTAACGCACAGCTTCAGTTCAACCCTTCGGCAGCGGAGGGGCACGCGGCACGTGAGCAGATCCGTGAGCGGCTCGACACGCTGAATGCGGGCCTCGACACCGACCTGATCAAGATCGGCCAGATCCGCACGGAAGCTGACGGCTCCTCTAACACGCACCCCTTCCACTGGTTCACCGCCTTCTACGAGATTATCAGTGAGGGTGGCTTTGATGTGATTGTGGGGAACCCGCCTTGGAGAGAATATGCCGCAACCAAGAAAGAATACAAGGTTTATGGCTACAAAACAGAGAGTTGTGGCAACCTTTATGGCATGTGTACCGAACGTGCGCTCAGTTTGATCCACACGGGTGGGCGTCTTAGCTTTATTGTGCAGTTGCCGTTGGTCAGTTCCTCACGCATGACGACGGTAAGGAACGTGTTACGCCAATCAAGCGAAACTCTCTACGTTGCGACCTTTGATGACCGGCCAGGTAAGCTGTTTGAGGGTCTACAGCACTGTCGGAGTGTCGTCTTTATCGCTGAACACAACCGTCAGGGATGCCAGAGGCTCTTTGTTACCCGGTATCATCGTTGGCCAACCGAATTTCGCCCATACATCTTTGATGCAATTGAGTATGCTCAAATCAAGGGTTCCACTGTCTATCCTGATCTCCTTCCCAAATACGTCAATAATGCGCAGGAGTCTCTCTTCCGAACGCTAAAAAAGGGAACTCAGACCCTCGAAAATGTTCTCACGCGGCAGGAAACGAATCACTCTATTTTCTACCAGGAAGCGACAGGGTACTGGGTCAAGGCGATTGTCGGTCTTCCCTACTACGCAAAAAATGGCACGGTAGGCGCACCAGCCCACGGTCGCTACCTCTACTTCAGATCTGAAGAAGCGGCGCAGGCTGCGTGTGCAATCATCAACAGCAGTCTTTTCTACGCATACTTCATCGCCTACAGCGATTGTTTCCATTTGAGCGATACCCTCGTATCGGGCTTTCCTTTAGTTTCTGGAATGATCACCGATGCGAGACTTTCCCAGCTTGGACAACAGTTGCAAGACGATTTAACAGCGAACGCCGCGAGAAAGACGATACAGACCCGAGACGGGGACCGGATCGAATATGCCGAGTTCTACGGCGCACAATCCAAGCCCATCATAGACGACATTGACCGGACGCTGGCAACGCACTACGGG
>JBAXMH010000383.1:0-3429 GCA_037134395.1 Chloroflexales bacterium
AGGATTGCTATGTTTCCGTAATAGGTTGCTGCTATGCTGCAAGCCATCATCGTACTATCTACAATGTGCAAACGGAGACCGGCATGCAGCAGCGGCGGATTCTGGTGGTGGAGGATGATAGTGTTGCTCGGTTAATGCTTGAGATACAGCTTCAACAGGCCGGACATGCAGTGGTAAGCGTCGCTAGCGGCGAGCATGCGATCAGTTTTCTATCGCAGGAGCGATTCGATCTGCTTGTGACCGACCTCCGTCTGAACACGATGGACGGGGTACAGGTGATGGAGTCGGCTCGCGCCATTGACCCGCAGATCGAGGTAATCATCCTTACCGGCGCGGCATGTACTCATTCCGCCATCACGGCCCTCAACCGACACGTATACTCGTACTTGCTGAAACCGGTTCGTCACGCGGATCTGATGCGCAGTGTCACGGAGGCTCTGTCCAGACGCCACCGCATCGCCGAGTTCCCCCCCATGTATCTCCCCAATCATGCAGACGTGGTCGAGGCAGGGATCATCCACATCGGCCCGCTGACGATTGATCCTCACCGCCACCGTGTCACCCACGGCAAGCAAATGCTCTCCTTAACCCGTTCTGAGTTCTCCCTGCTCATGTATCTCGTCCAGCGCCGTGGGGTGGTTGTCTCCGCACAAGAGATCGCCCACGAGGTGCTGCACTGTCCATGTTCTCCCCAAGAAGCCCGCGACATGACCAAGAGTTATATCCATCGCCTGCGCCAAAAGATCGAAATTCCACCACACGCACGTCGGCTTATTTGTAGTGTACGCGGTACCGGCTACCGCCTCGCCGACGAGGATGAGCTGATCTGAATTTACTACTTTTCACATAAGCCGATCCCGTGCCGGTCAGCCCTCACCCCCGGCCCCTCTCCCAGGGGGAGAGGGGATATTCCGCAACAGGAAGCCTCCGGCCCCCCTCTCCCAGAACGGGAGAGGGGGCTGGGGGGTGAGGGCTGACCGGCACGGGAATGGTAAAGCCGGATTGAACCTTGTCTAATAAGAACTCTTATCGTACCTGCTACCGGGCCGGTACATGGTGAATGTAAACCGGCTCTGGCCCTGCTGCAAAAGTGTACCGCCCGTTGCTGGTTGGCTCAACCGTCGCCTCGCCCCCGGCCCGCACCTGAGTCACGCTGGGCGAACTGGTGTTCAGCGTGAGCTGAGTCGCCACGGGTGCCCAGATCACATCAACAACCTCGCTGGCTTTCGTAAAACGTACCGCGTAGCTCTCGGGGCCAACCGATGCGGTCATGTCGTCAAGATAGATCGTGCCCGACCCGCTGGCGCTGTCCGGGTCGTCATCAAGCACGATGGATGTCAGGCGCACCGGGAAGTCCAGGTGGCCGTTCTGGACGCTGCCGATCACATCGCGTGCCGCCTGATCGTTCAGCGGGGTAGAGATGAAATGCCAGCCGCCCCCGCCCACTGGCCCGAGGCGGAATTGGAACACCTCGCCCTGACTGTCGCGGAGCCAGACTTTGAGTTGGTGGGTGCTGCCGTCGCCGTAAACCCAGACGCCTAGCTTGCTTGTGCCGTCGGGAATGGCTATCGGCAATCTCGTGGTGAAGACCACGTAGTCGTTTCCGGCGCTCGGGAAGGTGTACTCCAGTCGGGCGGCGTTGCTCCCGTTATAGGTTTGCTCACTGCTCTGGGTGAGCGTGCCGTTCTTCTGTTCACCAACCTGCCACCTGATGGGTTGCTCGAAGTCGAGGACGGTGCGCTGCTCGGCAAGATCAACCAGCGTTGCCTCGCCGGTGTTGGAGAGCTGCTGGTTGAGGACGTGAAAGGCGGTATAGGCCGATTTATTCAAGGAGGAGTCGTAGTTCGCCTTGCTCGGGTCGTAGCGCACGAGGCCGTAGAGATTATGATCCGGCGCGCTATTGTCTTTCAGATTGTACCAGATCGCCCGCTCGGCACCGGCGGCACGCAGCAACACCATACTGCGCACCAGATAGTTCGCCTGAGTCGCCTCATCAACCGGGGTTGCTGTCCGGTCGGCGGGGCCGGTTGACCAGCCAAACTCAGTGGCCCAGATCGGCTTGGCCCCGAAGGAGTCGGCCATCCCACGCACCGCACCGATCCCGACCACGCCAATCTGGCCGTTCTCCGGGCTGTTCGGATCGGCGTAGGGATTCAGCCCAATGATGTCAAAAGAATCCCACGCCCCGTTGTCGTGGATCTGGCGCAGAAAATCAATCGCCGGCTGGGGCGAAACCAGGCCACCCAGCAACACCTGCGCGCTCGGGTCGGCGGCCTTGATTGCGGTGTAGGTCGCCTTGAGCAGAGCAGCATAGGCGGCGGGGTTGGGCTGAGGTGCCCAATAACTGCTGTCGTGCGGCTCGTTCCAGATCTGCCAGTAATGGACGCGATCTTTGTAGCGATTGACAACCTCTGCGGCGAAGGCCGCAAAGGTTTGCGGGTCGGGCGGGACGTTGTCGGCATTTTGTGCGTTGGCCCAGGCCGGTATGGGCTGATTGAGGATGCCCATAATCTGCACCCCGCGCTGGCTGAGCAGATCTGTCACCTTATCGGTGAAGCCCCAGTTAAACTGGCCGGGTGCCTCCTCAATCCGCTTGAACTGGAAATCCTCACGCGCCCAGCCAACTTCCAGCCCCGCCACCGCATCAACCGGAGCCTGGAGACTCGCGTAGTCCGGGTGGCGGCTGGCGATGTTGCTGGCAATGCCGAAGGTGCTGCCCGCCGTGGTTGCGGGCACGGGCGGCGGGATGAACGACGGCGTATGCGGCAGCACCAGGTTCGCCGAATCAACCGGGCACTGGGCCACCTTGAAGAAGCAGGTGTTGTGCAGAATCAGGCTGGTGCCGACGGCAATCGTGGCGGGTGCGCTGTCGCGCAGATCCCCGCTCAACGCATCGCCCACCGCCGATACGCCCACCACAGCCGGCATATAGAAGGTACCCATCGCCCCCCGGAGCCGCACCCGCGAGAAGGTGCTGCCATTGGGCAGGTGCTGGTCGCGATCAAACACAACTGACTCGGCCACATAGGCACCCGCAGGCAGGTGATCAATCGCTGTCAGCAATTCGGCATCGCTGTAGATCTGCTCGTCCACGGCGGATGGAATCACCAGCACCCCCAGGTCACTGGCAGGATCATCCGGCCACAGCGTCTGCGATCCGCTAGACGGAGCCGCCAGCACGCTCGCAAGGCAGCCGCGTTCATCCGGCGGGCTGGCGGCAAGGGCACGCGCACACTCGCCAAGCGGCGCGGCACCCGCCACAATCGGCAGGGTCTGGCTCAGATCAACTTGATCTGGGCGCAGGGAAAGTTGGGCGAGTCCGCCGCTCATGGTCGCCTGATCACGCGCACTCTCACCGACGGCGAAGAGTCCGCAGATCTGGGTGTTTCCCCAACCGTAGCAGATCTGCCGGTTGACCCCATTCTGCTG
>JBAXMH010000384.1:0-3395 GCA_037134395.1 Chloroflexales bacterium
GGGGGGGCTAGGGGGGGTAGAACTGTAAAATATCTGCGAACCTTGCATTAGATTGTAATGATGCAAAGTACGATCCTCCATCTGCAATCTAAAATCTAAAATCTAAAATCTGCAATCGAGGAAATAGTATGGACGCCATCCAGATTGACCATGTGAGCAAGATCTATCACGTTGGTGCGGTCGAGACCCGCGCCCTCAACGACGTGAGCCTGAGCATTGGCGAGGGTGAGTTCACCGCCCTGGTCGGCCCTTCGGGTTCGGGCAAGACCACCCTGCTCCAGATGATTGGCTGCCTAGACAAGCCCGACACGGGCGCGGTAAAAATCAAGGGTCAGGACGTGACTCGCTTCAGTGCGAACCAGCGCGCCGACCTGCGGCGCACCAGTATTGGATTCGTATTTCAGTTCTTCGCCCTGGTGCCGGTCCTCACGGCTTACGAGAATGTGGAACTGCCGCTCCTGCTCAGCGGGATGAAGCCGTCAGAGCGGCGCGAGCGGGTAAACGGCCTGCTGCGCGCCGTTGGCCTAGAGGATCGCGCCTCCCACCGGCCCGACCAACTCAGTGGCGGGCAGCAGCAGCGCGTGGCCATCGCCCGCGCCCTGGCCCCGTGCCCCGTCTTGATCCTTGCCGATGAGCCCACCGCCAACCTTGACACGGCCAACGGGCAGCAGGCGATGGAGATTATGGAACGGCTGAATAAGGAAACCGGCACCGCCTTCGTGTACGCCACCCACGACCCGCGTGTGATTGCCTACGCCCGGCGGGTGGTCAAGATGCAGGACGGCGCGATTGTTGATGCTGGTGTTGCGTAAGGGATGCGGATTTTTTTAAATGTCTCGGTGTCATGTCATGCTGAGCGCAGCGAAGCATCTATCCCGGCCTTCTGAAAGACCCTCGTATACTGTATCTATCGGTTCCGGGTGGTGGTGAGGTGGTTAAGACCCGTGTGGCATTGACCACGAAGCGAAGAGTACACCCCCACCATCCAGGGCAGACCCAAGGTTGAACCGTATCGAGCGGCACTGACCGCGTATCACGAGGCAAACCGTTGTCTGCCCCGGTGACTGATCTCTGGGATACCCGTAGCGAGGTGTGTCATGTCGACCCAACCGCTCCTTCCGTATACGCTCTTTGTGGGCGTGGACATTGCTGCCGCGACGGCCACCGCCGTCTGGCAACTCGGGGACGCCAGCCCATCCCGGCCACTCACCTTTGACCAGACCGCCGCAGGAATGCGCGCCTTCCAGAACCGACTTGCCGCCACTGCGGTGCTGCCCGCACAGACCCTGATCGTGATGGAAGCCACGGGTAGCTATTGGATGACTCTGGCGACGACACTGCATGCGGCGGGCTACGCGGTCGCGGTCATCAACCCGTCCCAGGCCCATGCTTTTGCCAAAGTCTTGCTCAAGCGAGTCAAGACAGACCCTATTGACGCCCACACCCTCACCTGTCTGGCCGCGATGCTGCACCCGGCCCCGTGGGAACCGCCCCCCGCCGTCTACCATGAGTTGGTGCAGCGCCTCGGACAGCGCGATGACCTGATGACGGTGCGCCAGCAATTCAGGAACCAGCTCCACGCGCTGGTGCAGCATCCGGTGGTGGTCGCCAGCGTGCGCCAGCGCCTCGAAACCCTGATCACCACGCTGTCGGATGAAATCGTGGTGCGGGAGGCGGAAATCGCCCCTGTGCTGACCCAGGATGCGACCTGGGCGGCGGCAGCGGAACGCCTGCAAAGCATCCCCGGCGTCGGGCTGTTGACCGCCAGTTGGCTGATCGTGCTGACGTTGAATTTCCGCCTGTGCCCCCGTGCGGATGCCGCAGCGGCCTACGCGGGCCTTGCCCCCAATGACTATCGGTCGGGCACGAGTGTGCAGAAACGGGCCTGTATCGGCCATACCGGGAATCACCGCTTGCGCACGGCGCTGTATTTGGCGACCTTGAGTGGCACCCAACATAATCCCATCCTCAAAGCCATGTATGACCGCTGGCGTGCCGCAGGCAAGCCCATGAAGGTGGCGCGGTGTGCGGTGGCACGCAAGTTGGTTCGGATTGCCTGGGCCGTGGTCACGAAGGAGCATGTCTTTGACCCTGTATACCGTACGGCAAGTGTGTGTCCCGCATCCATTGTGGCTTAAACCACGCCCGTCTGTCCGGATACCTACACCGGATGTGAGCTGTCCACACCTCGGTGGTACAGCCGTGTTCGGCTGCCGTCGTGCATACCCCGCGACGGGCGTGGTATGGGCACGTCGCATTCGGTCACCAAGGGCATCCCACCAAACTCGTCCATATTGGCCCTTGACAAACAATACCGTTAGGACTTACGCAGTTGCTCGCTTGTGCGCCATTCCTGCCTGGGGGAAGCCAGCCAAGACGGCGCTGGGGTCGGTCAGAAACTGTCGGATGGCAGGACGGATGATGTCCATCGTGGTGGTAAAGCGCGATGCGCCGGCTTCAAGCTCGTGCCAAATCAGGCGCAGATAGGTGCGCAGGGCCCAGCCAATATGATTGCGTTGCGCTCGTTCGCCGCGTACCATGCAGCGCTCAACCCCACAAAACTGCGTGATATCGCGGTGATAGGTTTCAATCGCCCAAGCTTGGCGGGCGGTCGTCGCCCGCAGATCCATCGACATCTGGAGATCACTCGTCGCCCAGTACTCCGCGACACCGTCTGGGGTGTCAATCCGGAACACCAGGATAAAGCCATAGCCTTTGAGGTGGACGCGGCTCCCCGCATTGCGAATGTCACAGTCCGCCAGTTGCCGATTTCCCGTACCGTCCGGATTCACCAGACGATTCGCTTTCAACTGGGTCTGCCCGTGCCATCCGAGGGTTCGCACGTATTTGAGGTTCGCCAGTCCACTGTACCAGCTATCAAAACAGACAAAATGCGGGGTGAAGCCGCGTTCCAAGGCGGTTTGGAGCATCGCACGAAAATGGTCATTCTTGGTCAGCCCATCATTGGGCGCATCAAACAGACGATAATCGCATGGGACGGCGTGTGTGTCGTCACTCCAAACGAGGCTTATCAAGTTGATGCCGGACACGACTTTGCGATGTTTGCCCGACCAGTGCTTATGAACCAAGGCGATCAGGTGTGCATACGGCTTATCTAAGGTGCTATCGTCGATGATCAACAGCCCACGCGTGCGATCCACGAGCGCTTCGGCTTCCTGCCACAGTGGCATCGTGTCCGGTTCGAGCCGATACAACAGCCGATTCAGCGCATCGTGGGCGGCCGGCGCTGGCCCCTCCGGCTGCACTCGTGCCCCCTCGGTACACGAGACCACCCGTGGCTCCGCGAGCAGGAAGTTGATGTAGTCGAGATCCGTCACCTTGGGTTCATTCATGGTCTCATCCTACCGCAGGTGAGGCCAACTGCGTAAGTCCTA
>JBAXMH010000385.1:0-3394 GCA_037134395.1 Chloroflexales bacterium
CCCCATCGGGGGGAGGTTGGGAGGGGGGCGGTGACTTTTCAGACAGCTTCTTAGGTTTTTAACCCGGCGGTGAGGAAGTCCACCACCTGGTCGGCGGCGGCATCCACATCATTTCCCGCCAGACGGATCAGGTTCTGTACGGTGCGTGGGCTGAGCAGTTCCAGACAGATCGCAGCCAGCATGTGCGCATCGCCGCTGCGGATGGTACCCTGGCGCTGGCCAGAGATGATCACGCGGGCGAGCAGCGTGTGAATTGACGTGTAAAGGCCGGGACGGTCGAGATCATGCGGGGTGTCGGACAGGTCAGGCCGCAGATCAATCAGAACGGTCTGGCTGATACTCTGGCGGTACTGAGCTAGAATAATCGCCCGCAGCTTTTCGAGCGGGTCGTGGACATCGGCGGCAGCTTGGGCCAGACAATGGCGGGTACTCTGGCAGGCCGCCTCGCTTACGGCAGCGAAGAGGTGTTCTTTGCTGGGGAAGCGCCGGTAGATCGTGCCAACGCCGACGCCGGCCCGCTGGGCGACCTCGTCCATCTTCACGTCGGGGCCGCGTTCGGCGAAGAGTTCCTGGGCCGCCCGCAGAACCCGCTCCATGTTTCGCTGCACATCGCGCCGCTCACGTCGCGCACCCACATCAAGCTTCTCGCTCATGCGCGTACTCCTCGCTCGCTGTTCGTATGGGTATTCGGCGGCTAGTATAACATAGGGTAGAGTAAAGTGGAATCGGTATTCCACTTCTGTCGCCTTTGTTAAATCTATACTAGAATCCATCTCTCATCATTGACAAGCCGACATAACAGTTCCATAATATGCTCAACACGGAATGATCATTCCGCTTTCAATGAACGGAGCAACACACATGAGTGAGCCCATTCACAATCAGCCAGCCCCCGATAGCCCCCAGACCTTACCGCTGCTCGCGCTCGACGGCGTGGTGGTCTTCCCTCATACGGTGATTAGTCTGAGTCTTGAGGATTCGATGCTCCCAGTGGTTGAGGCGGCCCTGAAGTCCGACCGGCATCTGCTGCTGGTGGCCCGCCGACCCGACGCCGACGAATCGGCCCCCCTGCGCGATCAGATCTTTGATGTGGGTGTGCTTGCGCGAATTGAGCAATCTGGCATGCTCCCCGGCGGCGTGAGCGGGATCGTCGTGCGCGGCCTAGTACGTGCCGAGATTGGAGTTCAGGTCGGGCATCAGCTTTCTCCGCGCTTTACCTTTACCCGCCGCCCGGACGTGATCGTCCGCACGCCGGATCTCGACACGCTCGTGCTTGAGACCCGCGCCACCATTGACGCGGTACTCGATCTGCGCCCCGGTGTGACGCAGGAGGTGCGTAATTTTGTGCGCTCCATCGAAGATCCCGGCCACCTCGCCGATAATACGGGCTACTCGCCCGATTATACGTTTGCCGAGCGCCAGGATCTGATCGAGACGTTCGATCTGGTCACGCGACTCACCAAGGTTCACGATTTCTACCACAAGCAGGTCGCTGTGCTGGAGGTGCAGGCCCGTTTGCGCCAGGAGGTGCAGGAGAGCGCGGCCAAGCAGCAGCGCGAATTTTATCTGCGCCAGCAGATGCGCGCTATTCAGAAGGAGCTAGGTGAGGATGACTCGGAGATGGCAGATCTCGATGATCTGCGCGAGAAACTGGCTGCCGCTCGCCTCTCAGACGTGGTGCGCAAGGAGGCTGACCGTGAGCTGAGTCGGCTTCAGCGCATCAACGCTAGCTCGCCTGAGTACCAGATGGTACGCACCTACCTGGAGTTGCTGGCCGAGTTGCCCTGGAACACGCCCACGGGCAAGCCGATTGATGTGGCCCATGCTCGTCAGGTACTCGATGAAGATCACTACGGTTTGAGCCAGGTTAAAGAGCGCCTGCTAGAGTATCTGGCGGTGCGGCAGCGCCGCGCCACGCTTGGCGAGGATGGCGGACGCCCTGGCCGTGAGCCGATCCTGGCCTTCGTTGGCCCGCCCGGTGTGGGCAAAACCAGCCTGGGCCAGAGTATTGCCCGCGCCCTGGGTCGTAACTTTGTACGTATGAGCCTCGGCGGTGTGCGTGATGAGGCCGAACTGCGCGGATTCCGCCGCACCTACATCGGCTCGCAGCCCGGCCGGATTATTCAGGAGATCCGCCGCGCCGGTAGCTCCGACCCAGTTATTCTGCTCGATGAAGTTGATAAGATCGGGAATGACTACCGTGGTGACCCGGCCTCCGCTTTGCTGGAGGTTCTCGATCCTGAGCAGAACAACACCTTCACCGATCACTATCTCAACTTGCCCTTCGATCTCTCGCAGGTGCTGTTCATCGCCACGGCTAACACCTGGGACACAGTGCCGCCAGCCCTGCGCGACCGTATGGAGGTTATTGAGCTGTCGGGCTATATTGAGGATGAGAAGGTGCGGATCGCCCAGAGCCATCTTGTACCCCGCCAACTGCGGGCCAACGGTCTGCGCCCCGCCGAGGCCGAGGTGACGGAGGCTGCACTGCGCACGGTTATCGGCGACTATACCCGCGAGGCGGGTGTGCGCAACCTGGAGCGGAATATCGGTGCGGTGCTGCGCAAGGTGACGAGGCGGTTGACTGAGGAGTTACCGACCGATCTCCCACCAACCACCACTGAGGGTGATGTGCCAGATTCCACGCTGGTAAGTCCGGAGAATCTGAATTGGCCGGTTGATGGTAATCAACCGACAGTGATCGTCAATCCCGACTTCGTCCGCACGGCTCTGGGTCGCCAGCGATTCTACAACGAGGCCAAGGAACGGATTGACCAGCCCGGCGTGGCGACGGGTATGGTCTGGACGCCGGTGGGCGGCGATATTATTTTCATTGAAGCCGTAGCGGTGGAGGGGAATAAGGAGCTGAAGATCACCGGGCAGTTGGGCGATGTGATGAGGGAGAGCGCCGAGACGGCCCTGACCTATGTGCGCTCGCGCTCGCGCAGCCTGGGGATTGACCCCACGTTCTTCGACCGCCACGCGGTACACATCCACGTCCCGGCGGGCGCAGTGCCCAAGGACGGCCCCTCCGCCGGGATCACGATGGCGACGGCGCTGGCCTCCGCCGCCACCGGACGCCTGGTGCGTGATGATGTGGCCATGACCGGCGAGATCTCGCTGCGCGGGCGAGTTCTGCCTATCGGCGGGATCAAGGAGAAGGCGCTGGGCGCGCATCGTGCCGGTATCCGTACAATCATCCTGCCCCGGCGTAACGAGGCCGACCTCGATGATCTGCCCCGCGAGGTGTTCGCCGAGATGACCTTTATTCCAGTGGACACGCTCGATCAGGTGCTTCAGGCAGCCCTGCTGCCGGGGCCACAGACCATGATCGGCAGCATTCTGACGATACCGCAGCCCGGCGAGTTTATGCAGGGTTCGCTGTGATACCGCT
>JBAXMH010000386.1:0-3383 GCA_037134395.1 Chloroflexales bacterium
TTCCCTATATAGCGATCCTATCCCGGTCGTGAAGAAGGAGTCAAGGCTTTAGCCGGCTGAAGTCTTGACTCCCCTTCATGGCTCCAAGAGGATTTCTATAGCTCGGCGAAACGCGGTTTTAGACGAGCGTAGGTTGCGTCAAGATCTTCGGGGATGAGCTTCAGCCCGCCCACAATTGGCATAAAGTTGGTATCGCCGCTCCAGCGCGGGACAATATGCATATGCAGGTGTTCCGCGATTCCGGCCCCGGCGATGCTCCCCAGATTCATGCCTAAGTTGAACCCGTGGGCCTGATACACATCGCTCAGAATGCGGACACAGTGCCGGGTGAGGGTAAATAGCTCGCTCGCCGTGGTATCATCGAGTCTGGGTAGATCGGCGGTGTGGGTGTAGGGCACCACCATGAGGTGCGCCGTATTATAGGGGTAGAGGTTCATCACCACTAAGCAGCTCTCGCCCCGGTAGAGGATGAGGTTGTCCTCGTCGTGATCGCGGGTGGCCGCAGACATGGCGCAAAAGACGCATCCATCCTCGCCCGGCTTTTCCCCGCGCTTGATGTAGGTCATCCGCCAGGGCGTAAACTTTATCTCCATATCCTCCCATCCTTCGGGTTGTTGCCCGAGAACCACTACTTTTCACATAAGACAGGGTTCGCAGACACTTTACAGTTCCCCCCCTAGCCCCCCGCAAGCGGGGGGGAATAATGCGCTGTCCCCCCCGCTTGCGGGGGGCTAGGGGGGTAGAGCGTGTCAAAAGTGAAAAATAAAATTGGACACTCTTTGAGAAAATCTCATCATTGACCTACACACGCTTATCCACGCCGATCATTCGCAGCCCTACCAACAGCACGGTGCCAACGAGAAGGATCCCGGTGGTACAGCAGACCGCTGCGGCGCTCAGGGTGGCCCAGGCGGGCAGGCTTTCGAGCCAACTGATGAACGCCGGCGGCTGATCGTCAGGCGTGGCGGGTGGTCTCGCTGCGCTAACCGGCGGCTGAGCGCCGACTGGCGGCTGAACACCGACTGGCAGCACTGGCGGGTCGCTGAAACGATCTGCGGGAGCCTCCTGTGGCCCGGCACGATCGGGAGCCGGGCCGCTGGGCTTAGGCTGTTCCTTGCGCCACTCGGCGTCGAGATCATCAATGCTGCGACCAAGCACCTGCTGTACCGCCTCGTTCACCGGGGTTGCTGCGGCGAATGCGGCCACAAGAGCCTTAAGCTTCGCGTCGCCATAGGTGTCGTTGATATGCTCGACCATATCGCGGCTCTGGGCGTAAGAGAGCCGGGCCTGGTTTGGGTCGGCGGGGAAGTTGGAGGAGAGTGCCTCCAGCGGGATCAGCCGATTCTCTTGGGCGGCCTGGGTGACCATCTGGTCGAAGGTGCTGTCGCGCACCTCTTGGTTATGCACTGCCAGACCCTCATCAAACCAGAGCGGCGTGCCGCCGTAGGGATTCTCGATGGCCTGATGAAGTACCTGATGAGAAAGTTCATGCGGGATAATTCGCCGCATTTCGGCATTATCACCGGCAGAGATGGCGGCGACAATAATGCCAAGATCGGGGCGATTTTCGCCACCAACCCACTCGACTGAGTTGGATTGGAGGGCCGTGCGCAAGTCTTCAAGGGTGGCGTAGACATAGATCCGCACTGGTTTTGCCAGTTCGGCCCCGAGTTCTGCCTGAAGTTTGGTAAGCGCCCGATCCACCGTCGCCATCAGATCGTCGCCGAACGCATTGCCTCCCTCGTACCAGTAAACCGTCACATTGCGTGCGGTGCGTTCGCTCCACGGGAAGCGCTGATCGTGATAGACCACACGCTGCGGCTCGCTCTCCTGCGTATTCCCTGCCGCGTCGTGGATCACCCAGCGGTACGTGATCTCAGTGCCGGGCGGGTAGTAGTTGACCTGCGTATCGAGCCGGTGGCTCAGGGCCACAGTGGGGCCAGCCGTTACGGGCAGATCAACAATCCTGAGGGCGTTCGTGCGGGTGGCCCCATAGAGCAGTTCCACCTGGCGAATATCAGCGGCGCTGCTTGTGGCGTTCAGGGCGAAGGTGATCTGGTTCGGGAAGTCTGGCGTGGCCTCGCTCGACATCACCGTGATCGGGGCATTCTGGCGGGCCTGCGCCGGTGAGGTCACAAGCGCCGCAAAAACCAGCAGGATAAGGGTGACAGTGCGCCGTAGATGGGCCATGACTGCTCCTACTGACTGACGCTCCAGCGCAGGTACGACTCGATAAAGGGGTCAATCTGGCCGTCGAGGACTGCCTGGACATTGCTTGTCTCGTGGTCGGTGCGATGATCCTTCACCAGGGTCGAGGGGTGCAGGTAGTAGGTACGCATCTGGCTGCCAAAGGCGGCATCGCGATACTCACCGCGCAGGCGGGCGTGTTCCTCGGCCTGACGTTGAAGCTCGCGCTCCAGCAGCCGCCCGCGCAGCACGCGCATCGCCGTCTCGCGGTTCTGGATCTGCGAACGCTCATTCTGGCAGGTTACTACAAGTCCGGTGGGCAGGTGGGTCAGCCGCACCGCCGAGTCGGTGGTGTTCACGCCCTGGCCGCCTTTTCCTCCGCTACGGAAAACATCAATGCGCAGGTCGTCGGACGAGATCGTCACCTCGGGCGCATCGTCTACCTCGGGCACCACCTCAATGCGGGCGAAGGATGTCTGGCGGGTGTGAGCAGAATTAAAGGGCGAGAGCCGGATCAGGCGGTGGACTCCGGACTCGGCGCGGATATTGCCATAGGCGTAGGGGCCGCGCAGTTCAAAGGTGGCGCTTTTGATCCCGGCCTCGTCACCCTCGCTCTGGTCTACCAGATTCACCGTATAGCCGCGAGCTTCGGCCCAGCGCGTATACATGCGCAGCATCATCTCGGCCCAATCCTGGGCATCGGTGCCGCCCATACCGGCCTGGATGGTCACAAAGGCGTCGCGGTCGTCGTAGCGACCACTCAGCAACAGCGCCAGTTCACGTCGCTCAAGCTCCTGCTGAGCGCCGCGCAACTCGCTGGCAAGTTCGGCATAGAGCGACTCATCACCCTCAACCTCCGCCATCTCAATCAGTTCCGCCAAACCAGCGAGGCGAGCGTCCAACCGTGTCCACTGCCCAACATCTTCTCTGATGCGGGTGAGTTGCTGCATCACACCCTGGGCCGTGCGCGGATCATTCCAGAGGTCGGGTTCCGCCGAACGTTCCTCAAGGCCCGCAATCTGCTCCTGCTTGCTCGCCAAGTCAAAGATGCCCCCGGATAGACTCAAAGCGGGTGCGCAGGGCATCAAGATCGCCACGTAGATCCTGGGTCGTCATCGAGATCTCCTTCTGTACTCTTCCGCTCAGGGCTGATGCAAAGTCCTCAGATTGCCGCCCGCTCCCCCACCCCCAGCCCC
>JBAXMH010000387.1:0-3372 GCA_037134395.1 Chloroflexales bacterium
GCACGATGCTGACCGGCAGCGCCGACAAAACCGCCCGCCTCTGGGATGTCCAGAGTGGGCAGACCATCCAGACCTTTGTCGGCCACGCCGACGGGGTGACGAGTGTGGCCTTCGCCCCTGATGGGCGCACGATGCTGACCGGCAGCGCCGACAAAACCGCCCGCCTCTGGGATGTCCAGAGCGGGCAGACCATCCAGACCTTTATCGGCCACACCGATGGCATTATGAGCGTGGCCCTCTCCCCTGACGGCACCCAGGTGCTGACGGGGAGCGGGAAATTGCTCCCTGGCAGTAATGACAAAACTGCTCGACTGTGGGACAGCAAGACAGGCCGGCAGCTTCAGATCTTCATCGGGCACACCGACGGGATCGTCCACGTCGCCTTTGCCCCCGACGGCAGGCGGGTGGTGACAAGCAGCAACGATAAGACGGCACGGCTGTGGGATACGCAAACCGGGCAGCAAGTCAGTCAGTTCGATCAGACCGATGCGGTATGGGTGGCCGCGTTCGCCGCAGACGGGCGGACGATTCTGACGGGCGGCGACGATAAGACGGCGCGTATCTGGGATGTCCAGACCGGCAAGGAGCGTCAGCGCGCCGTCCAGTCCGGCAATGTCCATGCGGGCACCTTCGCGCCGGACGGGCGCAGCTTCATGATCGGAAGCACCGATGGCTCGGTGCGCATCGTTGATGTGCCGCCCCCCACCGATACGCGCCTCCTGCGCGGCCACACCAACTGGGTGAGCGGTGTGCGCTTCGCACCAGATGGGCGGACACTGGCGTCGATTAGCTTCGACACCACTGCACGTCTGTGGGATGCGCAGACCGGCCAAGAGCTACGCCAGTTTGTGGGCCACACCGATCTGTCATTTGGGGCCATCGCCTTCTCGCCCGATGGGCGCATGCTGGCGACGGGGAGCCAGGACAAGACGATCCGCCTGTGGGACGTGCAGACCGGCCAGGAGTTGCGGCAGATCACCGGCCATACGGACGGCGTGACGCAGGTGGCGTTTTCACCTGATGGGCAACATCTGGCCAGTAGTAGCCTGGACAAGACCGCACGGGAGTGGGATGTGCAGACCGGCCGGGAGTTGCTGGTGCTGCGTGGTCATAGCGACGGTCTCCTCGGAGTCGCCTTCGCGCCGGACGGGAAGACGATCGCGACAGGCAGTATTGATACGACCGCACGACTGTGGGATGCGACAACCGGCGCGCTACGGCAGACGCTGACCGGCCACACCGACGTCGTCAATATCGCATTCTCTCCCGACGGGGAGGTTCTGGCGACCGCCAGTTGGGATACGACGACGCGCCTGTGGGACGCTCACACAGGTGCGCTGCTCCACATCTTGAAGGGGCATACCGATGGTGTGAATATCGTCGCCTTCTCTCCTGATGGGCGTACAGTGCTAACCGGCAGCGCAGATCGGACGGCCCGGCTGTGGGATCGGACGACGGGCGCGCAACTCCGCGTCCTCGCCGGTCATACGGACTGGGTAACCGATGTCGCGTTCATCCCCGATGGGCGGCGTATCGCAACCGCGAGTCAGGACAACTCGATCCGCTTGTGGGACACCGATGTCCATGACACGATCCGCTGGCTATGCGGGCGCGTCCAACGTGATATGAGCGCCGACGAGCGCGCGCAATACGGGATTGCGGACACTGAGTCGACGTGCCCAGGTCAGTAAGTAGGGCGGCTGTGATGCTCACAGGCGCGACCTGCCAGGGGCACGCGGCACTTCATGGGAGTCGTCGTATAGCAATCCTCTTGGGGTTATTGCGTGGAGTCGAGGCTTTAGCCGGATAAGGCCGCCTAAAGGCTCGACTCCTTTTCATAACCAGTTTAGGATTGCTCTATGCCGCTGCCGCAGGGCGTGCGTCGCTGGTCGCGCACGCAAAAGTGTCATCGTGATCACGGTGACACCCGTGATGCTGCCATCTCCGCCGCAACCCGCTGGAGCTGCCCGGGTGCGTCGTCCTGCACCACGCCGCCGTGATAGCAGACGATGGTCGCGACATCGAGGGCCGCCAGCGTTTGAACGGACTGCCCGGCCTGCGCGATGTCCGGCGTCGCGGCAGGGTTCGGCCCCTGGAGGCGACCGTCAGTGGCGGTCAGGGCATCCCCGGCCAGCAGCGTGCGCGTCCGCTCCAGGTAGAGACACATGTGGCCCGGCGTGTGCCCCGGCGTGAAGATGACGCGCACACCGCCGGCTAGGTCGAGCCGCATGCCATCCTGAAGTGGTTCATCGACCAGCGTCGGCTGGAACTGTGCCGCGATGAGCCGCATCTCTGGGCGCTGGGCCAGCATCTCGGGCCGTGCGAAGCGGGCGGGCTCGGTTCCGTCAATAAACGGCGTCTCCGTAGCATGGGCCAACACGCGCGCCCCGCTGATCTGCACAAGGTTATGCAACGAGCCAACGTGGTCAATGTCCTGGTGGGTGAGGATGATCCGCCGCAGGTCGGTGATTTGCAGGCCCACCTCAGCCAGGGCACTGGCAATCGCGGCGGTCTGACCGGGAAGGCCCGTATCAACCAGCGTGGGGCCGTGGGCTGCGTCCAGGATGAGGCTCGGGTTGAACCAGGCAGTCTGTCCATCACGGATGATCGGGAGGGGCAGCACCGCGACATCGTCGTTGAGTTTCATCGTTCTCTCCACCTGAGAAGCTGTCTGAAAAGGAATTGTGATGGCGGTCACGAGGAAGGTTCAGGTACACGTGGGGTATGAAGAACCAAACCTATCCGACCGATCTCACGAACCGCCCGTGGAATTGTATCAAAGATCGCAATACCGCATACGTCACCCTGTCGAGGCGGATGCCGGCAGGGCGAACCATTGCTGTTCGCAGCGGGCTGTTATGGGTCAGCATGAGAATGACGGTCTTCCCCCGCTCGACCACGGATGTGGGTCGGCCTATCACGGTCACTTTCACGGTGTATGTACTCTCTTGATCATCTCGGATCGTGCCTATACACTCAGGATCGTGAGCCATCGTCGTGCGATGACAGATCTGAACTGAAGGTTCACGAGTGCTGAGACATTGGAATGCCTCAGTGCTGGTGGGTTCTTCATTCAATTCTACCGATATGATCACGTGGCGCAAATCCCTGCTACGGCACTCCCCACAGCGTCACTTGTCCCTGGCTCATGATCGCGAGCACGCGTTGCCTCGGGCCGAGGGCCAATTCCTTCGCCGCGATCTCGATGCGGCGCACTTCACGACCGCTGGCCGGATCGTAGAAGGCGACGCCATGCGATCCACCGGTGATCCGTCAACCGGCCGGGTGTCCACCCACAACCAGAAGCCATTACCAAATGGCTGTAGGGACTTCTGCCCCTCGCTGATCACCCGTGCGCCATCAGGGCTAAAG
>JBAXMH010000388.1:0-3359 GCA_037134395.1 Chloroflexales bacterium
TGAGCGATGACGCGCTGCGCGATCTGGTGTACCAGAGCCGGGTGACGGGGTAGGCGCTATACTTTACGAATAAGCCGTCAGATGCCATCCACGAATAGGTCACGAATACGCGAATAAGGCTCTGCACTGGGATATTCGTCTATTCGCGTCCTCTTCGTGGACGGCGCGGCATGGCCTTATGTGAAAAGTCGTGTGCCTAGTCATCCTCCGTTGCTTCTGCCGAGCGATCACCTCCCAGGGACATACCATGCGCGATCATGACGCCGTCGATCTCGAACTCACCATCCGCCCGTCGGGCGAAGGCTTCGTCGCTGATGCCCGCCTTGCCGACCCCGGTAGTCAGGGCGATGCGCGACTCGCCACGGATGTCCCGGTCGCCCTTGACCCTGACGCGCTCCTGGCGCATGGCCTTGACCCGGCTGCCTACGGGCGCACCCTCATCGCTCAGGTCTTCGCTGACTTGAGACTCCGTGATGCGTGGCGTGACGCACGGCGGGTCGCCGACGGTGCCGACCTCCCGCTGCGGCTGCGGCTGCGCCTCAGCACCACCGATGCCGGTATCCACGCCCTGCGCTGGGAGACCCTGCGCGACCCGATCACCGACGTGCCGCTGGCGACCGACGCCCGCCTGCTCCTCGTGCGCTCCCTGGACACGGATAATACAAGGCCGATCCGGTTGGAGCCAAAGCCCGCCCTGAGCGCCCTGTTCGTCGTCGCCAACCCGAGCGACCTGGGCCGCTACGAGATGGCCGAGATTGACGTGGCGGGCGAGGTGGGCCGGGTACAGGCGGCGCTGGGCGGTATCGCGCTCACCGTCATCGGTGACGTGGACGGGGCGCGGAGTCGCCGAGCGACCCTGGGCGCAATCCAGGACGCCCTCCGCGCACAACCGACGATCTTCTGCCTGATGTGCCACGGCCAGCACACCGGCGACGATACAAATCTCTGGCTGGAGAATAACGAGGGCACGACCGCCCATATCACAGGCAGCGTCCTCACGCAGATTCTCTCCCAGAGTGACCGCCCGCCCCTCCTGGTTATTCTCATCGCCTGCGAAGGCGGCGGGAAGAGTCACCACGACGGCCCGCTGGCCGCCCTTGGCCCGCGCCTCGCCCACACGGGCGTTGGCGCGGTACTGGCGATGCAGGACAAAGTCTCGATAAGCGCGGCGACACGGCTACTGCCGGTGCTGTTTGAGGAACTGGCCCGCGACGGGCAGATTGACCGAGCGGTTGCCCTGGCACGGGCCGCGCTGCGCGAAGGCAATGAGTGGTGGGTGCCCGCGCTGTGGCTCAGGATGCGGGATGGGCGGCTGTGGGCAGATCGCCAGCCGGACACTACTACGCCACCCATCTACAGCATCCCTGCCTCATTTGTGCGCCCAGCAACCCCGCTGATTGGCCGTGCGCCCCTCTCTGCTGATCTCCGCACACGGTTGTGTTCGTCACCAAACGTGCGTGTGGCACTCCACGGGAAACCTGGCGCGGGGAAATCTCGGCTGGCCCTGGAGATCGTGGCCGATGCTGCAATCCGCGACTATTTCACGGGTGGCATTCTCGTCGCCCGGCTCGGTGTCCAGGGAAACAGTGAGCTAGAAATTCGACGCTGGGCGGTTGACTTGGGGATGGAGGATAACCCGAAGCTCAGCGTTGACGAGCATCTGACCCAGATCAATCAGCGGATCAGCCGGGATACCCGGCCTTGGCTAGTGGTCGTTGATGATGTTTGGCGGGTCGATCAGATTCTTCCGTTCGTGCGCTGCTTGGTATCCCTGCACCTCAACCTGCTAATCACGACGCGCCAGCGCGATGAACTGGTCAATCTCGGTGAGTATCTCGCGGATAAGCAGATCATTGAGGTTGCGGTACTGGAACACGCGGCGGCGATCACGCTCCTTCGCGAAACCGCAGGGCTGCCGCCGACCGGGGTTGAGGCCGAACTAGATCTGCTCGTACAACTGGTCGGAGGGCTACCCCTGCTCCTCACCGTGATGGGCGGCTACCTGCGTGCGCAGGGTGCCGGACAGCCGGACTGGTTCGCCCAAGCGCTCACCGCATTGAAAACGGCCTCGGTACGGCTCAATCTGCCGATTGCGGCGATTGCGGCGGCACAGGAACAAACCTCCCGGCGCGGCTGGTTTCCATGCCTGTTCGCACCTAAACGCACGCCGAGCCAGCCACTCAGCCCACGGGTCATTATCGGGTTGAGCTACGACGCGCTGCCGCGTACCGCGCAAGGCGTCTTCATCGCCCTG
This sequence comes from Chloroflexales bacterium, assembly GCA_037134395.1. Taxonomy (GTDB): domain Bacteria; phylum Chloroflexota; class Chloroflexia; order Chloroflexales; family Chloroflexaceae; genus Oscillochloris. The sequence continues at coordinate 2,255 of JBAXMH010000388.1, forward strand.
GCCGCCTTTCCCTCTGATCCGATCAGCTTCGACTTAGCGACCGCCAATATTGTCAGCGAAATGAGCGCCGCGCAGCTTGAACCTGCGCTCCGGCTGCTCTTCCAGCGCAGCCTGCTTGATGACAGCGAGCCAGGGCGCTTTCGGATGCACCACGTCCTGTGGGACTGGGCCGAAAATCACGACCGCCGGGCCATCAACGAAGCCCGCCGACGGCTGCGCCGCTGGCACAGTGATATGACCCAAGCTGCCCATGCGGAGGCGTTCGCCGCATGGCGGAGCCACCCGGATAACTGGCAACAAATGATCAACACCTGGGACGCGGCCATTGATGATCCTGACACACTGGCCCTCTGTCTCCAGACCATCCTCCCGGTGCTGATTGCACAGGGGTATTGGAATGCGGTGCTGGCGGGACTAGAACGCGCCCACGAGATCTTCCGCAAGGTCGCCAGTAAGCGCGACTTGCTCGCACTGGTGCGCTACTACCTGGGACTAGTATGTTACGAACGCGCTGAATATGCGCTGGCAGAGCAGCACACCGCAGCGGCGCTCAGTGACTTTCAGCTCATCAACAGCGCACATTGGCAAGGAATAGCCTTGAGCCTGCTTGGCGGGATTCATCAGGCAGTTGGAGCTTACCCGGCGGCACGAGCCTGCTTCGAGGAGGTGCTGACAATCATACCGGAAACCGACGAGCAGAACTACGCAACGTGCCTGAACAACCTCGCCAATCTGTTCCGTGCGGTGGGGGACTACGCGGCGGCCCGGCCCCTGTACGAACGCGCCCTCGCGATTTATGAACAGGCGCTTGGCCCCAGCCATCCCGACACCGCCTCCAGCCTGAACAACCTCGCCGCGCTGTTCCGTGCGGTGGGGGACTACGCGGCGGCCCGGCCCCTCTACGAGCGCGCCCTCGCGATTCGGGAACAGGCGCTTGGCCCCCGCCATCCCCACACCGCATCCAGCCTGAATAACCTGGCCACGCTGTTGCGTGCGGTGGGCGACGACGCGGCGGCCCGGCCCCTGTATGAACGGGCACTCGCCATCTGCGAACAGGCGCTTGGCCCCCGCCATCCCCACACCGCATCCAGCCTGAATAACCTGG
>JBAXMH010000389.1:0-3341 GCA_037134395.1 Chloroflexales bacterium
CTCGTGGGAGAGGGGGCAGGGGGAGAGGGGGCGTACTGACTTTGCACCAGCCCTGATACGTATGGGCCTGTCCCAACGCATACCGGCACCTGTGAGGTATAATCAGTGCAGTAATCACTCCAACATATGAGGTACACGATGCACCGCCTGCTGCGCCGCGTGTTGCCGCTCGCGGCGATGCTCTTGTTTGTCGCCTGTGCGCTGCCTGCTTTCCCTGGCCAGTCCCCCGCGCCCAGTGAGACTCCCGCTGCCACTCTTGTCCCACCCTCGCCAACACCGATCTCCCTGAGCGTCGAGATCTCGGTTGAGGCGGCGGGATTCCGCCTGCGCGCCCCCGCCAATTGGGTCAGTAAGACTCTTTCACGTACCTTGACTCTGGCTCCCAACCAGGAGAGCCTGGGCCGCACGAGCCCCGGCCCCGACGTGGTGATCACCGTGGACGCCACGCCCGCCGGTATGGTGGCCGCCCAGTATGGCGCGGCGTCCGCCAGCAACCCTGAGTCATTTTTTGCGGTGAGCAGCGGCGCGGCCCAGAAGTCTGGCTATACGGTGGAGGCCACGACGCCAATCACCGTTGATGGTCACCTCGGGCTGATGGCCGATCTGCACGGCCCGAGCGGTGCCGGGCGTTTAGTGGTAATCGTTAGCCCTAACAGCGTCGTGCGGGTGCTTGGGCAGGCGTCTCCCGATGGCTGGAACGCGCAGCGCGATCTCTTCACGGCGATACTCGCTAGCCTGCGCCTCTTTACGCCTGCGATCACGCCCACGCCCACGCCCGTGGGAATAGCGCAGCAGCCCGATCTACTGCGCCACGGCCCGCCCGGCTTTGTCCTGCGCGTTGGCGGCAGCGGTGGCCCACGTGACGCCCGTTTCGTTTCCGCACGCGGCATGGCCGTCGCCCCCGACGGCACTCTCTACCTCGCCGAGAGCAGCCGGGGCGTGTGGGTCTTCGCCCCCGACGGCACGCTGATCACGACCTTCGGTGCCGATGATCTGCTCGATGCCTACGATATTGTGCGTACCTCAAGCGGCGACCTGTTTGTGGCCGACTACGGGCGCAATGCCGTCGCCCACTTCCGCCCCGATGGCACATTTGTCGGGCGCTGGGGCAGCGCGGGCGACGGGCCTGAGCAGTTTGGACTCTCTTCGCCCCAGCGCATCGCCCTCGGCCCCGACGGCGACATCTACGCTCTCGATAGCCGTCCTGGTGCCGACGGACAAGTTGCCACCAGCGTGATGATCTTCAGCCCCGAGGGCGTCTTGTCCCGCCGGGTGGCTCTTCCCGCCGACCTGGCCCCGGCGGATCTCGCGGTTGACGGCAGGGGGACGATCTACCTGGCCGAGAGTTTCGGTGGCTCGGTGGTAAAACTGGCCTCCGATGGCTCGGAACTGGCCCGCTTTGGCGATCCGGCAGCCACCAAGAGCCTCGCCGCCGGGGCGATTGACCTCGACCCGCAGGGCGATATGTACGTGGCCACGTATGCCTCCGGTGTGGTGAGGCTCTCGCCCAGCGGCATCGAAGTAGCGCGGGGCGGAGGTATTGCTGCGCCGGGGAACGTCCCGAGTGCGGGCGAGATCAGCCTGCCCAATGGCATCGCTGTCGCCCCCGGCGGGGTTGTTTGGGTGAGTGATAACAGCGGCGAGTACAGCGCCGTCACGGCGCTGCGCCTGAATTCCGACCCGCTGGCCGAGGGGACGGCGGCGGCTGTCGCGGCCACGAACATTGCCGCAGGAACCCCTCTGCCTGAATCGGCCCTTGTTCGTCAGTGGGCCGATTCCGCCACGGCGAGCAGTTTCTACGAGCCAGACTACACCCCGAAACGCGCTACTGGCCCGCCGGACGTGCCCGATTGCATGGATAGCACCGATGCCTGGGCCTCGGCCAGCCCCAGCGGACTGGATCGCCTGGATCTGACCTTCAAGATTCCCGTCTTCGCCACCGGGCTCACGATCTACCAGAATCACCAACCGGGCTACATTAGTCAGGTAGATCTGGTTGATGCGCGAGGCGAGATCATCCCGGTCTACACAAACCGGCCCGCCCTGAGCGGCACCTGTCCGCTGGTTCTGCCGATCAGCTTTACGCAGACCCTCAGCCGGATCGTGTCGGTGCGGATCACCGTAGATCAGCGCAGCGGCGCAAACTGGAGCGAGATTGACGCGGTGGAGCTTATCGGGGCACCATGACATCCGTCCATGCGATTCGCACACAATAGCCGATAGCCGCTGATGTCCGATTATCGGCTATCGGCTATCGGCTATCGGCTATTTTCATGTGGGCGGACAGGCAGCGAATGGACAACCGTCGCTTACTCGCTACCTGCTCGCTGTTTTCGGCGCATCTCGTACTGCACCGGCTTGAGCAGGCGCACGGCGAGGATCAGGAAGAGCGTCGTGATCAGGAAGGTCAGGAAGAGGTAGACCAGCCAGGGAGAGGGCACCCAGACGTTGGCAAGATTGGCGCTGGGGATCGAGAGGTAAAACGGGTTCTCTCCACTGCTCAGCGTCGCCTCAGTAATGCCGAGGGCGATGAAGGGGTGCGTGCAGAGCAGCAGGCCCATCGTGTAGATGTAGAGTATCCCCGGTGTACTGTTGAACGCACCACCGATCATGGAGCCAATCACAAAAATGAAGGGGACAAAGAGCAGTACGAAGATGATACTTCCCAGGGACATCACCGTGGCCGCCAGCGTGCTGCGCATCACCGTGGACCAAAATATCCCAACGGTAGCGTAACAGATCGCCGTAGCGGCGAGGCCAACCACGCCAATCACCAACTCGGTGCCGCTGACTCCGCCGAAGAGGAACGACAGACCAGCCATCGGCAATGATGCGAAGATCAGCAGCATAGCGAAGGCCAGGGCCGAGGTGAGCTTGCCGAGGATGATCTGGAGCGGCGAGAGCAATGTCGTGATCAGCAAATCGTAGCTCTGGCGCTCCTTCTCGCCCGAGATCGCGCCAGCGGTGAGGGCCGGCGTGATCACGCAGACCTGCACCAACGTGGACGCCATCACCGTAATGAAGATCGCCTTACCAATGTTGCGACCCGCCTCCACATCATTGAATCCATTCGAGAAAGCACTGGCGCTGGCCGTATACACGAGAAAGGTGATCAGGCCAGTGATGGACAAATAGACGATCAGGACGATCATCGCCCGCCAGCCGCGAATGCGGCCACGCAGCTCACGGGCGAGTACCGGATTGGACAGCAGGTTCATAGACAGACTCCGCTGATACGGGGGCAAGAGGCAGGTGGCAGGTGGCAGGTGGCGGGTGGCAGGGGGCAGGGGGCGGGTGGCAGGTGGCAGGCTCCCGACTATCGGCTATCGGCTATTACGACA
>JBAXMH010000390.1:0-3339 GCA_037134395.1 Chloroflexales bacterium
AAGGCACTACTGTTCAAATAAGCATATCCCAATGCCGACCGTACCCCCTCACCCCCTACCCCTCTCCCACCAGGGGAGAGGGGAGATTCCCGCACCAGATTGTATTCGACTCCCCCTCTCCCGTTCTGGGAGAGGGGGCTGGGGGGTGAGGGCTGAACGGCTGAAGGTTATCGCTGGAGACGGAACGGAGAGAGAACCACACGCCCGCTCTGCGTTCCCTGACCGACGAGGCTCCACTGACCAAGCAAATCAGTGGCCTCGGTGCGGAAGCCAATCAGGACGTACCCATCGCCGCCGGCGATAGCCTGATAGGGCAGGCCACGGGTGGTGCCGTCGGGCAGGTTGAGCCACAGGCTCACGGCTTCGTTTGGCTGGTAGCCACGCGCCTCAAACCCGAGAACGGTGCCGGGAACGCTCACATTTGGATAGACCCGCCCGTTCGCAACGACGTTGGGGAGGGCGTTACACTCGCTCGTATTGCCCTCGGGCAAGGGGCCATTGGGCGGGCTGTTGGGCGGCAGGCCGGGGCGGCGCTGACACGGCACCAGGGCGCTGCCCAGCAGTCCCAGGCGTACTTGGCTCCCCACAAGCTCGAAGCGGGCGCGCTCGAAGTATTGCACCGTATAGTTGCGGCCATCGTCAAGCTGCTCGGTGATCTCTTCGCTCAGAGGGAACCCATAGATCGCCAGACCGCCCTTACCTTCCCAGTAGCGCTTAAACGCGCCAGTCAGGGTGTGTCCCGTCTCTGGAAAGTAGCGCTGGGTTGCGGTATTAGCAACCGGAGCGACGCGGGGGAATCCCAGGCCACGGGCGCGAAGATAATCGGTGCCAATCAGACCAAGCCCGGCAAAAGCCGTGTTCCCGTTGCCGATTACCTCAAAGCGGGCCCGCTCAAAGTACTGCACCACCCGCCCGTCGCTCTTCTGCACAAACTCCTCGCTCACCGGGAAGCCGAAGATCGCCAAACCACCCCGGCTCTCCCAGAGCGTGCGGAAGGATCCGCCCAGGTAGTGGCCTGTCTGTGGAAAATAGGATTTTGCAGCCTGGGCCTGTCCCGCAGTCGGCGGCGTGGCTCCGAGCAGCAGCACCAACACAAGAAAGGTGAACGCCACCGTCCATCGTCCTCGTCGCAGGTTCATAGAGACTCCATTTCTGGCCGAGACCGTAAAGTAAAACGCTCGCGTTGCCTGCGGTTCCGCTGCTCAGGGCAAGACCAACCGAGATGTTTATGGTTTACAGTATGCATTTCCATCATACGAGAAGTGACTCGTGATGTCAAGAGTTCTGGTCGCGGGTTCAGGGTATGAGCAAAGTCGTCAGATTGCCGCCCGCCCCCCACCCCCAGCCCCTCCCCCACGCGGGGGGAGGGGAGCCGGACAGATTTCTGGTGTGAAAATAGGCGGGTGTTGGGTAGAGGCGCATCGCGACGCGCCCCTACGATCCGTTTTCATCGGGTGTTGTACGCGAAATCGCTTGGTTGTCTAGTGCGAAATACCCCCTCTCCCCTCGTGGGAGAGGGGGCAGGGGGAGAGGGGGCGAGTGACTTTAACGTAGCCCTCTGCCTCAGTCGCCCGCGATGCGTGCCCTGGGAACCGCTGGCGGTATAATGGGTGCCGGAAGCAGCGCGTCAAGCACGCTGTCTCTACCCTTCGCTCGAATAGAGAGATACGACATGACTATCCCCATTATTGCCGATATTGCGACAGCGCGGGCCGGGCTGCTGCGCCGTGCGCCGCTGGATGAAGATCGCGAGACAACATCCGCTGTGGCCGCGATCATTGCCGAGGTGCGATCCGGCGGCGATGCTGCACTGCGCACCCTCACCGCTCGCCTCGACCGAGTGGATCTCGCGCAGATTGAAATTCCGCCCGCACGCTGGGCCACCGCCGCCGCCGCTATTCCCGCCGACCTGCGGGCAGCCCTCGATCTGGCGGTCGCCGAGATCCGCGCCTTCCACCAGCGTCAGGCCCGCAACTCATGGGTTGACTTTGGCGTCGAAGGGGCACGCGGTCAGCTTGTGGTACCGCTGGAGCGGGTGGGCATCTATGTTCCTGGCGGCGCGGCCCCTCTGCCTTCATCGCTTATCCACGCCGCCGTGCCAGCTCAGGTGGCTGGTGTTGGTGAGATTATTGTCTGCTCGCCGCCTCAGTTTGCCACAGGCGAACCGGCGGAGGTGGTTCTCGCCGCCGCCCACATCGTCGGTGTGAGCCGACTCTTCGCCATCGGTGGTGCCCAGGCTATCGCGGCAATGGCTTACGGCACCCAGAGCGTGCCCCGCGTTGATAAGATCGCCGGGCCGGGCAACCGCTTTGTGATCCAGGCGAAGCGGCTGGTCTTTGGTGCAGTGGACATCGAGAGCCTGCCGGGGCCGACCGAGACAATGGTGATTGCTGATGCAGCCGCTAACCCGCGTCTGGCCGCCGCCGACCTGCTGGCTCAGGCCGAGCATGTGGAGGCCAGCGCTATTCTGATCACGACATCGGCAGATCTGGCCCGTGCGGTGCAGGCCGAGGTTGGTCGCCAACTGGAGGCATTGCCCGAGGCGAACGCACGCGCCGCCGCTGATGCGGTGAGCCGCCGGGGTGGGATTATTCTCGTGCCGGATCTGGCGACGGCGATTGATCTGGCGAATGAGTATGGCCCCGAACACCTCTGCCTGCTGCTGGCTGACCCGTGGGCCTACGTGGGCAAGGTGCGCAACGCCGGTGGAATCTTCCTGGGCGAGGAGTCGTTTGAGGTGCTGGGTGATTATGTGGCCGGGCCATCGCATATCATGCCCACCGAGGGCACGGCCCGCTTCGCGTCGCCCGTGAACGTGGATGACTTCCGCAAGGTGATCTCGCTGGTGGGGCTCAATCGGGCTGGCCTGGAGCGAATCGGCCCATCCGCCCAGCGCATCGCCGAGGCCGAGGGACTCTTTGCCCACGCCGCCGCCGTGCGAGCGAGGCTTGAGGGATAAAAAAAGTACCTGCGCACCTTATCTAAACAATTCTATCCAGAAAGGTCCTGCTATGATTGGCTTCGTCGGCAGTTTCGTTGATATTCTGTTCAACGTCTTACTCTTCGCCATCCTTGGTCGCGTATTAATCTCGTGGATTGACCCACAGGGCAACATGAAGGTGTCGCAGATCCTCAACGAGATCACCGAGCCGATTATCGCCCCGCTGCGCAGCGTGCTGCCCCCCCTCGGTATGATTGATCTCTCGCCAATGGTAGCGATGATCCTCCTCCAGGTGCTGCATAGCCTCATACGCAACGCGATCCGCTGAGACATGGTTTCAGATGGGCCGAGTTTACTTTACACTCTTGGCATACTTTCCCCCCCTAGCCCCCCCGCAA
>JBAXMH010000391.1:0-3305 GCA_037134395.1 Chloroflexales bacterium
CGGATCTGCCTCCTGCTCCCTGCTCCCTGCTCCCTGCTCCCTGCTCCCTGCTCCCGGCGGGTGCAGGCGCACATACTTCGGCACGCCGCCAGCCATAACTACATCGGGCACATAGGCGTCGTAGAAGGGTTCAAAAATGATCACCTCGTCACCGGGGTTGATCAGAGCCTGGACAGCGCCGAAGATCGCCTCAGTCGCCCCGCTCGTCACCGTCACCTCGCTGGCCGGGTCAACCTCACGCCAGCCATGTGCGCGCCATGTGGCGGCAATTGCCTCGCGCAATCGCGGCAGTCCCAGGTAAGGTGCGTACTGATTCAGGTCGGCGGAGATTGCTTCAGCGGCAGCATCCTTCACCCAGGCTGGGCCGGCGAAGTCGGGGAAACCCTGGCCCAGATTCACCGCCCCGTGTTGCACGGCCAGGGCACTGATCTCGGCGAAGATTGACGTGCCGAAGCTGCGGACGCGCTCGGCGGTACGGTTCGTGGTCATGCTGACTCCTGCGGGCTGGTGAAAACAATAGGCCGTATGGTACCACACAGCGGAGATCTGTCGGCTATCTGGACTGGCGCAAAGCCCGCAGGGTGTCTCCCAGCCCTATGCTATACTGCCCAGGCAATTGAAGCATGTGAAGGAACCCTCATGACCTCGACGGATCTGGGCGGACTGTCGGCCCGCGACCTCGACTCCATCCGCCACCTCTACCCATTTCATACGGCCCGCCTGAACGTCCCTGGCGGCACGATTAGCTATGTGGACGAGGGCGTTGGCCCGCCGGTGGTGATGGTTCACGGCAACCCGACGTGGTCGCTCTATTTCCGTCACCTGATCACCGCGCTGCGTGGCACGCACCGGGTGATTGTGCCCGACCATTTGGGCTGCGGCCTCTCTGATAAGCCCCAGGTATATCCCTACCGTCTGATCGACCATATTGAGAATCTGACTCGGCTGATTCGCCATCTCGATTGTGGCCCGGTGGACCTAGTGGTACACGATTGGGGCGGGGCGATTGGCATGGGCTGGGCCACTCGTCACCCCGAGCTGGTGCGCCGGATTGTGGTGCTGAATACCGCTGCTTTCCTCTCGCCACGCCTGCCCCTGCGCATCGCGGTCTGCCGTATCCCGCTGCTTGGCGACGTGGCCCTGCGCGGGATGAACGCCTTCGCCGGGGCTGCCACCTTTATGGCCGTTGAGCGTCCAATGCCCGCTGATCTGCGCCGGGCCTACCTGCTGCCCTACAATAGCTGGGCCAACCGTATCGCGCAGCTCCGTTTTGTGCAGGACATTCCGCTGCGCCCCACGCACCCGACTTGGGCGGTGGTGGACGGGATTGACCGCGAGCTGGCGGTTCTGCGCGTCAAGCCGATGCAGATCTTCTGGGGCGGCAAGGACTGGTGTTTTGACGATTCTTTTCTGGGCGGCTGGCTCACACGCTTCCCCAAGGCTCAGGCCATGCGGTTCGACAACGCTGGTCACTACGTCCTTGAGGATGCCCATGAGGAGATCGCACCCAGGGTTGTGCGGTTTTTAGGGAGACCCTCATCATGACCGATGCCGCATCTCCGCCGACTCCCACCACCGATAGCGCCAATATCGCGAGATACCTGCCGCGCATGGCCACCGAGCGACCCAACCAGGTGGCGGTGGTGGTTGGCGATGGCCGCAACCGTGCCGGGAAGGTGATCTACAAACATCTTAGCTTTGCCGAGCTAAACCAGGTGAGCGACCGCTACGCCTGGGGCTTGGCCGGTGTGGGCGTTGGTCGGGGCGTGCGGGTACTGCTGCTGGTGCCTGCTGGTCTGCCGCTGATCGGCCTGACCTTCGCCCTCTTTAAGGTTGGCGCCGTGCCGATTATGATTGACCCGGCGATGGGGCGGCGCAACCTGGCCCAGTGTATTGAGGAGTGCGCCCCCGAAGCCATGATCGGTGTGCCACGTGGACACCTAGCCCGTCTTGTCTTCCCGCGTGCCTTCCGCACTGTCCGCCGCAGCGTGATGGTCGGCTCACACTACATCCCCCTCGGCGACGTAAACCTCGCTGATCTGAGCGTGCCGATGCGCTCGCCCTTTCTGATTGAGCCTGTGGCCGCCAGCGATCTGGCCGCTATCCTCTTCACCACCGGTAGCACCGGCGTGCCCAAGGGCGTGCTGTACGAGTATGGGATGTTCGAGGCCCAGATCCGCCTGCTGCGTGCGCTCTATCAGATCGAACCGGGCGAGATCGAGATGCCGGCATTCCCGCTCTTCGCCCTGTTCAACGTGGCCCTCGGCGCGACCTCGGCGATCCCGCCGATTGACCCCACCCGCCCGGTCGCCTGCGATCCCGCTGCAGTCATCGAGTTTATGCGCGATCAGCAGGTTACCTCAACCTTCGGCTCACCGGCGATCTGGGAGAAGGTGACGGATTACTGCATCGCCCAGGGCGTGACTCTGCCCACGCTGCGGCGGGTACTGATGGCCGGTGCGCCAGTTCCACCGCATCTCCACGAGCGTTTTCAGCGCATCCTGTCGCCCTCCGCCGACACACATACACCCTACGGGGCCACCGAGGCTCTGCCCATCGCCTCAGCCAGCGGGCGGCAAGTGCGGGCCGCCCTGGCCGAGCGCGCCGACCCCACCGCTGGCACCTGCGTGGGCTGGCCGGCACCCGAGGCGACCCTGAAAATTATCCGCATCTCCGACGAGCCTATCCCCACATGGGACGAGTCGCTCGTTCTGCCGCCCTATCAGGTTGGCGAGATCTGTGTCAAGGGGCCATCGGTGACAAAGGCATACGTTAACCGTCCCACATCCACGGCCCTAGCCAAGATCCGCGAAGGCGACGCGATCTGGCATCGCATGGGCGACCTGGGCTACATTGATGATCAGGGCCGCCTCTGGTTCTACGGGCGCAAGAGCCACCGCGTAGAGACGGACACCGGCCCACTCTACACCGAGCCGGTGGAACTGGTATTCAACCAGCACCCGGCGGTGTTTCGCTCGGCGCTGGTGGGGGTCAGGGGTCAGGGGTCAGGGGTCAGGGGTCAGATACCAGTCGTGATTGTGGAGCTAAGGAAAGGTATGACCCCAAAGACGCCGGCGGATCGTGAGCGGCTCTTTAGCGAGTTGCGCGAACTGGGGGCGACCCACCCGATGACGGCGGGGATCGGGCAATTTATGATCCACCCGGCCTTCCCGGTGGATATTCGTCACAACGCCAAGATCTTCCGTGAGGAGTTGACCGTGTGGGCGGAGGGAGAGCAATGACCACCCTAGTAACCGGCGGCAACGGCTTTGTTGGTCGCTCTATCGTCGAGATGCTCCTGGCCC
>JBAXMH010000392.1:0-3275 GCA_037134395.1 Chloroflexales bacterium
ATTCCGCCACATGTCTGAAAACGCAGGGGCGACGGATGGCGTGGGTATCGGGGGGAGATCGGCGAAAACCGTAGATAACGCGCATTATCTACAATTTTCTCCATGTCGCGCAGGCCGGGTTCGTTCCCGTCACCTGTGACCTGAGCAACCCTCGGCCTCGCCGCTCGCTCCATGTCGCCGGTGACGTGGAGCAACGCTATCCTACGCCTCGTTGTTTTCCTGAGACACATCGAGTGCGGCGATGACCTGTTGGACGTTCTGCGTGTCCGGGTGCTGCGGGCCGAGGCGGGCCGTGAAGATTGTCAGGGCGCGCTCGTAGGAGTGCCGTGCCTTGGCCAGGTCGCCCACGTCTCGCAGCAGTGCGCCCAGGCTGGTGAGGCTCCGCGCCGTAGCGGGATGGGTCGGCCCTAGCGCCTGCTCATGAATCGCCAGGGCACGTTCGAGGTAGGGTCGCGCCCCGGCCACGTCGCCCACGTCTCGCAGCAGATTTCCCAGGTTATTGAGGCTGTGCGCCGTGTCGGGGTGGGTCGGCCCCCGCACCTGCTCGCGGATCGCCAGAGCGCGTTCGAGGTAGGGCCGCGCCCCGGTCAGGTCGCCCTGCGCACGCAGCAGCATGCCCAGGTTGTTGAGGTTGGTCGCCATATGAGGGTGGGTTGGCCCCAGCACCTGCTCCCAGATCGCGAAGGCGCGTTCAAGGTAGGGCCGCGTCCCGGCGAGGTCGCCCTGCGCGTACAGCAGTCCGCTCAGGTTGTTGAGGCTCAACGCCGTGTCGGGGTGGGTCGGCCCCAACACCTGCTCCCGGATCGCCAGGGCGCGTTCGAGATAGGGCCGCGCCCCAGCGAGATCGCCCATGTCTTGGAGCAGCATGCCCAGGTTGTTGAGGCTGATCGCCGTATCGGGGTGGGTCGGCCCTCGCACCTGCTCCCAGATCGCCAAGGCGCGTTCGTAGAAGGGTCGCGTCCCGGCGAGGTCGCCCTGCACGTACAGTAGGTAGCCCATGTTGTTGAGGCTGATGGCCGTATCGGGATGGGTCGGCCCCCGCACCTGCTCATATATCGCCAGGGCGCGTTCGTAGTAGGGCCGTGCCCCGGTCACGTCGCCCTGCGAATTCAGCAGCATCCCCAGGTTGTTGCATAAGCTCGCAGCCTGCGTCGCGTCGATCTGCGCCTCGTGTGCGCTGCATCGGGTCAGGTGCGGGAGGTAGGGTGTGCCCCGTAGCGGATAGCCCGCCACATTGATGGCCTCGACTTCCGTGATCAGCCCCGCTGCCGCGTACCCTGCGCTCGCTCGCACGTCACCATCGTGATCGCGGATAAAGGCCGCGACGAGCCGATGCTGGGAAATACCACCCTCCGTGAGCAGATCGATGAGTCCTACCGCCGCCAATCGGCGTAGCAGGGCGTCCGTCTCAGCAGCGTGATCCTCGTCGTCGGGGTCGCGCTCGGTGAGGCGCACGAGCAATCGCTGGGGGATGGGGGCGGGCGCGAGCTGGGCGATACGCTGAAGCAGGGTCAACGCGAGGGCGTCGGTTGGCTTCGCCGGGTCAAGCTGTTGGTAGCTCAGGGCGATGGTTGCGGCGACGCTCGCGGCGTGCTGGGTCGGCAGCCCTTCCTCCAGTTCGGCATCAAGTGACGGGTGCGCCAGCATCCGTGTGGTCAGTCGCTGTCGGTAGCCCGCCAGCGACATGGTGGGTGCCTGCTCCAGGTAGGCACCCGCGAGCGCCAGGGCCAGCGGCAGATCGCCCACCAGATCGCTGATCGCGTCGGCCTCTGCGGCGACCGTCGAATCAGCCAGAATCGTCTCCATCTGTTCACCGTAGCGTGGGGTGAGTAACAGTCGCACGCTCTCGGGTCGGGCCAGGGTCGGCAGGCGCACCTGCGCCACCCCGCTCGTGGCCGACCAAACCCCGCGCCGGGTGGTGATCAGCACCCGCGCCCCGCCCCCCGTCGGTCGCCACACCGAAAGCAACTTCGGATCTTCCAGGTTGTCGAAGACGATCAGGCGACGCACCGGCTCATTCCAGGCTCGGCGCACCACGGCGATCTTCCCGTCAAAATCCAGTCCCGCCCAGTCGGGCAGATCCAGCCCCCCTGGCCCGCCCGCAGCGGCCACCTGAGCAGTGATGGTCTCGGGTTGGGCCATGTTCAGCCAGAACACGCCGCCGGGGAAATCGTCGCGATGGCGATGGGCGAACTCACTGGCTATCTGGGTTTTGCCCATGCCCCCTGTCCCGCTGACCGCCGGGATGACGGCGGCGGTGTCGTGGTCAGCGCCCAGGAGCGCCGCCGCGAGCGCGGCCATCTCCGCATCGCGGCCACGAAAAAGGGGGTTCTGCGGGTAGGGCACCTGAAACACCCCGGCCCCACGCACGGGTGCCACGTCGTCATCCCACAGCGCCCCGTCGTTAACCGCCATCCAGAGCGTCGGCATCCACCAGGGCGAATCACCGGGTAGGCCCGCACGGGCGGCAGCCATCGCCCGATCAATCTGCCCGTCACGGCGTAGCTCGGTGAACAGGCGTGGCATCAGTTGGGCCACCAGCGTCATCGGCACGTTGCCCTGCATGGCGATCACCGCGCCCACTCCGGCCCGCGCCAATTGCGGCCCGATGGCGGCCAGGGTGGCGTGGTCGTCCCCGGCTCCCCGGCACGATGCCAGGATGACCAAGAGCGGGCGGTGCGAGAGATTCGTGATCTGTCGCACCAGCGCCGCCCCGTCCGTGGGCTGGTAGCACCCGCCGCCCTCCTGCTCCAGATACAGCGCGGGCTGATCGCCAACGAGCGTCCCGTGGCAGACCAGATAGAGGATGTGCGCGCCGTCGCGCAGGGCGGCGGCCAGGGACGGCAGGCTCGCGGCGGGCCGACCGTCGGCCCCATCAAGGATGGTCGTGGGGATGTCGCCGAGTCCCTGCTGCGCCCGTGCGACCTCGCCGACCACATCTACCGCTGGCATGCCGAGGGTCGCCAGGGCCGCTGGGTTGGCGACGGCCACCACCGCACGGAGGGCGGGTCGAGCTTCTGCCTGGACATCGGCGAGGTGTGGGCTGCTCAGGAAGCGCGAGAAGGGAGTGCGCTCGGTATGCGCCAGGGGTGCGTGATCAAGCGGATCGCGCAGCAATTCCCAGCGGATCGCGTGGAGCGCGTCATCGCCGCTGAGGGCCAGCCGCACCCGCAGCGTGCCGGTCGCCTCCGCGAAGCCAACCGCCCGCTGCCAGCCCTCGCGCAGCGCGGGCGTGAAGACCATCGCGGTCAGCGCGGCCCCGTAGTCGTCGGGGG
>JBAXMH010000393.1:0-3263 GCA_037134395.1 Chloroflexales bacterium
GAGTAGGATGGAGACATGGGATTTTCCTCGCTACCACGACAATGCGCGATGACTCAGGTGCCACCCCCCAAAGACCCAACGGGTACAACTACTGGCACGACCGCTTCGTACCTTTGGGTCTTTGGGGGTAAATGCGAAGTTGCATTGGCGTACGGACTGAGCATGCACGCAGCTTCGTTGTTTTATCCTTTTATGTTCGCACATGGATATTACGGTAAACATATTCCAGATGGAAAATACGTATATAGAGCAAAAATCACCCTGTCACTCATATCACGCTGAGCGAAGCAAAGAGTCCCGGCGGGCGATACGGATGCCGGGACTCTTCGCTTCGCTCAGCGTGATATGTCTCACAGCGTACCTTTTGCGGTAGTGCCAGTTGTCGCTACGAACCATGTCTAAGGCCACAATGTGGCATTCTGATGAACTCGACCTGAAACCTGAAACCTTGTCCATTATGAAAAGGCTCATTTAATTATGTCAACTAAAAACGAATCCCCGATGGAGGCCAGTACGCCGCTGGAGCGGGCGGGGGCGATCTGGACGGCGCGACTCAAGAGTGCTGGACTCGACCCGGATGAGGATGAGGCGGGCTTGGATGAGGACGATCTGCGCCGCCGGGATGAGCAGCGCCACCACGCCTACTGTACGATCCAATCCTACCAAGTCGCCCTGACATTGTTTATCCGCTGGGCCACACGCCAGGGCCGAGGGTGCCTGGGCGATCTCCAGCTTGACGACCTGCTGAACTACGCCCGCAGCCTGCGCCGCTACACCTATGATCTCTCACAGCGGGCGCAGCAGGCCCACGATGTCGGTCAGAACGTTGATCGGCTTTCGCCCCGTACCGTTCATGCCTATGTGCGCCCGCTGCTAGGCTTCCTGGCTCTGGCCGACTCGTTCGGTGCCCTGGGGTTTCGCACGGCTGCGCTTCAGGCGGAGATTGCCCGTGCGCTGCCACGACTGCCTGACCCGCTGGCCCCAACGCCGCCGGATCTACGCCGATTGGCAACACATTATGACAAGTCACGAGGCCAAAACGAAGATCGTACCGAGCGATTGCTCCTAATCCGGCTGCGCAACGCGGCTCTGCTGCACCTGCTCTTCTCATCCGGGGCGCGCATCTCCGAGGCGCTTAGCCTGAACGTCGGCGATGTTTGCCGTGATCGGCGTATACTCCAGCAGGCCACGGTGTATGGCAAGGGACGGCGCGAGGGAACGCTCTTTATCCGTCGTCCGGCAGAGCGGGCGCTGCGCCGCTACCTGGAGGCCCGTAGCTGGCCGCAGGCACACACGGCCCTTTTCGAGTCGCTGGATCGGCGCACGGCAGGCATGCGGCTCAACCGTGTCAGCGGCTGGCGGATTGTCCACGAAGCCGCCGAAGCCCTCGCCGATCAAGTTGTCCTCGAAGGAAAAGTTGACGAAGCCGAGCTGCTGCGGGCCACGTCACCCCATAGCTTTCGCCACTTTGTGGGCTACCACCTGCTCAATGAGGGCGTGTCGCTGGCCGAGGTCTCGCAGATCCTGCGCCACCGCAGCGTCGAGGTAACGCGCAGTTACTACGCAACCTACCGCGATGTGCAGCTTCAGGAGGTACACGACCAGTTTAGCGCCGATCCACAGGAGTAAAATATCTTTGCTACCGCAAAAGGCACGCTGTCACGCTGAGCGCAGCGAAGCGTCCCGACCACGGTAAGGGCTGCCGGGACGCTTCGCTGCGCTCAGCGTGACATGACTCACAGTGTTATTTCGCAATACCACATCTCTCACAAGATCTCGCCGCTGCGGTGGCCGCTCTCGATAGTTTGGCCCCCGAAATCCAGCATCAGATTGCGGCAATCATTCACGCCTACCTTACGACGCTCCCACGATGCGAGATGCCGAGTCCCCACCCCACGCCTGAGCAACCGTAGCGTGCGATGGTGCTCCGCGATGTGATGCCGTGATACGATGGACGCAGCGGTATCATACGATCCGTTCTACCTCTGAAAAACCCCGCCGTGTTTTCCCGATATGACGCATGGGATACCGCCGTACCCATGGGGTACCGCCGTACACGATTGCTCCCCTCCCCCCACCCCTTGCCGAGTCTGCGTGGATGGGTCGCCAGCCGATGGCACGTTCGTTCGTTCGTTGATGGTGCCGAAAACAACGCTGTGTTCGCTGCACAGAATCTCACCGCATGCCCGTGAGCGCCGTGCTATACTAGGCTCCAGCAACGCACAAAGCCCACCCCGCCGCCAAGCATGAGTGGACTCTGTGGAACAATTGTATTCGTTTTGCGCTACGCTTGGCTATTGTAGCACCCCCCGTGCGCCCGTCGCAAGGTGCTGCCCACCCCGGCCCGCGCCCTACGGCCTGATCTCCTCGACGATCAGGGCATACTCCATGCGTCTTGAAGACCTGACGGCGGGGATGGCGCTGACCGGCCTGGAGCCAACGGCGGTGATCTCGGTGATCGCTGTGGTTCCGCACGGCGGCGACGCGATGCAGGTGATCTATCGGACGCCTGACGGCGGCATACGGGAGCGCATGCTCGGGCGGGCTGATGAAGATCTGATCGCCCTGGCAATCGTCGAACGCCCATGGGCTTTCGATGGCGATGGGGCGCACTTTACCCTCGCCATTGAGGCCAAGCGCATTGACCTGGCCTTCCTCTTCGACCCGATGATGGCGGTTCACGCCTCCGATGTCGAGCCGCTCCCGCACCAGATTACGGCGGTCTATGAGTCGCTGCTGCCGCGCCAGCCCCTGCGCTTCGTCCTCGCTGATGACCCCGGTGCTGGTAAGACGATTATGGCTGGGCTCTATATCCGCGAGCTGCTGATGCGCGCCGATGCCCGCCGTATTCTGATCGTCGCCCCCGGCAGCCTGGTCGAGCAGTGGCGTGATGAGCTGTTTGGGAAGTTTGGCCTGGAGTTCCGCATCTTTTCCCGCGAGCTGGAGGCCGCTTCGCCGAGCGGTAATCCCTTCGCCGACCACGATCATCTGATCGTCCGGCTCGATCAGATGTCTCGCAACGTGGAGATCCAGGCGAAGCTCTGTCTCGCTGGCTGGGATCTGGTGGTGTTCGATGAGGCCCACAAGCTCGCGGCCCACTTCTCCGGCCAGGAGATCGCCCGCACCAAGCGCTTCACTTTTGCCGAACAGCTCGGCCAGCACACCCGCCACCTGCTGCTGATGACGGCCACGCCGCATAACGGCAAGGAGGAGGATTTTCAGCTCTTCCTGTCGCTGCTCGATGCCGACCGCTTCTATGGCAA
>JBAXMH010000394.1:0-3263 GCA_037134395.1 Chloroflexales bacterium
GCTATCGGCTATCGGCTATTTTAGCACGACACCCATCTTGTGGTACTATGGGCGCATCCCCGCACGCATAAACGTACCGCAAGGATGCGATGCCTGACGTTCCTACAGCCCCACCTTTGGCTGGCCTGCGTATCGTCGTACGCGGTGCGGTGCAGGGCGTCGGCTTTCGCCCGTTTGTCTACCGGCTCGCCCACGAGCTGGGGCTGTTCGGCTGGGTGCGGAATGGCTCTGATGGCGTGACGGTTGAGCTGGACGGAGATCCGCGTGATCTGGCGTCCTTTCTGCGCTGCCTGCGCGAGGATGCGCCCCCACGGGCGATCATTGCGGAAGTAGATGTGGTGTGGGTTGATGCCCACGGCCACCGCGATTTTTCGATCCGCCATAGTGACGGCGGCGGTGCGCGCACGACTCTCATCCTGCCGGATATCGCTACCTGCCCCGCATGTCTGGCCGAGACACTTGACCCCACGAACCGCCGTTACGGCTACGCCTTTACCAACTGTACCACCTGTGGGCCGCGCTTCTCCATTATTGCTGCGTTGCCCTATGATCGGCCTCATACCACCATGCGTGGCTTTGCACTTTGCGCCGCTTGCGACGCAGAGTACGGCGACCCTGTTGATCGCCGTTTCCACGCCCAGCCGAATGCCTGCCCCGTATGCGGGCCTCGGTTGGTGTTCTGGGCTCCGGGGGGTATCGGACAGCCACAAATCGCTGACATTGCCCCACCGGGCCATCTTATTGACCCTGCCCTGGTTGCCGCCGCCGCCGCCCTGCGCCACGGCGCGATTGTCGCGGTTAAGGGCATCGGCGGCTACCACCTCATGGTCAACCCGTGCGATTCTGTGGCGGTGGCTCGTCTACGCGCTCGTAAGGCTCGTCCCGACAAGCCGATGGCCGTGATCGCTCGCGATCTGGCTCAGGCCGCCGAGTTGGTGTTGTTGGACGAGGCGGCGACGGCCCTGCTCAGTTCGGCGGAAGCACCGATTGTGCTGTTGCCCCGCCGCAGCGATGGTCGTTTCCCCATCGCGCCTGAGGTAGCCCCTGGCAGCCCGTACCTCGGCGTGATGCTACCCTGTTCGCCGCTGCACCACTTGTTGCTGCGTGCAGTGGATTTTCCCCTCGTCGCCACCAGTGGCAACCTGAGCGATGAGCCGATCTGCATTAGCGAGGACGAGTCGCGCCGTCGCCTCGGTCAGATCGCCGATGCCTTTCTGGATCATAACCGCCCCATCGAACGCCATAGCGACGACAGCGTGGCCATGATCATGGCCGGTGCCCCGCGTCTGCTGCGCCGCGCTAGGGGTTACGCGCCCCTGCCCGTGACCCTCCCCACCGAGTCAGCCTGTATTCTGGCGGTTGGCCCCCAGATGAAGAATACGGTTGCCCTCAGCGTCGGACGCCATGCGTTTATCTCTCAGCACATCGGCGACCTGAGTACCGCCGAGGCGGTCGCTGCCTTTGAGCGGGTGATCGCGGACTTCCTACGGCTCTACGCGGCGACGCCGACACTGGTGGCTCACGACCTGCACCCGGACTATGTCAGCACGCGCTACGCCCACACCGCTGGGCTGGCTCCACACGCGCCGAGGGTGGCGGTACAACACCACCACGCCCATTTTGCTGCCTGTCTCGCCGAGCATGCTGCCATCGGCCCAGCCCTCGGCGTGATCTGGGACGGCACTGGCTACGGGACAGATGGCACGATCTGGGGCGGCGAGTTCCTGCTGGGCGACGCTGCGGGCAGCGTACGTGTCGCCCACCTGCACCCCTTCCGCCTACCGGGGGGCGATGCCGCCGTGCGCGAACCGGCCCGCGTCGCCATTGCCCTGCTCTGGGAGTTGTATGGCCCTGATGCGCTGAATAGGGATGATCTGGCACCTCTGCGAGTATTTGACCAAGGCCAGCGCCAAATCCTAGCCCGTATGATCACGGGCGGCATCAACAGTTTGCCTACGACTAGCGCTGGCCGGCTCTTTGACGGGGTGGCCGCCCTGCTCGGCCTCCGCCAGCAGGTTACATTCGAGGGCCAAGCCGCAATGGAACTGGAGTATCTGGCCGATCCGCACGAGGATGGTGCCTACCCCTTCATTCTTACCCGTGCGGAGCCGACCATCCCGCCCGTGCCGGTTGGCGGCGTCACCTGTATTGCCTCGCCGCTGCTGGTTGATTGGCGTCCGGCCATCACCGACCTGCTGACCGACCTGTCACGCGGGGTGGGGCGTGAGCGGATCGCCGCCCGCTTCCACAACGGTGCTGTCGCCGCTATTGTCGCCGTCGCCGCCGATCTGGGAGTTACGCAGGTGGCACTTAGCGGCGGCTGCATGCAGAACCGCCTGCTCGCCGAGGGCACGGTGACTCTGCTCACCGCCACTGGCCGATGCGCCCTGTTACCCCGGCTCGTACCCGCAAACGACGGGGGTGTGAGCTTCGGCCAGATCGCAGCGGCGCATGCGCGAACCGTATGTGCTGTTGCTCCCTAGACAAAAGCGCAGTATGATACGAAGCGGGTTCACTGCTTTTCAGATAAGACAAGGTTCTCGGATGCTTTACAGTCTCGACATACACAAGGCATCCTGATGCGTTACGCCTGAAACCTAAAACCTGGCACCTGAAACCTTGTCTAAATGTGAAACGTAGTGCGACAAGAATCGGATATGAATAATAAGGAGCGCACATATGGGTGAGGAAAGGTCTGATCGCCAGTGGCAGCGCGGAACAATTATTGGCGCAGCTGAAGATGCAGCTGCGAAGGTGATCCGCACGGGCTTCGGAATTCTTGGAGCCCCGCTCCTGCTTCTGCCAAAGCAATCGCGTTCCTATGTCAATAATGCCCTCCGCGAGCTGAGTCACGGCATTACTGGCCTGCCAAGGAATCTCGCTAAGTCCGCAAACGCCGAGATTGATCGTTGGTACACGAACGAGCCAGATCCAGCTCCCGTCGTCAAAGCAGCCCCAGCTCCTGTCGTCAATGCCGCTCCAGCTCCCGTCGCTAAGGCCGCCCCGGCTCCTGTCGTCAAACCGACACCGGCTCCTGTTCCAGTAGTGGTGCCACCCCCGCCCCCCGCCGCCACGGCCGAGCCACCTCCGCCCCCCGCCGCCAACGCCCCGGCCCCTCCCCCCCCCGCCGCCACCGCGCGGGCCCCCCCGCCCCCCGCGCCCCACCCCACCGACGTCGCCGATGCTACGACGGCCGGGGAGGGGAGGGCGGAGAACCGGTAAGCGACGCGCGCGCGCGAGGGGGCGCGATGGGAGTCGCGGCA
>JBAXMH010000395.1:0-3249 GCA_037134395.1 Chloroflexales bacterium
CTTTGCGTTAGACCAGACGCTCGGTGGGCGCGAAGACGCAAAGAGTGAGATGAGTAGCACCAGTATTTACCCGGTTGCCGGATGTCGGCTGCCGGATTCCGTGAGAGGATAGTATGACCACCCCCAAGACTCTCTTTGAGAAAGTATGGGACGCCCACCAGGTGCGCCCGGAGACGCCGGATACTCCGGCGGTGCTGTACATTGATCTGCACCTCATTCACGAGGTTACGTCGCCGCAGGCGTTCACGGAGATCCGCGAGCGTGGCCTGAAGGTGCGTCGCCCTGATCGCACGATGGCCACGATGGATCACAGTACACCGACGACGCCGCGCAACGCCCAGGGGATCATCCCGGTGACGGATCCGCAGGCCATCGCCCAGCTCAACCAGTTGCGCACCAACTGTGCCGAGTTCGGCATCCCGCTCTTCGAGTTGGGCAGCGATAAGCAAGGTATTGTGCATGTGATCGGGCCGGAGCAGGGTCTGACCCAGCCGGGAATGACGATTGTCTGCGGCGATAGCCACACCTCGACCCACGGGGCGTTTGGCGCCCTGGCCTTCGGTATTGGCACCAGCGAAGTCGGCCACGTCCTGGCCAGCCAGTGCCTGCTCCAGCGCAAGGCACAGACCTGCGCGGTGCGGGTGGATGGTCGGCTCGGGCCGGGTGTCACCGCCAAGGACATTATTCTGGCGCTGATCGCCAAGTATGGCGTGGGCGGCGGCACCGGCTACGTCTTCGAGTATATGGGCGAGGCCATCCGGGCGCTCTCGATGGAGGAGCGCATGACGATTTGCAACATGAGCATCGAGGGTGGCGCACGGGCGGGCATGATCGCCCCCGACGAGACGACCTTTGAGTATGTGGCGGGGCGACCCTTCGCCCCGCAGGGCGCAGCCTTCGAGTCGGCCCTGGCCCGCTGGCGCAGCCTGCCCAGCGACGAGGGCGCGACCTTCGACCACGAGATGCGCCTGGCCGCCGACGAACTGGTGCCGATGATCACCTACGGCACCAACCCCGGTATGGGCATCCCGATCACCGGGACGATACCGACCCTGGACGAGATGGGCGACGCCAGCGCACGTGTGGCCTTGGAGAAGGCCCTGGCTTACATGAACCTGGAACCGGGCACGCCGCTGCTCGGCCACCCGATTGACGTAGTCTTCATCGGTAGTTGCACCAATGGCCGCATCAGCGATCTGCGCCAGGCAGCGGGGTTGATCAAGGGTCGCACAGTAGCCGAGGGCGTGCGGGTGATGGTGGTACCGGGCAGCCAGCAGGTGCGCCAGCAGGCCGAGGCCGAGGGTCTGGACGTGATCTTCAAGGCAGCCGGGGCCGAGTGGCGCGAGGCGGGTTGTTCGGCCTGCCTGGCCATGAACTCCGACGTGATACCACCCGGCAAGTACGCGGTCTCCACGAGCAACCGGAACTTTGTTGGGCGGCAAGGGCCGGGATCGCGCAGCCTGCTGGCCAGCCCATTGACAGCGGCGGCGGCGGCGGTGACGGGGGTGGTTACTGATCCGCGAACATTGATCTAAGGCAGGTGTTTCCAGATTGACGGTTGGTAGCGCGGGCTTCCAGCCCGCCTGGAGCGTATCGGCGGGCTGGAAGCCCACGCTACAAGAGGAGCATTTATGGATCCAATAACCACCATCACCGGCAAGGTCGTCGCCCTGCCGCTGGAGAATGTTGATACCGACCAGATCATCCCGGCGAAGTACCTCAAAGTGACAAACAAGGACGGTCTGGCCGACGGCCTCTTCGAGACCTGGCGCTACAACGCCGACGGCACGCCCAACCCGGATTTTGTGTTGAACCGGACAGAGTCATCAGGGGCAACCGTGCTGGTAGCCGGGCGCAATTTTGGCTCTGGCAGTTCGCGCGAGCATGCGCCCTGGGCGCTCCAGGCATACGGTTTTCAGGCCGTCATCTCACCATCCTTCGCCGACATCTTCAAAAGCAACGCGCTCAAGATCGGCCTGCTGCCGGTTATTGTGGATGCGGAGAGCTACTACCAGCTTGTGAGTCTCTGCGAGGAGGATCCGCAGACCCAGGTGACGATTGATCTGGCCAGCCAAACGGTGATGTTGCCGGGAGGCCAGCAGGTGAACTTCCCGCTCGATGGCTTCAGCAAGCACTGTCTGATCAATGGCGTCGATCAGCTCGGCTTCATCATGCAGCAGGACGCCGATATTGCCGCGTTCGAGGCCACAAACCCGGTGGCGCTGAACACACAACACTGAGGCGAAAATAGCCGATAGCCGATAACCGATAGTCGGACATCAGCGGCCATTTTTATCGGGTGTTGTGCGCCCCGCGCATGGACATCTGAGGCACTGAGGTGCTGAGGAGTATAATAACGACGCGGCGCGAAATCGCGCCGCGTCGTTATTTCTAAGAACGGCTATGCTATGCAAAACGAACTGATCGCGCCCGAGGATCTGGGTTTCGGCTGGCGCGATCTGGTACTGGCCCTGCTCGTGTTTCTGTGTGGCGGGATAGCGGTGGTGTTTCTGGGACGTTTTGTGGCATCACTGCTGATTCTGCCGCCTAGCACCGGGATGCTCTCGCCGGTGGCCTATGTCTCCGGTGTGGGACTCTACCTCATGCTGCTGCTGGGGATCTACCTGTTTGGCGCACGGCGGGCGGGCTGGGTCGCCCTGGGAATACGCGGCACCAGTTGGCTTAACTTCGCCATGGTGCCGCTGCTCTTCATTGTCGGGCTGAGCGTCATGCTCGCCGTAACCAAACTGATGACCATGCTGGTCGGTAGTTTTGAGAATCCGCAGGTCAATGCGATCAGCGGAGGAAAGGCCATGAGCCTGGGCGAACTGGGGGCGGGCCTGCTCCTGATCGCCGTGCTCGTGCCTTTTGTCGAGGAACTCTTCTTCCGTGGCATGCTCTACCCGCTGCTACGCCAGCGCGTCCCCGCCGCCCTCGCGATTGTGGCCAACGCCGCAATCTTTGCCATCGTCCACATGATCCCCGTCCTCATCCCGAGCCTCTTTGTGATCGGCCTCTGTCTGGCCTTCCTGCGTGAGCGCAGTGGCTCGATCTGGCCCTGCGTCTTCTACCACGCTATGCAGAACGGCCTGGCCATGCTGGCGATCTATGTTGCACTGAATACGGGTGTGATAAAGTAGGGATCGCTCCCTATCCTGGCTCTGGTGGCTGGGTGGGCCGGTTCCACCGAGGGTTGCTTTGTCACGTGGAGGGGGTGCTTCGTGACAAAGCAAGGGTGCTTTGTCACGT
>JBAXMH010000396.1:0-3244 GCA_037134395.1 Chloroflexales bacterium
AGCAGTTCGTTTTTCACCGAGTCCTCCACATCCAGCCCGCCCACAAATACGTGCAGATCCTCCATTGTCATGGCTCGGCCCCGTGAGAGCCCCTTGAGCGCTTCGTAGGGCTCGGGGTAGCCCACCCGGCGCAGGATGGTCTGCACTGCTTCGGCCAGCACCTCTGGGTGACTGGCGAGGTCGGCCAGCAGCGCCTCGCGGCGCACAGCCACTTTGCCCAGACCACGCAGCAGGCGCTGGTAGCCGATCAGGCTGTAGCCGAAGGCTGCCCCCACCGTGCGCAGCACCGTGCTGTCCGACAGATCGCGCTGGAGCCGTGAGATCGGCAGTTTGCGGCTGAAATGTTCCAGCAGGGCGATGGCGATGCCCAGATTGCCCTCGCCGTTCTCGAAGTCAATCGGGTTCACCTTATGCGGCATGGTTGAGGAACCCACGTCGCCCGGTTGCGGGGCCTGCGACAGGTAGCCGTCGCTGATGTAGCGCCAGCAATCCTGACTCAGATCGATCAGAATGGTATTGGCCCGCTTGATCGCATCACAGAGGGATGCCAGGGTGTCGTGCGGTTCGATCTGCGTTGTCAACAGCACCGGCTCCAGGTCGAGCGAGCGCACAAAGGCCATGCTGAACTTCTGCCAGTCTACATCGGGCAAGGCTGCTACGTGGGCGGCGAAGGTGCCAGACGCCCCGTTGAGCTTGCCGGTGAGTTTTATGCCACCCACATCGGCCACTGCACGGCGCAGACGCGCAAGGAAGACATTCATCTCTTTGCCGAAGGTGGTGGGGGTGGCTGGCTGGCCGTGGGTGCGTGCGAGCATCGGGCTGGCAGCCTCGCCCAGGGCCAGTTCGCGCAGGCGCGCCTCGATCAGGCCGAGGGCCGGCAACAGCACCGTGTCGCGGGCGTCACGGATGAGCAGGCCATAGGTCAGGTTATTCACATCCTCGGAGGTAATGGCGAAGTGAACGACTTCCTTCCATTTCCCCAGTCCAAGATCATCGAGCCGCTCGCGCAGCCAGTACTCCACCGCCTTCACATCGTGATTGACCTTGCGATCCCACGCGGAGATCGCCAGGGCATCGGCGTCGCTGAATTGGCGGTAGAGGGCGCGCAGTCCCGCCTGCTGCGCCGCATCAAAGGCAGGCACAAACTCCACCCGTGGCGAACGAGCCAGGAAGATCAGGTACTCCACCTCTACGCGCACACGGTAACGAAACAGGGCAGCCTCACTGAAGTAGCTCACCAGGGCGGTCACATCATTGCGGTAGCGCCCGTCCAGCGGCGACAGTGCCGCCAGCCGGGACATATCATCAGTCATCAACAGCCTCCTCATTGTGCATATATCACTAATGGTGAGGGTACCACAAATCAGGAGGCAGGAGGCAGGAGGCAGGAGGCGGGATTCCCCGCCTCCTGCCTCCTGCCTCCTGCCTCCCGCCTCCTGCCTCCCGTGCTCACCCTCGCCGCAGCGTGATGATCGTCGCCTCAGGCGGGCAGCCCAGCCGCAGTGGGATGCCGCCGATGCCCCGGCTCACGTAGACCTGAGTTTTGCCCGCGTAGTCTAGTCCCACTGGGTAGCGCCAGCCGTGACGTGGCAGGGCAAAGGAACCCAGCCAGGGCAAAGACATATGGCCGCCGTGGGTATGTCCCGAGAGCTGGAGGTGTACGCCGTGGGTTGCTGCTGTATCGGCCATGTCTGGTACGTGGCAGAGCAGGATGGTGAACCCGTCGGCAGGACGACCCCTGAGGGCCGCATCCAGATCTGCATCGCCCTCCCAGACATCATCCACGCCGGCCACGGTTAGTTCGGCACCGCGCCAATGCAGACGGCGCTGGGTGTTCATCAGAAACTCCACACCCAGCGGGCGCAGAGCGTCAATCATCTCCGGCAGACCCTCCCAGTGATCATGGTTGCCTGCCACCGCGTAAACACCCAGAGGTGCCCGCAGCGGGGCGAGTAACCCCGGCAGGTCGGCGATATTCTTGTGGTAGCTCACCAGATCGCCCGTGATGGCCAGGATATCCGGGGCTTCGGCCCGCATCTGGGACACCGCCCAGCGCGTATTTTCAGCGGCGAAGCGGTGCCCCACATGGAGGTCGCTCAGATGGCCAATCCGCAGCCCATCTAGGGCGGCAGGCAGATTTTCAAAGCGTAGGCTGATCCGCTCTAGGCGCGGGTGGCTTGGCTCGTAGAGCATGGCATAGGCGGCCCCCGCCAGCCCGGCCACGCCAAGGGCGACCGTCGCCAGCCGTCCGCCCCGCATCAGGAAAAGCGCAGATAGCCCGACTGCCCCAGCGCCCACCCCCAGCCAGCGCGGCGCGTAGCGCACCCGCCCTGGTGTTGGTGTGAAGGGATTCCCGTGTCTTAGTTTCTCTATACGTGGGATGTTCATCATGTGGTTGGGTGATCTGCCTGTACGAATTGTGTTACGGCAACCGCTCCACAATTGCTTTTTAAAGGAATGAACGTTCTCATAGAGAGCTTTAACATCCCAGTGTACCACGTCCCCGATCTGGAAGGTGGTACACATAGCTGACCCCATAGTGTCTCTCTCAGTCTTTTGGCCGATTGCTCTTCTTATTAATATAAGGTATCCTTACTATCAGGGAACCTTCATAGCTCTAAAGAGAACCGCGCACACTATGCCCACTGATGCCGAAGCCACCGCACAGGCCCTGCTGGCCGTCTTACCCCTGCTCAACCGCACCATGGGCGGCATTGTGCAGGGCGACGCACCTGATACGCTGACAATGCCACAGTTTCGTGTGCTTTCTTTCCTGAGCGATGGCCCACTGACCGTAAGCGATCTTGCGCGGCGGCGGCGCGTGACGATGGCCGCGATGGGCGAATTGGCCCAGGCTCTGGTGGAGCGCGGCATGATCGAGCGTCGGCCCGACCCGCTCGACCGGCGGCAGCAACTCCTCTCGCTGAGTGCTGCGGGCCGATGTCGCTACGAGCTGGCCTACGCCCTGGCTCAGACACAGATCGCCGCTATCCTTGCCTCTCACCTGTGCCCCGAGGAGCTAACCGCCGTATGTGCCGCTATCTCTGCCCTCCAGCGCGCCCTCTCCAGCGCGGAGTCACCCCCGGCGTCTGGCTCATAAGACAAGGTTTCAGGTGCGAGG
This sequence comes from Chloroflexales bacterium, assembly GCA_037134395.1. Taxonomy (GTDB): domain Bacteria; phylum Chloroflexota; class Chloroflexia; order Chloroflexales; family Chloroflexaceae; genus Oscillochloris. The sequence goes on from JBAXMH010000396.1 coordinate 3,122, forward strand.
TTTCGGGTTTCAGGTGCGAGGTTTCGGGTTTCAGGTGCGAGGTTTCGGGTTTCAGGTACGAGGTTTCGGGTTTCAGGTACAGCGCATCAGAGTGCCTTATAAGTACCCAAACTGTAAAGTACC
>JBAXMH010000397.1:0-3237 GCA_037134395.1 Chloroflexales bacterium
CCCCTCTCCCCTAGTGGGAGAGGGGCAGGGGGTGAGGGGGAAGGCCACTGCGAGATGAGCTTTCCCGCGCTACAATGTCCCCATGAACTACACATGGGCCACTCTCATTGTTGTCATCTGCACAGGTGTGGCCGCCATGCTCCACCCCTTCTTCAACATCTCCGACCTCGCCTTAGTCTATCTGCCAGGGATCGTGCTGGTGGCCAGCCGGTTCGGGCGCGGCCCCTCGGTGCTAGCATCGTGCTTGAGTGTGCTAGCACTGAACTTTTTCTTCACCCAGCCCTACTTTACCCTCTTCGTTGATAACCCACGAGTCGTACTGACTCTTGTGGTCATTCTGCTGGTGGCTCTGGTGATCAGCACGCTCACCACACGCACACACGAGCAGACCGACGCAGCCCAGCGTGCAGCGATGCAGGTTGAGACGGAGCGCCTGCGCAACTCGCTGCTCTCCTCGGTGTCGCACGATCTGCGTACGCCGCTGGCAGGAGTGACTGGTGCCCTGAGCAGCACGCTTGAGGGTTGGCAGATGTTGGACGACTCCACTCGGATTGACCTGATCCAGAACGCCTATGATGAGTCTGAGCGACTAAGCCGACTGTTGACAAACTTGCTCGAAATGACTCGCCTGGAGGCGGGTGGGCTTACGGTGCGGAAGGAGTGGCAGCCGATGGAGGAGGTGGTGGGCGCTGCCCTAACTCGGCTTGAGACCCGTTTGCGCGACAGGTTGATCACCGTCAATCTTCCGCCCGACCTGCCACTGGTGCCATTGGACGCGGTGCTGATCGAGCAAGTACTCCTGAACCTGCTCGAAAATGCTCTAAAGCACACGCCGCCCGCCTCGCAAATCAGCATTAGTGCCATCGCCGTGGGTGCGCCACAGCCCACCGCTATCCAGATGACAGTAGCCGACCGTGGACTCGGTCTGAGACCAGGCGACGAATGGTCAATCTTTGAGAAGTTCAACCGTGGGACTCAGCCATCGGGTGGCGGCACCGGGCTTGGCCTGACGATCTGCCAGGGAATCGTGCGTGTCCACGGTGGACAGATCTGGGCGGAGCGTCGGCCTGAGGGCGGCGCGGCCTTCATATTCACCCTGCCGATCAGTGGCGTTCCGCCCAGGGTTGAACTGGAGCCAGAGCCGTCGCCGTGTGGGGAGGAGGATCTCGTGTGAGCAACCCCCAACAAACCATTCTGCTGATCGAAGATGAACTGCCGATCCGGCGCTTTTTGCGCACAAGCCTGATTGGCAACGGCTACCATCTCGTCGAGGCCGTCACCGGGCGTGAGGGCGTGCAGATGACCGCCTCTGTCCGACCCGACTGCATTATCCTCGACTTGGGCCTGCCTGATATGGACGGACTAGAGGTAGTGCGCGCCCTACGCGGCTGGACTCAGACGCCGATCATTGTACTCACCGCCCGTGGTCAGGAGCAGGACAAAATCGCCCTGCTCGATGCCGGCACCGATGATTATCTGACCAAACCGTTTAGCGTGGGTGAGTTGCTCGCCCGCATCCGCGCCGCTCTCAGGCATAGCTTACAGGCCCAGCCCGAGCTACGCGACCTGCCATTTCAGGTTGGCCAACTCAGGGTCAATCTTGCGATGCGCCAGGTCTTTATCGGCGATGATGAGGTACACTTAACTCCAATCGAGTATCGGCTCCTCAGCACCCTGGTGCGACATGCGGGCAAGGTGGTGACGCAGCACCAACTGCTGCGCGAAGTCTGGGGACCAGAGTATGCCGACGCGGTTCACTACGTGCGTGTGTACATGCAACACCTGCGGCATAAGCTAGAAGCTGACCCGGCTCGACCAGCCTACTTTATCACTGAGCCAGGCGTGGGCTACCGGCTGCGGATTGATTAGGTCGGATATGCCCAGGGCATGTGCAAAGTCCGCAGAGTACCGCCCGCCCCCCACCCCCAGCCCCTCCCCCACGCGGGGGGAGGGGAGCCAGATCGCTTTCTGGTGAGGAATACCCCCTCTCCCCTTGTGGGAGAGGGGGCAGGGGGAGAGGGGGCGGTCTGACTTTGCACATGCCCTGCGGATATGCCGATGTGGGCTTGACATCCGGCCCCTCAACGTCGTACAGTGGGCGAAAGTACCGAAGGAGGCCGACGATGTTGACGGCACACTCCAACCCCGAGCCCGACAACCACTACGTGGCAATGGTCTGCAAAGCATTGGGCAACCCCGCCCGCGTCCAGATTCTGCGCTACATCCAGCAACATCCCGACTGTATCGGCAACGAGATCCTGCTGCACATGCCTGATGACGGCCCCCACGCCCAGAGTACGATCTCACAGCACCTGCGGGTGCTGCGTGAGGTTGGCCTGCTGGAAACCTACTGCGAAGGTGCGGCGGTCTGCTACCGGGTGAATGCCGAGCGACTGAACTGGCTGAGCCAGCGACTGAGTCAGCTCTAGCGGGTGCGCCGTGGTATACTGCCAGAAGATCGGTTGGCCATCAGTGGGAGGGCGCGATGCGGCTGAGCGAAGATAAGGTGCGACGGATCGCCGAGCGGCTGCACGACGAACTAGAGAAACGCGGCCTGCTGGCCTACAAGGAGCGCACAGGCTCTCGGCGCGGCGAGGGCCGGGCGTCTCGGGTGAAGCACCTCTATGCGTATATTGTGGAGGATCTGCGGCGCGAGGATGAGATTGACGCCGAGGTTGAGCAGATCCTGGCCTCGTATAGCCGTGATATTAAAGGCACCGAGCGCGATATCCTCTTTCGTAAGCATAAGGAGGATGTGGCCCGAAAGAAGGGCTACGTTCTGTAGACGGACTCCTCTACCAGTTAGACAAGGTTTCAGGTGCGAGGTTTCAGGTTTCAGGTCGAGCGCATCACGATGCCACATTCCGGCCTGAACTGTAAAGTATCTGCGAACCTTGCCTGAGATATAAAAGGTGTGGGCGGCAATGCCGCCCACACCTTTTTATATTTTGACCGGGCACGTGCAAGGTTCCCGAAATCCGTAGAGACGTGGGTAAAGATTATCCACCGGGGGAGAGGGAAGATTTCGCGCCAGAGCGCGTTCGCCCCCCTTCTCGGTGAATGATTCCGCGACCTCGGTGAATGATTCCGCGACCTCGGTGAATGATTCCGCGACCTCGGTGAATGATTCCGCGACCTCGGTGAATGATTCCGCGACCTCGGTGAATGATTCCGCGACCTCGGTGAATGATTCCGCGACCTCGGTGAATGATTCCGCGACCTCGGTGAATGATTCCG
>JBAXMH010000398.1:0-3214 GCA_037134395.1 Chloroflexales bacterium
GTGGAGGAAGGCGCACGCCATCTGGTGCTGGTCGGGCGGCGTGCGGTTACGACTACGGATCAGCAGCGCGTGCTGGATCAGCTAACCGATGCCGGTGCGACGGTGCTGGTGGTGCAGGCCGATAGTGCGGATGAAGACGCGGTGCGTGCGCTGCTGGAGCAGTGCGCGGCAGTGGCACCACTCGCGGGAATTGTCCATGCCGCCGGTATCCTCGACGATGGTGCGCTCACGACACAGACCCGCGAGCGCCTCGCCAATGTTATGCGGCCCAAGGCGGAGGGAGTCTGGCAGCTTCACCGCCAAACCCTGCACCTCGACCTGGATTTCTTTCTCTGCTTCTCATCCCTGGCCGCCCTCGTGGGCAATCCTGGGCAGAGTACCTACGCGGCGGCCAACGGCTTTATGGACGGGCTGATGCAGGCCAGACAGGCGCAGGGTTTGCCTGCGCTCAGCATCAACTGGGGGCCGTGGGCAACGGTCGGGATGGCCGCTCCGCTTCAGGAACAGCTCCAGCAGCGCGGCATCGGGTTGATCGCGCCGCAGCAGGGACGCCTGCTCGTCAGCTATCTGCGCAGGTACCAGCGTGGGTACGTGGGAGTGATGCCCGTTGATTCGCGGGATGTGCGGCAACCTGTCCAACCTGTCCACCGCAGCCTCCGCGCCATCCTGGCAGACGTTCCCGCCGGAGAGCGCTACGCGGCACTCGCACAGGAGCTACGTCAGTATGTTGCTCTGACGCTGGGGTATGGCGAACCACGTGCGATATCGCTCCAGCAACCACTTGTTGAGTTAGGCGTTGACTCGCTCATGGCGATGCAGCTCAGGGATCGTCTCTCCAAGAGTGTCGAGCAGCCATTGTCGGCCACGATCATTTTTGAGCTACCAACTATTGCGCAATTGGCCACCTGGATCTTGGCGCAGTTGTACCCAGATGCCACCACGGAGCCACCGACGCAACCGTCGGGCAGCCCGCAAACCAACCTGTCCAGCGCCGCAATCGAAGCGGTGGCGCAGCTCTCCGAGGAAGAAGCCGAAGCCCTCTTGATGCAGAAGTTGAGGATTTGACCATGCATCCGCACGTTTCCCAACTATCGCCCGTCAAGCAGGCATTGCTTCGAATCGAGGAGCTCCAGTCCAGAATCCAGGAGCTTGAGGCCGCCTCCCATGAGGCCATCGCCGTTGTCGGCATGGGCTGCCGCTTCCCCGGCGACGCCAATGATCCGCAGGCATACTGGGAACTGCTGCGCACCGGACGGAATACCATCAGCCCGCGCAACGACCGCCAGCCCTACCCCGGCCACTATCTGCGCGAGGTTGGCTGGTTTGACCCAGATTTCTTTGGGATTGCCCCGCGTGAGGCGGAGTGGATGGATCCACAGCAGCAGGTTCTGCTGGAAGTCTGTGTTGAGGCGCTCGAACATGCCCAGCTTGCGCTGAGTAGTCTTATGGGGAGCCGCACCGGCGTCTACATGGGCGTCATGCAGGAGGACTATGTGCGGATCATCGCGGATCAGCGCGAGATCAGCCGGTATGCCGCCGCAGGCAGCGAGGCAAGTTTTCTGGCCGGGCGGCTCTCCTACCTGTTCGGGCTGCACGGGCCGAGCATGACGATTGCGACCGCCTGCTCATCGTCGCTGGTGACGACCCACCTTGCCTGTCGCGCGCTGCGGGGGCGGGAATGCAATCTGGCGCTGGCGGGCGGCGTCTCGCTGATTCTGACCCCGGAGGCCAGCGCGGTGCTGGCCGAGATGCAGGCGACAGCGCCAGACGGCCAGTGCAAGACCTTCGATGCGAGCGCTGACGGGTACGGTCGTGGGGAAGGGTGTGGCGTGCTGGTCCTCAAACGGTTGTCCGATGCCCAGCGCGATGGGGATACGATCTGGGCCGTGATCCGTGGCTCGGCCGTCAATCACGATGGCCGCAGCGGTGGGCTCACGGTACCGAACGGTATAGCGCAGGAGGCCCTGCTGCGTGCGGCGCTGGCCGATGCGCAGCTTGATCCGCAGGCGATCAGCTACGTGGAGGCGCATGGCACCGGAACCCATTTGGGCGACCCGATTGAGGTTCGTGCGCTGGGCAACGTGCTGGCTCAGGAGCGCCAAGCGCCGCTCTTGGTCGGCTCGGTGAAAACCAACATTGGTCATCTGGAAGCCGCTGCAGGCGTGGCGGGACTCCTAAAGACAATCCTGGCCCTCGCCCATCGGCAGATTCCGCCTCATCTCCATTTCACGCAGCCCAACCCACTGATTCCGTGGCAGCAGTATCCCATCCAGGTGCCAACCAGCCTAACCGAGTGGTCGGCTCAGGCACCGCGCCGCGCCGGGGTCAGTTCGTTTGGCCTGAGTGGAATCAACGCGCATATCATTCTGGAAGAGGCACCGCTCTCCGCCATTCAGCCGGCCAGCGATGCACGGCCCGTACATCTGCTCACGCTCTCCGCCAAACATCCCCACGCCCTGACGACGTTAGCTCAACGCTACCTCGAACTTTTGCAGAGCGACTCGGCCCCAGCGTGGGCGGATCTCTGCCAGACAGGTCACTGCGGGCGCGCCCACTATGAGCATCGGCTGGCGGTGGTTGCCGCCGACCGCGAAGAGGCCGTTGTCCATATACAAGGCTATTTGGCCCAGCAGAGCGGCATGGACATCCGCACTGGTTCCGCACCGGATCTTGCGCCGAAGGTGGCCTTCCTTTTCACGGGGCAGGGCAGTCAATTCGCCGGGATGGGTCAAGAGTTGTACGCCACCCAACCGACTTTCCGCGCTGCGATTGACCGCTGCGCCGAACTCCTGATCGGTCACGTGGATCGCCCGTTGCTGGAGGTACTCAACGATCCTGCGACGATTGACCAGACGGCCCACACGCAGCCCGCCCTCTTTGCGCTGGAGTATGCCCTGGCGACGCTCTGGCAGAGCTGGGGCGTCCAGCCAAACATGCTCATCGGCCACAGCATTGGTGAGCTGGTGGCAGCCTGTATCGCGGGGGTCTTCAGCCTGGAGGATGGGCTGAAGCTGGTGGCGGCACGCGGGCGGCTGATGGGCGCGTTGCCGCCGGATGGGCACATGGTGGCGATTGCGGCGGATGAAGCACGGGTGCGAGATGCGATTGCGCCCTATGCGGAAGATGTGTCCATCGCAGCGGTGAATGGGCCAACGAGCGTGGTGATCTCGGGGCGGACGGCGGGGGTGCGGGACATTGCGGCGCAGTGTGTGGC
>JBAXMH010000399.1:0-3191 GCA_037134395.1 Chloroflexales bacterium
CGACGCCATTCCGTTCCTGGGCGCCGGTGTAGGCGTTTGTATTGCTTAAGCAGCAGGGGGAAGGGGACGGGGGTGAGGGGGCATGGGTCAGGGTGCAGGGGTCTGGGGTCAGGGGTCAGTGGTCAGCCCCCCCACTCCCCACTCCCCACTCCCCACTCCCCACTCCCCTCTCCCCACTCCCCATCCCCCATCCCCCATCCCCCATCCCCCATCCCATCGTCAACGAGAGAGTACTTGTCGCCCCCCTCGTTACCCTCGACCTGCCGATGACCGCTTACCTGCCGGTTGAGTACATTCCCGATGAACTGGTGCGCCTGGGAGTTTATCAGCGTATGGTGGCAGCCGAGCAACTGGACGAGGTGCGCGGGCTGCGCCAGGAGCTTCAGGATCGCTTTGGTGATCCGCCGACGCCAGCGCTGCACCTGCTCACATGGCTGCATATTAAGGCGCTGGCGCTCCAGGCCGGCGTCAGTTCGGTGACGACGGTGGGCGATGAGTTCGTTATCCGCCTGCCCATCCTAGAGGCGCAGGCCCGTGATCGGCTGCACCGCCGCTATGGCCGCGATACCAGCGTAAAGGTTGGTCCGCAGTTCATCCGCCTCGACCGGCTCAAACTCGGGGATGCGTGGAGTGAGAAGCTCATAGGCTTGCTGGAGGTGTTGGCGGCGTAGGGGTGTTTCTTATCCACCGTAATACAGAGCGGCCAACTGAGTCTCGGCCTCATCCCGGCTGAGTCCACCGTGCAATCCCCGGTAGACCGTATCGAACCTCCCGCGCTCGCGGAAATCCCACCAGACCGTCTCGCCCGTATAGGGCAGCACCACCAGGTTGGCGACTCGTCCTAGGAATGCTGGCCCCGGCTCACCGCCAAATATCCCGGCGGCGATAAGATCCGACGTGCGGTGAACCTCGGCCCGTCCGGCGAGGAGGTGCGTGAGACTGGCGTGAATCTCGTCCAATCGCTCGTCGCGGATGTAGAGGAACATATCGCGCCGCGATCCCGCCGGCACCAGAAGTTTGCCTGCGGCGTTTGTGCGCGTGGCCGACACCAGATCCGGCAGCAACTGGTTAAGGTAGATCGTCGTCTTCGGGTCCACCGTAATCTGGCCGTGGTCGGCGATCAGGAGCAGGGCGATCTCGCCACGGTGCGCCTGGAGCGCCGGGTGAAGCAGGCGATCCAGCGCCGTGAGGGCAATATCAATCTCGGCATCCACATAGGCGCTGTCAGGGCCGTGAGTGTGGGCAGCCGCATCAATCATGTCAAAGTAGAGGTAATAATAGGCCGAGCCAGAGTGTGTCTTCAGACGCTGGGCCAGGTTCGTCAGCGCCTCAGGCATCGTGCGAAACGGAACCATATCGGCACCGGCGAAGACCGTACGCGAGTACGCAGAGTTCGCATAGTCCCGATGCTGGAAGATCGTCGTCCGCACTTCAGAGGCAACCAGACGCTGGTAGAGCGGGCTACGTGGGAAGAGATTGGCCGGGTTCACCCCCACAGAGGTGAGCGTCTCACGGTTGCGGTCGCCCGCGTAGGAGAAGCGCAGTGGCGCAATAATTGCGTCAACCTGCGGCTCATAGTAGAACCACTCGAACACTCCGCTTGTGGCCGGGGAGAGCCCGGTGTTCAGCGTCGTCACGTGCGCGGCGGTTGTTGAGGGAAACATCGTCGTGAGCGGCGACACCACGCCAGACTCCAGGAAGCGGCGCAGGAAGGGGTATCGTTCCGCTCTGGGGGCGAAGAAACGCCAGCCAAAGGCGTCGAGAAAAACCAAAACCACCGTCTCGCAGCGGTCGGGCAGACCAGCCAGGGCGGCGGGAGGCAGACCGGGCGTGACCGCGCCGGTGAGCATGGCCTCGATTGTATGCGGGACGCGGGCGAAACAATAGCTCTCGTAGAGTGGGCGGACAAAGCGCTCGCCGAAGCGGGCGGCGGCGACTGCATCCACAGCCTCCCGATTAATCATGAGTCCTCGTCGCTACCTGCCAGGGCAGGGTACGCCCGGCGCAGAATGGCACCACATCGCCGTAGCGGGCCGGGACGACCCAGGGCTCGCGGGCGAGGGTGATCGTTGTTGTGGGCGGAGTAATTCCATAGATCCGGCGGGCGTTATCGGAGATGAACGGCTGAAGGCGTGGCAGAGCGTCGTGTGTCTCAAACAACTCCACAAGCAGTGGCAGAATCACCGGCGCGGTAAAAACGCCCGCAGCGCAGCCCGCAGCCTCTTTGCGGTCAACCGGGTGAGGGGCGGAGTCGCTGCCGAACATCAGCTTGGGGTGGGCGCGCAGCGCGGCGGAGAGCAGGGCGGCACGATCTTCGGGGCGCTTGGCAATGGGCTTGCAGAAGAGGTGCGGCTGAAGCATGCCACCAGCGACATCATCAAGCGTGATCAGCAGATGGTGCAGGGTGACGGTGGCGTACAGGTTGGCATGATCATCAAGCAGATCCAGCGCCGCCGCCGTGGTGATATGCTCCATCACAATCGTGAGTCTGGGGAAACGGCGGGCCAGACGATCATAGACGGGCAGAAACTCGGCTTCGCGGTCAAGGACAAAACCGTGGCTCTCACCGTGAACCAGCAGCGGGATACCCAACCGCTCCATCACCGCCAGGGTCGGCTCGACAGCATCCAGATCGCGCACACCGCCAGTGCTATTCGTCGTCACCCCCTCGGGGTAGAGCTTCACCCCGATAATCTGTGGGCGGGCTGCGGCGAGCGTCGCCTCATCGTAGGCCCGAAAGAAGAGGGTGAGGTATGGGGTAAAGACATGGCCAGCGCACGCCAACCGCACCGCCGCGCCATACGTCTCCAGGCGCTCCAGACTATCAACCGGCGGCACGAGATTAGGCATCACCACCGCACCCGCGAAATCGCAGGCGCTCACGGGCGCAACTACGTCAAGCATCGCCCCCTCACGCAGGTGCAGGTGCATATCAAGGGGCGAGCTGAGCTGAAACTCCATTCCACCTCCGTATTGGGGGGAAAACTTTACCTTCCCTGAAACCCTCCCCCTGCGCTGGCGCATTGTAGCACAGCGCACGCCGTCCTTCGGTACCTCACACCCTCATGCTCTTATAGCAATCCTCTTGGGATTGTTGCGGGGAGTCGAGGCTTTAGCCGGATAAGGCCGCCTAAAGGCTCAGGGCTGATGCAAAGTCCTCAGATTGCCGCCCGCTCCCCCACCCCCAGCCC
>JBAXMH010000400.1:0-3148 GCA_037134395.1 Chloroflexales bacterium
CATTCCCCTGGTTTCCCTGGCCCATGCCCATGCCTTGGCCAGCATTCCCCTGGTTGCCCTGGCTGCCCTGGCCCATCCCTGCACCCTGGGTGCCCTGGCCAGCGGTACCTTGAGGCACGCCGATCCCGGTCGGGGCAATCGGCTGGCTCGTGGTGATGACCACGGGCGCGGTTGGCCCAGTGGTCGTCGTGGTGCTAGTGGGGGCCGCACAGGCGCTCAGGGCCAGGCCCAGCGCCAGGGATGTCAGGATGATCGTGCGTCGCATATCGGGTCTCCTTGTTGGCAGCCGCATAGAGTGGTGAGCGATTGCTCGCCCTCAGCATAGCAGCCAACCGTGGAGATCCCGTGGAGGCCCGATGGAGGGACGCGCCAGATCGCTGGTCAGACAAAACTGGGAGGGCGCGGCCCGTAACCTCTGCGTGGTGGCGCGCATCAGAGAAGTAGACAATGTATTTCCCGCAGATAGACCCTTCTGCATCGACACAAGGAGGTGTCCCATGGCCCGTGTCGTGATCATCGGCGCCGGGTTCGCCGGACACACCGCCGCCCTCTACCTCGGAGCGAAGATCGGTGCCCAACACCAAGTCACGGTCGTCAACCGCTACGACTACTTCGGCTTTGTGCCCTCGTGGGTCTGGGTCGGCGTCGGGCATATGGCCCCGGAACAGACCACCATCCCGCTCAAGCCGGTCTACGACCGCATGCATGTCGGGTTCGTCCAGGGGTCGGTCACCGAGGTTCACCCCGATGACCGCTATGTGCTGGTCAGCCGCCCCGACCGCAGCGACCCGGAACGGCTCGACTATGACTACCTGCTGATTGCCACCGGCCCGAAGCTCAACTTTGCGGCCACGCCGGGACTTGGCCCGAAGGCGGGCCACACCACCTCGATCTGCACGCTCGACCACGCCATCGACGCCCGCGACTCCTACCTGGAGCAGGTGCGCCGGATGGAGAAGGGCGAGCGGGTGCGGATGGTGATCGGCACCGGCCACCCCGGCGCCACCTGCCAGGGCGCGGCCCTGGAGTATATCTCCAACATCCACAAGGATCTGGTCAAGCGCCGCCTGCGCAGCAAGGCCGACCTGGTCTACCTCTCGAATGAGCGCGCCCTGGGCGACTTCGGCGTCGGCGGGCTGCGCGCGCGCTTCAAGGGCCGCCTCACCAGCAGCGAGGAGTTTATCGGCGCGGTCTACAAAGATTATGGGATTACTGCGCTCGTTCAGCGCGGTGTGCATTCGGTTGACGACAAGAAGATTTACTGGGAGGACTACGCCGGCACCATGGGCGAGACCGCCTACGACTTCGCCATGCTCATCCCGCAGTTCACCGGTCAGCCGATCAGGTACATTGGCCACGATGGCGGCGATGTCTCCGCGAAGGTGGTGACCCCAGCGGGCATGGTGAAAGTGGATGCAGTCTACGGGCTGGACTACGCGACCCTGCGCGGGCGGCCGGACGCCTGGCCGGCGACCTACCAGAACCCGAGCTACCCGAGCATCTTCGCGGCGGGCATCGCCTTCGCGCCGCCGGGGCCGATCTCGGAGCCGCACGTCACCAAAAACGGCACGGCGATCAGCGCGGCCCCGCCGCGCACCGGGATGATCGCCGGCGTCATCGGTCGGATCACCGCCTTCAACATCGCTGACCTGGTGACGAGTGGGACGATGCACCACCGCGAGCGCATGACCGAGATGTTCGCGGCCTGCGTGGCCTCGATGGGCGACTCGCTCTGGGACGGCGAGGCGGCGACGATCTTTATGTACCCGGTGGTGCCCGACTACCAGCGCTTCCCCAACAGCGACGGCCGCGACCCGATGGTGACCCATATGGAGCTGGGCACCAGCGGCGCGTGGATGAAGCGCATGGTCCACGAGACGTTTATGCACAAGTTCCGGGCGCGCCCCGGCTGGACGATTATTCCCGAATAGGAGGCACAGCGATGCAGATCAGCGACAAAGATCGGTTCTGGATGGGCTTCAAGCCCTTCCAGCTCTGGCGGTTCCTGGTACTCAATCTGAAGATTCTGAAGGCGGTCAATCACAGCAAGCGGGCGTAAGGAACGCACAGCAACGGGGTGGCACACGCCACCCCGTTGCTGTGTGCTGCCTGCGCGGGCTACTCCGCCAGCAGGCGTTCGACCTCGTGGGTGATCACCGTGTCCGCCATCGCGCCCCGGTAGATGGCCCGCACCACGCCCTGGCGGTCGATGAAGAAGCTGGACGGCAGACCGCTGGCGCGGTAGGCGGTGTGGACGCGCCCATCATCGAGGAGGGCCGGGAAGCCCAGCCCGCGCTCCTTGAAGAAGCTGGTCACATTGGCGGGTGTCTCGTTGGCGGTCACCGCCACCACGGTGAAGCCCTGGCCCTGGTAGCGCGCGTAGGCCGCCTGAATGGCGGGCATCTCGGCGCGGCAGGGCGGGCACCAGGTGGCCCAGAAGTTCACGAGCACCACATGCCCGCGAAGGCCGGCGAGGCTCACCGGGGTGCCGTCGGGCGTGCTCAGTTGGAAGGTCGGGGCCAGCTTGCCCACCTCGGGTGCCATCTCAGAGGTGACGGCGGCGACAGACGGGTCAACCTTCGGCCGTGCGTTGGTTGCGCCGATGACGGCGATGACGCCGATCAGGATCGCGATGGCGGCAAGGCCCCAAGGGCGGGTGAGCATGCGGTGGGTAAGCCCTGGGCGAGCCACCGCACGCCCGCGCGATGGGCGCGCTGCCGGTGGATCTGACTCTCTGCCAGCGTGGTGATTCATTGCGCTATCCTTGCCGCTGTTCGCGATGGGCGATGCCTGATGCGTGCGGCGTGTCGCTGGGTTCGCTGCCACCGATCACGGCGCACGCATCAGATCCCCTCCACTTCGATGCCGGGATAGCGCAGATGGTTACGGAGACAGGCACGTGCGCGTTGTCGTGATGTAACCAGTAAAATAGGACGAAGTAACGCTATCCATGACCGTATCACCTATAATATTAGGTGTACGGTCGAAACTGGTATGACGAGAGGATCACGGTCATGGCAAAGACGACGGCTCCGGCATCCCATGCCACCGCATGGGAGGCGCCGGTGGCAGGTGGCGACGTAGATGTCGGCGGGCGGCTGCGCGCGCTGCGCGAAGCGCGGCAGCTCTCGATCCGGGCGCTGGCCGA
>JBAXMH010000401.1:0-3145 GCA_037134395.1 Chloroflexales bacterium
AGCCACTCATGCGCCACATAACTCTGCAGGTGACAGGCATGCTATACTCCGCAGATATTGTTTCTACCACCCAAGCATCTCAATGAATGACACCCCTGAGTCTCTAGCCCGCCAGATCGCTGAACTTGATGCCAGCCTTGCCCAGTCGCTACCCGATGCGGTGGGCCGACGTGTGGAGCAGGAACTCGCCACGCTCCGTCAGCAACATGCCGCTCTGATTAATCTCAGTGGTGCGCAGATGGGCGACGTAAAGATGGGTGACGGGGCCTCATCACGGATACGCAGGGTCGCGTCGATGTCTCCAGTACACAACGCGGCGCGGCGGTGGGCGTCAATCAAGGCACTATCCAGCTCTTCTTTACCGCCGCAGGATTGCCCGACCCCGCCGACGCACCGCGTGTGTTGGTGCAACGCTACCTCGCCCTTCAACACCTCCGTGGCTCCGTGATTCCGAGGAGATGAGGGCATACGCCGATGAATGACGACGAACTCACGGCCCTGGCCACTGATCTGCGCGTCCTTCGCGAACGCTGGGGCGAATCCGCCGCACGTGCTGCCCTTGCCGACAATGCCGCCCTTTCGCCCGACCAACGCGCCCGCGTCGAGGCTTTGGTCTTTTTTGGCAGCGGCAACCAGTTTGGCGACGTGAAGGTGGGCGATGTGGTCGGCGGCGATGTCGTCAAGGATACGCAGGGGAGCGCCACGAATAGCGGCACCGTGAAGGGTGCGGTGGTGGGCGTAAACCAGGGGACGATCCAGAACTTCTTCATCGCCGCCGGGATGCCCACGCCCGCTGACGTGCAGCGCGAGTTGGTGACGATCTACCTGGCGCGTGTGGCCGAAAAGTGCGACCGTCTGCGCCTTTCCGGGCTGGTGCGGCGTGAGCGCCGTGACGCTCATCCCGCCCTCACGCTCAGTCAGGTCTACGTCGCACTCGCGGCTGAGACATGGGAGCAGGTGGATGAGGATACTCGCGCCGACACGTTCGCCAAGGCGGTTACGGCAGGCGACCCGGCGGTGGTCTTGCCCGAAGCCACCCGCCGCGTGATCGAACTATCGCACGATGCTGATCCGCACCGCACGGCGAAGCGTCCAGATGCGCCCCGCTTCCGCCTGGAGCGCCCGCTGCTGCTCACCGAGGCGCTGAGTCGCCATCGTCAGGTGGTGCTGCTCGGTGGGCCGGGGAGCGGCAAGAGTAGTTTCTTGCGCCATCTTGCCGTTGCGCTGGCTCGTGGCGAGGATGAGCAATCGCCGAGCCTGCCCGGGTGGAGTGCGGGGTGGATCCTGCCACTCTACGCCTCGCTCGGCACGTTCGCCGCATGGACGCAACAGCCGGGCAGTACCCTCGACGGCCCTGGCCTCTGGCGCTACCTGCTGACGCAGGCCCAGGCGTATGGCTTGACCGGGCTGGATGAGCCGCTGAGTCGGGCGTTCAACCAAGGCGGGTTGCTGCTGCTGCTTGACGGTCTCGATGAGGTTGCGGAGCCGTCGCTGCGGGTCGGGGTGGCCCGGGCCGTGGCCGCGCTTGCGGATGCAGGCGGGCGAGTGGTCGTCACCTGCCGGGGACGCTCCTTCGATGCGGCGGTAGCGTCCCCCTTTGCCGTCTGGCCCCCACCGGTGGCACTGGCCCCTTTCGCCCTCGGCCAGATGCGCCACTTCGTCGCGGGCTGGTATGCCCGCAGCGCGGCCCAAGGGGTCATTGACGCAGATGAGGCGACACAGCGCGTGACCGAACTGACGGATCGCTTGGCCGAGGCTCCGAACCTCCAAACCTTGGGCCAGACCCCGTTGTTGCTGACAGTCATGACCATCTTGCACTTTTACCAGGGGAAATTGCCCCAGGATCGCGCCGAACTCTACGAGGATCTGGTGCAACTGTGGTTGAATCATTGGCTCGTGCCGCGCCGCGAGGTTGGGGCAGCACTGCCATTGCTTGACCAACTCAAAGCGGACAAGAGCCTGGGGGGGCTTCAGGATTACCACCTGCGGAACACGTTGGAGGGATTGGCCTACCGTGCCCATCAGGAAAGTCCGGCCAGCGATGGGCGTGGGTTGCTCGATCTCTACCGGGTACGGGGGGCTTTTGAAGATCTCTTCAAACAATTTGAGCTGAGTACTGGTCTCGCCGCAGAGAAGGCAGAGTTGGTGCTTGGGCATCTGGAACGCGAGAGCGGGCTACTGTTGAGTGAGGGTGGTGGTTTATACGGGTTGCCTCACCTGAGCTATGAAGAATATCTGGCGGGGTGTCACCTGGGCCAACAGGCAACGTTTCACGCGCTAGCCTACGCGCAGTGGCAGCGTGACCCCGGACGCTGGCGTGAGGTGATCTTCCTGAGTTTGGGACGCATGGTGCGCGGCACGGGCCGTGAGACGGCGGCGGGATGGCTCGCCTTCTTGCTCAGTGCATTCCATGGCGAGCGGGTGCGCGACGCGGCGGAGCGGCAGCAGGCGGCGTTTTTTGCTTATGAGTGTCTGGAGCAGATGGGCGGCAAGGTCGCCCTGATTGGCGCAACGACCGTGGCGCTGCCGGAACTGTGGCAACACCTCACCACCAGTCTCGCCGGAGTGGTTGAGGGGACGGCGCTGCCCGTCGCCGACCGGCTGCGTGCGGGAACCTGGTTAGGCGACTTGAACGACCCCCGCATCCCCGTCACGACCGAGCAGTGGCGAACCGAACTGGCGCAGCGCAACGAACACTTCGGCCAGCCAACCAGCTACTGGTGCTCTGTGCGTCCAGGGACGTACGAGATCGGCGGGTGGAAAAAGGGCGAGCCGAGCGCGGATGTCACACTTCCCCCGTTCTGGATCGCCCGCTACTCGATCACCGTCGCGCAGTACGCGCCGTTTGTCGCCGAGGGCTATGGCAGCAGTGCTGAGCAGTGGTGGACGCCGGAGGGATGGCGGTGGAAGAAGAAGCGCACCGAGCCGTGGGGTTGGGGTGGTACTGAGTATCGTGGAGCGAACCAACCCGTGATTGGTGTCACGTGGTATGAGGCGACGGCCTTCTGCGCATGGCTCACCGAGCGACTTGAAGGTGCGCTCCCAAAAGATTATGTGATGCGCCTGCCGACCGAGGCGGAGTGGGAAGCCGCCGCCGCCTACGATGCCCACATGCAGCGCCGGAACTACCCGTGGGGCAACGAGG
>JBAXMH010000402.1:0-3117 GCA_037134395.1 Chloroflexales bacterium
CCCTCGTGGGAGAGGGGGCAGGGGGAGAGGGGGTTCACTGACTTTGCATCAGCCCAGGGGACACAGCTCCGTAGGCAATAGCAGGTACGCGAATTCGCCGTATACTGGTGAGGAGTCAACTCTGCGGGGAGTCAAGACGCATGATCACTGCAACGTGGGAGTGACGTGATGATTAAGCTTATACGGTCGCGCCTTCAGTACAAGCTCATGCTGGGGTTTAGTCTGGTACTGCTTGTTTCGTTGACAATGACAACATTGTATACGCAACTGCGTGTCCGTGATATTTTGATCTCCCGTGCCCGCGACGAGCAGGGGCGGATTGCTTCTTCCCGTGCGGTGGTCGCAGAGCGGATGATCGCAGATATCAGTACCGATCTGCTCTTTCTGATGCAGAGTTCGACCCTGAATCGCTATGCTGAGAGCAAACGTGAAGAGGGCAATCTCTCACAGATCTCCACGCTGTTCCTCGAATTTCTGACCCGCTCGGGCCAGCGCTACTCCCAGATCTGCCTGATCGATCCGTCTGGACACAATCGTTCCTGCGCCCATATGGTTGAGGGGCACCCGACGCTAGTCTCCGATGAACCGAGTGTGGTCGTTGCCATCCCCCGCAGCACCGCCGCTCCCCTGGAACAGTACCAGAACCATCTAACAGCGCATATCTCGGTCATTAACCGGCTATCGCTCCAAGGCACTGCGGGCGTGCCCATCGTAACCCTGCGCTACAGTGCGGGGCTGCGCAATGAGTCGGGCCACGATGTTGGCATAGTTGTGCTTGATGCGGTTGCCCAGCCGATCTTTGATCTGCTGGTTGATCCGACAGACTCCACCCACTCGATTGTTGTTGATCATAATGGATCCTACGTGTTTGGCCGCTCGACCAGCACGTTGTTCCGCGACCGACCATCTACTGCCAGGCAGATCGTTAGCCGCCCTGGCGGGACGATCTTGAGTGCATCCGATATCTCTGATACGTTCACCGCGTTTCACGAACTGGTCTTCCCCGACCAGGATGTGCCACCGTGGACGGTGATCTACGACCAGCCGATCTCGGTTATTCTCAGCCCCATCAACCAGACCCTTCAGGTCAACATTGCGCTCACTTTCATCTTGCTGTTGGCTAGCCTACAAGTCACCTCCATGCTCACCAATAGCATTGTGCGCCCAATGCGCGCCCTGGCCGATTCCGCTGAGCGAGTGGGCGCGGGCGACCTACACGCCCCGATTGCCGTGGATAGTTCTGACGAGATCGGTGCCTTAGCCCACACCTTCGACCAGACGGTGGCCTATTTGCGCAGCACCCTCGACAGCGCCGAGGCGCGCCGTCGCGAGGCGGAGACCCTTTACGTGACGGCGACGGCACTCAGTTCAACTCTCGATCTTAACCACCTGCTCGACCGGATTCTCGACGAGCTACGTGCGGTTGTACCCTACGATAGCTCAACGGTGCAGATCGTTCACGACGATCATGTGGAGATTATTGGTGCCTACGGGCTGGTTCAGCCCGAGCGGATGATTGGTGCCTGCTTCCCGATCGTGGGCACGGGGCCGAACGCCGAGGTGGCCCGTCTACGTACCACGCTCATCCTTGACGATGTGCCCATGGTCTATCCACGCTTTAACGAAGAACCCTACCGAGCCGATCCCATCCGCAGTTGGCTTGGTGTGCCGCTGATCTTTAGTGATCGCCTGATCGGTATGATCGCCATTGATAAGTACGAGCCGGGCTTTTACAACGCCGACCACGCCCGCCTCGCCAGTGCCTTCGCCGCTCAGGCGGCCATTGCCCTAGAGAACACCCGGCTCTACGAGGCTGTTCGCAATGAACTGGTCGAGCGGCAGCGCAGCGAGCAGGCGCAGTTGCACGCAGAGGAACAGTTGCGCCAAGCCCAGAAGATGGAGGCGGTAGGTCGTCTGGCGGGCGGGGTCTCCCACGACTTTAACAATATCCTTACGGTGATATTGGGTGAGTGCGACCTGCTGCTCTACGGGCCTCATGTGAGTGTCGAGACGCGCCAGGGTCTTGAACAGATTCGCAATGCGGGCATCCGCGCCGCTGCCCTGACCCGCCAGTTGCTCGCCTTTAGCCGTCGCCAGGTACTTCAGCTTGCCACGGTCAATCTCAATGAGATCATCACCCCTATCGAGCGAATGTTGCATCGTCTGATTGGCGAGGATGTCACCCTGCGCACCCAGTTCGCACCCGACCTTGCGTTCGTGCGGGCCGACGCCAGCCAGATCGAGCAGGTCATCTTCAACCTATGCATCAATAGCCGCGACGCGATGCCCAATGGCGGCGTTATCTGTATCACCACTGCAAATGTGAGGATCGAGCCGGACGATGATCGCGACATTGTGTCGGGCGACTATGTGCTGCTCACCGTGAGCGATACTGGCACGGGGATTGATGAGAAAGCCCGCGAGCATATTTTTGAGCCCTTCTTCACCACCAAGCCCCACGGCAAGGGCACCGGCCTGGGACTGGCCACCGTCCACGGAATCATTGAGCAGAGCGGCGGGATCCTCCGCTTCAGCAGTATCACCGGACGGGGCACCAGTTTTTCGATCTATCTGCCCGCAATGAGCGATCTAGGCGCCCCAACGCCCACACCTTTAACCACACTCATTCCCAGACCATCCGCCACAGATGTGGTTGTAGCCCTGGTAGAAGACGATGATCGGCTGCGCCAGCTCGTCAGCGAGATCCTGTCTGCGCAAGGGTTCACGGTGATAGAGGCCGCCGACGGCGTGGAGGCTCTGCACATCTGCGTGGCGCACACCGATCGGATCGATCTGCTGATGAGCGATGTCGTGATGCCCGGCGGTGTTAATGGCATACAGTTAGCGACCATGATCCGCGCCACCCGCCCGCAGATCAGGGTGCTGCTGATGTCTGGCTACACCGACAACGCCCTTCTCTCATCGAGCGATAGTATCCCCGACATGATCTTCATCCAGAAGCCCTTCACCCCCGCGTACCTCCTAGAGAAGATATACGAAGCCCTTGCGCTTGTCGTATAGACCAAGCTGGACACTGTCCATCATGCTGCATTTGATGCTATCTCCTCAAAGAGGAGAAGAGCCTGACGCAGCTCGCTGCGGCGTATAAGGTCTCCC
>JBAXMH010000403.1:0-3094 GCA_037134395.1 Chloroflexales bacterium
AGGTTTTAGGTTTTAGGTTTTAGGTTTTAGGTTTTAGGTTTTAGGTTTTAGGTTTCGGGTTTCAGGTTTCAGGTTCTTGGATACTTTACAGTTTCGGCATACACAAGGCTTCCTGATGCGCTACGCCTGAAACCTAAAACCTGGCACCTGAAACCTTGTTTGAGGTACCGGCACGATTATAACCGTTCACGCCTCACGCCAGTGGTTATGGTACAATCGGCCCCATCCCTACTGCGATGGGGCAGATCATAGAGGAGCGCCATCAGTGAGTACCAAGAAGATTGGCGTGATCGTCGGTCGCGAGTGGTCGTGGCCGCCCGCGTTCATCGAGGAGGTCAACCGCCGCAACGCCGGGGTCAGCGCCGAGTTTATCAAGCTTGGCGGCACCCATATGGCTGAGGTGTCCAGTTATGATGTGATTATTGATCGCATCAGCCATGAGATACCCTACTACCGAACCTACCTGAAGACGGCAGCGCTCACGGGTACGCGGGTGATCAACAACCCTTTTTGGTGGAGCGCCGACGATAAATTTTTGGGTGCGAGCCTCTGCACCAAACTGGGGGTTGCTCACCCCCGAACAGTCGCTCTGCCTTCGCACTCCTACATTGATGGCGTGGTCGAGGAGTCGCTGCGCAATCTGCGTTACCCCATCCCCTGGAAAGAGCACGTCGAGTACGTGGGTGGCTTCCCGGTGATCCTCAAGCCGGTCTGGGGTGGCGGTTTTAAGCAGGTCTACAAGGTCAATAATTACGAAGAGCTGTGGCGCGCCTATAACGAGACCGGCACCGAGTGCATGATGCTCCAGGAGTATATCGCCTGGGAGAAGTATGTCCGCTGCATTGTGATCGGCCAAGAGCAGATCATGACCATCAAGTTTGATACGAACGCTCCCTGGCCGAACCGCTACTTTCGCGATGACCATTATCTCACCGAGGAAGAGGGTTGCCGGGTGGTGGCTGATGCGTTCACGATCAACAATGCGCTCGGTTACGATATGAATACGGTAGAATTCGCCCTCAAAGATGGTGTGCCTTACGCGATTGATTTTATGAACCCGGCCCCGGACTTTGATGTGAACTCGCTCACTCCGCACTACTTCGACTGGGTAGTGCAGACAATGGCCGATTTTGTGATCGGTCTGGCCTTGAAGGGTCGCAGCGAACCCGCAAAATACGCCTGGGATTATCTGATCGGTGGGCCGATCACCCCCGCTGCCCTGGCTGTCGCCGCGCAGCCGAAGGCCACACCCGCGAGCAAGAGCGACGATCTAACGCAGATCAACGGTATTGGTCCGATCTACGCTCAGCGCCTGATCAAGGCGGGCATCTCCAGCTTCGCCCAGATCGCTGCCACCAGCCCCCAGCGGCTGCGCGAGGCTATTGGAACCACCCGGACGCCGATCAACGCTGAGGCGTGGGTGGACGAGGCGGATCAGCGCGCACGGCAGGGCTGAGTCAGATTTTAGATTTTAGATTTTAGATTTTAGATTGCAGATTTGCTGCAACAGGACGCGGTGTATGTGCCGAAACTGTCACGCTGGATTGAAGCATGCCTAAGACAAGGTGTCAGGTGCCGGGTTTCAGGTGTCAGGCCGAGCGCATCAGAAAGCCTTGCGTATGCCTAAACTGTAAAGTATCCGCGAACCTTGTCTAAAACCCTGACACCTGACACCTGACACCTGACACCTGACACCTGACACCTGACACCTGACACGTAGGGTTTGCGGAAGGTAGCGTATGTTTCCGGCGAACGTGACCGCATGATGTTGCCCCTACGGTTCATCCCCGCCCTCGCCCTCACGGCCTTGTTGCTCGCCCTGGCACTGCGCTACCCCGTGCCGCAACGTATTGACGTGGGTACGCCGGGTGACGCCTACTTCCTGGCGAACTTCTACCCCGCCGAAAATGAGTCCGGGGTCAGCACACGCTGGAGCGCACCCGGCGCACGCCTGCTGCTGCCCGCATTCGCCCAGGGGCTGCTGGCCCTGACGATGCGCCTACACGCGGCACCCTTCGCCCAGCCAGAAGATTTACACCTGGATCTGGTACGCTCAGGCCGGGCAGTTGGGGGGTTTGGGACAAAGACCGGGTGGAGAATCTATCGGGTACTCCTGGCTCCCGGCGGCATGGATGGGCTTAGTGGCGGCCAGGCAGCCCTGGATCTCAGCATTCCCTCCGTCTACCCCGGCCCCGCCGACCCACGTCCCCTGGGCGTTGCCCTCGATTGGGCGGAGCTGCGGCCCCTCGGCCCAATGCCGCTCGGCCCGGTGCTGGAACGGGCGCTGCTGCTCACCTGGGCGCTGGGGATGGTGGGGATGGTGGGGGTGTTGGGGCAGAGCAGGCGCAGCGGAGAAAGCCGCACGCGGCTTTCTCCGCTGCGCCTGCTCCGCCCCTACGCGGTGGGTGCGGGACTCTCCCTGTGGGCTTGGCGCGACCCCGGCGGATATGCGTGGGCTGTGCCCAACCCACCGCTATGGCTACTGGTTGCGGGGACTTTGATCATTCTGTTGATGAAGGTAGGTAAGGCAATGCCTCACCTATCTCCACTCATGAGCAGAGTTAGCACCAGTGGTGCCCGACTATCGGCTATTACTACAGTTGTAAATACCTTCGTAGAAAGGCTCCCGCCGAACACCCCCCCTAGCCCCCCCGCAAGCGGAGGGGGAACCAATGCATTGTCCCCCCCCGCTTGCGGGGGGGCTAGGGGGGGTGATTCAAACGACAACTATCGTACTATCGGCTATCGGCTATCGGCTATTTTCGGCGTGCTGCTGGTTGGTCACCTCGCCCTGCTGCTGCCGCTGCCCTGGCGCGGGCTGGGCGCACTGGTGGTGCTTGGGCTGCCGGGGTGGCTCGTTGCCCGCGTCATCTTTCCCGCTGAGAGCGACCCGCTGACGCAGACGTTCCTGGGCCTATGCGGGGCTATAGCGGTGGCCCCGCTGATCACCCTAGCTCTACAGGCTATCCCTGGCCCGCTGCCAGGTTGGCTGTTGCTTCTGGTCGCTGACATTCTTAGTGCGGTGATGATCTGGCAGGAGGCAGGAGGCAGGAGGCAGGAGGCAGGAGGCAGGAGGCAGGAGGCAGGAGGCAGG
>JBAXMH010000404.1:0-3055 GCA_037134395.1 Chloroflexales bacterium
AGGGGGAAAGGTCGGCATGAGATCTGCTTATTCGAAAAGTATTGGCCCTAGGACAGGAGGCAGGAGGCAGGTGGCAGGTGGCAGGTGGCAGGTGGCAAGTCGCTCCCCCTGCATCCTGCCTCCTGCTAGCGAGCGCAGCGAGCGACCTGCCTCCTGTCCTACATCCTCCTGCGCTGAAACCCGGCCTCAATTGCGCGCAGGTGCAGCAGCAGGTTGGGGTAAAGCAGGTTGACTCGCTGGAGCGCCGGGGCTGGTAACTCCCAGATCTCCGAGGTGACACTGGCGTGGGCCGTTGCACTGCGCGGGATGCCGAAGAGCGCCGAGCGTCCGCCAAAAAATTGTCCCGGATTGCGCAGCGTATCAATCATCCTACCGCTCTCGTCACTGAACGTGATCGCACCCTGTACCAGCAGGTATCCTTCGTAGCCCGGATCACCGTAGCTAAACAGCAGTTCCCCGGTGGCCATCTGGTGAGGCAAAAAGTCCAGGGCGAGGTCGAGCAGACTGGCCCACGGTAGGTCACACAACACCGGTACCTGGCTTAACCACTCGGCCCGTGCAAAGGCGGCAACCAGACCCAGCCGCTCGGCTACATCCTGAAATATCTCCGGGGCGAAACTGAGCAGTTGCACGTGGCCGCGTGCTGTCATCGTACTCGTGCGCAGATCGCCCAGAATCGCCCCGCGCTCGCCAATGCTGCTGCCGCGCCCGATAACGCGCACCTGTACCCCGCCAACCCAGATCTCCACCAGACCCGAGTGGACGATATAGGCCCGACCATCGGAGGCTTCGCCTTCGTCCATGATCGTCTGTCCATCCGCCCAGTCCAGCACCTCGGCGTGCATCGCCAGACTGAGGCGCGTCGCCACCAACAGGCGGGCAAAGAGCGGGCATGCCGCAATGGTCTCGGCAACCTTGACCCGGCTATCGTCGGGCAGCAGTTCGCCCAGAGAGACCACATGGCCACTGTCGGCAAATTCGATCCGCCCCGCCAAGTCGTCGCTCTCGGCGGGCAGCAGATGCTTGCTGGTATGCGCCAGCACCAGGCGCTGACTCTTCGCCGTCAGCGCCTGGAGCAGCCGAGGCGTAATCGTGCTGTGGATCGCGCCGCCGCCCACATCCTGCACCAGCACGCTGGCTCCCTCAGCAAACTGTACGAGTTCGCTGCGCCGATCTGCCGAGAGTACACCCGTCTCCTCCAATTCGCCAAACCAATCCTCGTCGTAGCGCATATCGCCTGAGTAGCAGATCCCATTCACCCGCACGGCAATCGTCGGGATGGAGTGAACCGCGTAGATCGCCTCGAAGCGTCGGCCATTGAGATCCACCGGCGTGCCAG
Source organism: Chloroflexales bacterium (assembly GCA_037134395.1). Taxonomy (GTDB): domain Bacteria; phylum Chloroflexota; class Chloroflexia; order Chloroflexales; family Chloroflexaceae; genus Oscillochloris. Next base: position 1,340 of record JBAXMH010000404.1, read on the forward strand.
GGTTCAACGGGTAGAAGTCGAAGAGAGCCGCAGCCTCATCCTCAGGCAGCGCCAACATCGCACCTAGCAGGCGCAACAGACTCGCGTACACAATATCCGAGGTGAGCAGACGCACACGGTGGCTTCCCATCAGGATCAATTCGGGCAGGCCGGCCACATGATCTTCGTGGAGATGCGAGAGTACCACTTCGGAGATGTGGTGCGAGGCCATGCCTAAGTTGCCCAGGCGCACCAAGATATAGGCCGCCGCATCAAAGAGCGTCGCCTGAGTCTGCACGTTGGTGCCGAGGTACGCCAGAAAGCAGGTCGTAATCCCCGCCGGGTCAAAGCCGTCGCTACCTCCAATAAACTGGAGCGTCAGTTCCTGGCGCTGGAGTGGGCGGGGCGGAGCAACCGTCAGCGGCATGGCCACCTGGGAGATCTGTGTGTGTACCCGCGCCGCCACCTCGCCGCCTTCGTAGAAAACAAAATCCTCGTCCTCCAGAACAATCTGCGTGGTTCCCAGATTTCCGCCGCCCGCCTCCAGGCTCACAATATCAACCATATCATCCACACGCGGCGCGTGGCCGAGGGGCGGATAGTAGGCGACGGCGGCGCACTCATGGCGCACCCAGTTGTACGGCCCGTAGTCGGCATCCGGCCCATTGATCGTCTCCAGAAGGATCAGCCGCAGGCGGCGGGCCTGATCCTCCGTCACCGTGATCAAATGGGCGCGGCGATTCTTCACAAAAAAGTTGGCGTAAATGATGAACTCAACGCTCGCGTAATTGATCCCACGGCGCACAAACCCGCTTGATCCAAGCTCCTGGCCGGCACGCATATCTGGCGGCAGCAGCACAGTGGCCGGCGGGGTCAGGCCCGCAGCCAACACATACTTCAGCGTCTCTGGCGGGCAGTTCACCAGCACATCGCCGGCATGCGCCTCCACCAGATAGATATTATTGGGCAGCGCACGCACGTGCTTTGCGACAGGCATCAGCGCAGGAGATTCACGCATCAAGGAGCGTCCTTTCACGGGCCACCAGAGACGCCGACAGGGGGTGGGATACGGTGGGACAGATCCCGTTCCCGAAGTACATATGTAAACGATATCGTGCAACATCCTTCGCGTAGAGAATTATGGCACACGATTGGGACGTAGGGGTGCAGCATTTCTGGGTCGGGGGCAAAGCCCAAGGTTCTGCTATAATGGGCCAAGATTTAGACCACGCAGGAGGCACACTGCTATGTCCGGCCATTCGAAGTGGCACAGCATCCGGCGCTCGAAGGGCGTCACCGACCAGCGTCGTGGCCAGCTCTTCACCAAGCTCGCCCGCGATATTACGATTGCGGCCCGCGAGGGTGGGAGCGCCGACCCCGACCAGAACTTCCGGCTGCGCCTAGCTGTTGATAAGGCTCGCGCTAGCAATATGCCCAATGAGAATATCCAGCGCGCAGCCGACCGTGGGGTAGGCAAGGGCGGTGAGGCGGCCCTTGAGGAAATTTATTACGAAGGCTACGCCCCCGGCGGCGTCGCGTTGATTATCTCGACCGCCACCGATAACCGTAATCGCACAAGTTCTGATGTGCGTTCGGCAATCAATAAGGCCGGTGGCAACCCCGGCGAGCCCGGCTCGGTGGGCTGGATGTTTGAGACCAAAGGTCTGATCACCATTGATCTTACCGGCACCAAGCTCGACCCCGACGAGGTTCAGCTTCAGGTGATTGACGCCGGTG
>JBAXMH010000405.1:0-3014 GCA_037134395.1 Chloroflexales bacterium
ACCTGACACCTGACACCTGACACCTGACACCTGACACCTGACACCTGACACCTTGCACCTGACACCTTGCACCTGACACCTGACACCTTGCACTATCGCCATTATAGAGATCAGCAGCGACCATGCAATAGCCAGATCGTCCCGGTGGACGAAGACACGAAACAGAAGACGATAAAACAGGAGCAACTAATGAACTGCTGGCACTGCGAGCGACCGGCCCACGGCGCATGTATCTTCTGTGGGCGGGCAGTCTGCCGCGAACACGCCCAGGAGATGCCGCATATTGTGGCCCTCTACCACGATCAGAAGGGCGGGCAGAAGGCTATTGTTACCGCTAAAGCGCTGTTCTGCGGGGTCTGCGACCCGCGTGAGGATCCGGTAGAAATGCCGGAGTTGCGCTGATGGGTGCGGGTCTCAGCCTTCACCCTCGATCTTATGGACGGTGCTGGGCTTGCGGCGGGGAGATGGTGGTGTGGGAGCGGCGAGGAGTGTGGCGAGGGCGGCGTCAATAGAGGCGCGCTCCTCGGCGTAACTGCGGGCGAAGGCGTCAATTTGCAGGCTGTGGCGCTGGCGCAAGGCCATAGGCGCAATCCGGCGAATATCCTCATCGCTCACCAGATTGCGGAAGTCGGCGGCGGCGCGGGCGCGGGCCGCTTCTAACAAGGCCGATTCGGCGCGCTGCGAAGGAACCTGGAGCGCCTGTACCAGATTCATTGTCAGCTCCTCAAGCCGTGGCGGCGTCTCGACGTGCGGCAAGATCTCGCGGGCCGCCTCCACCTCCTCGGCCAGGGCGGCGGTCTGCGCGGCGTAGGCGGTGCGGAAGGCAGACGGGTCGGCGCGGAAATCACGCGAGCGGCGGTAGGCATCCAGCCGCCCACGTGGATCCTCCAGCGGCGCAACCCAGACCCGCAGGCCGAATCGGTCGAGGATCTGCGGGCGCAACTCGCCCTCCTGCGGGTTCATCGAGCCGATCAGGACGAACTGGCTGGGGAAGAGCCGGGTCATCGGGCCACGGCGCACGAGGGTGCGGCCCTGGGCGGCGGCGTCGAGAATGGCCTCCACAACCACCGGGTCGAGCAGGTTAATCTCATCAACATAGAGGACGTTGCGGTGGGCGTGGAAGAGGATGCCCTCCTCCAGCAGGACGCGCTGCTGCTCGATGGCGACACGCTGATTGATTCCACCAACCACATCTTCCAGGCGGGCGTTGAGCGGCAGTTCCACCAGGCGCATGGGCTCGTGGGCCGTATGGGCGTGGCCCTCGGCATCCTCCCACGCACGTTCAACCTTGGGCATGAGGTCGAGCAACCCGCGCACCGCCGTGGTCTTGCCGACGCCATACGGGCCAGAGATCAGCACACCACCGATCTGCGGGTTGATCAGCCCGAGGATCAGGGCCATCTTCAGCTCGGGCTGGCCAACCAGAGCAAGCAGTGGGAAGGGAAGGACGTCGTCCATCATAGATTGTAGATTGTAGATTGTAGATTGCAGATTGGCACAATCTGCAATCTACAATCTACAATCTGCAATTAATTCAGGTTGCCGAGTCCGGGTGCAGGCGGCAAAATTGACAGTTCGTCGAGCAGTTCGCTGGCGAGGTCGCGCAGGCGGGTGCTTAGTTCGGTCTCTAACCAGCGCTGCTTCAGCTCATCGGGCACCTGGAGCCGCTCGGCGAGCTGGTAGCCCATCGCCTCCGGCTCTGTGGAGAGATCTTCAACCTCGATGGGAGTGCCGGATGCAACCGAGATAGCCTGCCAGTAGCGTCCATAGACCGTGCGCAGCGCGTGGGCAGCGGCATCCACCTGCGGGCCACCCTCCTCAGGCAAATCAACCACGGCGGCGATGATGTAGGGCACCCGCTGAAGGATGCGGCGGATGCTGAAGCGGCGCAGGCCGGTGGCGGTAAGCAGGTAGCGCCCGTCGTCCAGGCGCACATTGGCGCTGATCTCGGCGACCGTGCCGACATTGGCGGTCTCGGCTAGACGTGAAGTTGGTCGTCCCTCGCTCACCTCATCGCCAGATCGCAGGTAGACCACGCCGAAAGGGCGATTCTGCTCCAGGCACTGGCTGATCATTGTCCGGTAGCGTTCCTCGAAGATGTGCAGATTCAGCGTTGCGCCGGGGAAGAGAACCGTCGCGAGAGGGAAGAGCGGCAGTTGCTGGTTCATAAAATTCCTTCCGCTATTCCTCGTGCCATATGCATGTCAGCACCGTTGCTTCAGCCGGGCCGAGGTGCATATCAATGGTGAAATCAATTTCGGGGCTAGTGAAGAGCTGGAGCGCAGTGGCGTAATCAAAGGTGCAAGGTATGCCCTCAAGCATGAGAATAACATGGCCGATGCGCAGTTCGAGCAACTCGGGGCGTAGCTCGACCTCGCTGGAGCCAATGGCGACCAGCAGCGCGCCCCAGTCGGGCAGATTACGGATGCAGGCTGAGCGCACGGCGCTTGAGCGGGCCACCACATCGCAGACCTTGCGGGCACATTCCTCGTTCGGGGCACCGCGCACCGTCACCCCAATAATTTTACCCCCGGTTGAGGCATCGCGCACGATCTGCTGCGAGAGTTCGTAGCAGAGTTGGTCAAGCGCCTCCTGCCAGGCTGCGAACTCGCGGGAGGCGGCGTCGGTGATCATCGGGCCATCGGCGGCACCGTTGGCCAACACCATCACCGTATCGTTCGGGCTACAGTCACCGTCGAGGTTAAGTCGGTTGAATGAGCGGGTTACGGCGTGGTTCAACGACTGTACTAGCAGTCGCTGGTCAATCGCCAGATCGGTGGTCATCAGGCAGAGGACGGTGGCCATGCGCGGGTGGATCATGCGCGTGCCCTTCGCCATACCCGCCAGCGTCACCCGATGACCCTCGCCAAGCTGGACACGGTAGACCCGCTCCTTGGGCTTGCTATCGGTGGTGAGGATAGCCACCGCCGCTCGGCGTCCACCGCCGCTATCAAGTTCACTCACCGCACGGCGGATTCCGTCGCGGATCTTGGGCATGGGCAGCGGTACGCCGA
>JBAXMH010000406.1:0-3010 GCA_037134395.1 Chloroflexales bacterium
TGCAGATGCGCTCAACCTGAAACCTGAAACCTCGCACCTGAAACCTTGTCTTGCACTGGTTCACCTTATCCAAACGATCCACACTACCGTCATACCCGGAGAAATGCTATGAGTACGCTTCCTCTCACCACTGACTTCGACCTCTGCGCCGCCATTACTTGCCTTGAACAGCGTGTCACCGACCTGTCACTCGCGGTAGATCGCCAGAATGTGCAGAACGGAGAGATCCTCGATCTGCTCAACGACTTGCGCAATCGCACCGATTGGAATTCCGCTCAGGTAGGCGAGCTGCTGCGCATTTTGTTCACCAGCATCCAGCAGGTTCGCGATACCCAGATTGGGAGCTTGCTAGCGGAAGGCCCGATTACGGTGGCTGCGCTCCAACAGTTTCAGGCCACCAGCCATGCGCAAGCCCAGGATCTCATCGCGCAGAAGCGCACCGGGTCATCGGGCGCGCAGAAGCGCGTCTGAGACTATTCTGCAACCATTCTAGCGACGGGCGCGTATAATACGCTGCGGCGCGCCTCAGTGGTTGCGCCTGTTGACTTTACAATAGGAGGTCGCGATGTCCTACTCGCCGTATCTTAGCTCTCCCACCGATGTATTGCGGCAGCAATCGGTTCTCACGCGGGTCTATGCGTGGATGACAGCCGGCCTGCTCACAACCGGCGCCATTGCGATGACGGTCGCCAACAGCAGTGCCCTGGCCGGTATGATTATCGGCAACCCGATCATCTTCTTCGGCCTGATGATCGCCGAGATCGCGATGGTCTGGGTGCTGAGTGCAAACCTGATGCGGCTGGCTCCCGCCGTGGCCATGGGCATGTTTCTGGGCTACGCCGCGCTTAACGGCCTGACCCTCTCGGTAATCTTTCTGGCCTACACGCGGGCATCAATCGCCAGCACATTCTTCATCACCGCCGGCACCTTCGCTACAATGAGCCTGATCGGCTATACCACCAAGCGCGATCTAACGCAGCTCGGCGGGATGCTCTTTATGGCCTTGATCGGCCTGATCATCGCCTCGGTTGTGAACATGTTTGTGGCCAGTAGCGCGTTGGCCTGGGTGATTAGCTATGTTGGCGTCTTGATTTTTGTCGGCCTGACAGCCTACGATACCCAAAAGATCAAGCGTATGATCGCCGAGGTTCGCGGTGAGGACGGCGAGCAGCGTGTGGCGATCTACGGTGCCCTAAACCTCTACCTCGATTTCATTAACCTCTTCCTCTACATGTTGCGCATCCTTGGCAACCGACGCTAAGACAGGGGTCAGGGGTCAGGGGTCAGGTCGAGCGCATTAGGATGCCACAATCTGGCCTGAACTGTAAAGTATCTGACATAGGCGAAGGTTCGTATCGAGTATAGACGACCGACAAAGAACGACCACTGCGTGCGCAGTGGTCGTTCTTTGTCGGTCGTCGCATGAACTTGCCGCCTGACCCCTGACCCCTGGCCCCTGACCCCTTATTAAAGAGGGAGATTCCTCCAAAGCTCCTCGGCGGCGGAGTAGGGGTTATTCTGGCGCGCAGCGATCTGAGCGACAAGGGCGTCCCAGGCTGGGCCATGCAGTTGCTCAATCGCCAACTCCTGAACCGCAGCGCGTAGCTCGCCCTCTGCCGTGGCGCGGGCGCGGGCGTCGGCCCCACCCCCGGCCCGCAGGTGCGCGACATGCTGCCCTGCCGACTCGACAATCTCGGCGATGCCCTGGCCGCTCGTCGCGACGGCGGGCAATACCGGTGGCTCCCAGCCATCGGCGGGAGGGGCACCCAGGCGCTGCATTGAGCGCAGTTGTCGCACCGTCTTGTCGGCACCCTCACGGTCGGCCTTATTTACCACAAACAGGTCGGCGATCTCCAGCACCCCCGCCTTGATGCTCTGCACATCATCGCCCATTCCCGGCACTTCAACCACAATCGTGGTCTGAGCGGCACGGGCGATGTCCACCTCGCCCTGGCCGGCACCGACGGTCTCGATGATCACGACATGAAAACCAGCGGCGTCAATGAGCGCCACTGCGTCGGCGGTGGCCCGCGAGAGACCGCCTAACCGACCACGAGAGGCCATGCTACGGATGAAAACACCGGAGTCGCCGCCGAGGGGCTGCATACGGATGCGGTCGCCCAGCACCGCCCCGCCACTAAAGGGCGAGGTCGGATCCACCGCCACAATACCGACAGTCCGGCCACGGCGACGCCATTCTAGGGCCAAAGCGTTGACCAGGGTACTCTTGCCCGCGCCGGGCGGGCCAGTGATGCCGACCACATGGGCCTGGCCGGTGTGCGGATAGGCGGAGGCGAGCAGGGCACGTGACGCGGGGCCACCCTGCTCGGCCAGCGAGATCGCCCGCGCCAAAGCGCGCCGGTCGCCGCCGAGCAGGCGCGGGAGAAGATCAGGGATATGCATACGCCTCGGCCTTACGAATCACGGGCGATGCCGGCATTGGCGCGGATGAAACCCACAATATCGTTCGTGTTCGAGCCGGGGCCAAACACGGCAGCGATCCCGTACTCGCCTTTAAGGGTTGTGGCATCGTCATCAGAGATAATGCCGCCGGCAACCACAAGCACATCGTCCATCTGCTGATCGTGCAGGAGCCGCGAGATCTTGGGGAGCAGGGTCATGTGGGCACCGGAGAGGATTGACAGACCGATCACGTCAACATCTTCCTGGAGGGCAGCTTCAACAATCATCTGCGGTGTCTGCTGGAGGCCGGTGTAGATCACCTCCATGCCCGCATCGCGCAGGGCGCGTGCAATTACCTTCGCGCCACGGTCATGGCCATCAAGTCCCGGTTTGGCAACGAGGACGCGGATCGTTCGGTCCATACTATATGTCTCCTCTGGTGTGAAAATAGCCGATAGCCGATAGCCGATAGCTGGACACCAGCGACCATTTTCATCGCGATGGTGTGTACGCCCCGCGCATGGGTGTCTTACGCGGCATTGTGAAGTCCAAATTATACCACGCTCAAGCACGCCGACTCCGGCAGCGCAATGCTTAACCAGGGCTG
>JBAXMH010000407.1:0-2961 GCA_037134395.1 Chloroflexales bacterium
CGCAGGACATCCCAGGCCAGGATGCGATCACTGCTGAACAGATAGACATGCGCCTGTTTGCCAGTGGTCTGATGGACCTTGACGATCACGACCACGTTGAGCGGTTGGTCACACGTCTCGTGCCGCGCCTCAATCTGATAGATGCGGGTCTCGATGTGGTTGTCCACGGTGGTCTGTTTCAGGAAGCGCTCCGGGATCGCCGTGGGGTCGATCCGATCACCATAGATATGATGGGGGCCACGTCCGGCATACGGGCCATCGTACGGATAATACAACGCCGAGTCGCTGCGCAGTTTCGAGATAAGGTGCAGACCCAACCGACGGGCCATCAGGACGGCATTCTGATTGCCAAAATGGCCATCCAACACCAGGTAGGTCACATTCAGGTACGGGTGGATGCGGGCCAAGAGCCCCTGGATCATCGTGCTGATGCGGGTATGTTCGGCATTCAGGGGCGCATCGGCCTTGGTTTGGGTGCTGCTGCCCGTCGGACGTCCCGGTTTCCGTTTGGCGGTGGGCATAGCCGGAGGAGGTGCTGCTGCGGGTGTGCGCAGTACCTGCTCCACCTGTACGGGGAATGCCTGCCGTTCGGTGCGACTGACCAGGGCCAGCGCGAACAGCGAAACCCCCGGCACGGGCTTGCCAAAGATGCTCGAAAAGAAGCGATCCACACCGAACCGAAGGTCTCCGTGCCGGCTTTGGTCACCACACATTCATCACCGACCAGCAGCACATCATCGCCAGGGGTGAGCATCTCTCTCAAGTGTAGGGTTTTTGGGGCGAGGAGCCCTAGGTGTAAAGGATTATTGAAGGCGGGGCGACCTTCTGCTACGATGCGGTTCTCAACAGCCATATCGTGAACAGGAGCAAGCCATGCCCCGCCCAGCCGGATTATCGCAATGGCAGCAGACCGTGTCAACTCACCTGCCCCACTTGAGCAAACCACAGGTCCTGGTGCTCAGCCTGTGGAGTGCCGGCATTGTGCTGGCCCAGAGCTGCGGCTTGACCCAGGTGGCGGTGATCCTGGCCTATCTGCTCGACCGCAGCGAGCAGGCGGTGCGCGAACAGCTGCGCCGTGCCGAACGGCTCTGGCTGGCCATGGCGCTGGCCACGCTGTGGGTGATCAGTGTCGGGTGTGCCGCCGAAGCCGCGTTGCCTGTGCCCGTGTTCGACCACCTGCCGGACACCCATGTCGCCCGCCGGACGGCCCGTGGCCCGCGCCCACCACGCAGCATGAGTTGTTTCCAGCGGGTTCAGGCGACTCTTAGCGAAAACAATATCACTCGTATTCGCTGGATGAGCGCGGAGCTTAATGGCCTTTATGCCCTGTACGATGGGCAGATTGGTCTTGCGCGCCAGGATATGCAGCTCATTGTGAGTAGCGATACTGCTCTGGGTCGACTCTGCGCAGATCTGATCGCCGAGTATCTGCGTGGACATGGCCTCCCTGTCCAAACAATGATCCCCACTGGGCTTACTACTGCTACATCCGCTGCTTTTGAGGCTGGTATCAAGAGTCTGATTGTCGAGTGTGACAAACTTCTGCCCAGCTACCACGATGAAGGCTATAGCGTAGTGTTTAACCTCGTAGGTGGCTTTAAGGCGCTTCAGGGCTACCTTAATACCATCGGCATGTTCTACGCCGACGAGATGCTGTACCTATTCGAGGGCAGTACTGCCGCACCCATGTACATCCCTCGCCTGCCGATCAAGATTGATCTCGACGCGCTCACACCCTACGCGGTACCCCTTGCGATGATGGCTGAGGCACCTACCACCGTTCCATTGAGTCATCCGGGTGCGCTTCAGCGTACGCTCTATGACACCAATGACCAGGAGAATGCCGAAATCTCGCAATGGGGCCAACTGGTATGGAATCAAGCTCGTGGTGATCTCCTCAGTGGATCGCTCTTGCCCTTCCCGCTTCTGCGCTATGAAACCGGCTTCATCAATGACTATAAGCGGACGCTCAATCCGACCCATCGCGCACGGCTCCAGTCTCAGTTGGCGAGTGTCGCCGCAGTGCTAGGTGATCACCATGGCAATGCTGCTGCGCTGAAGGGGCGTGGCGGTATTGAGTATGACAATTACACGAGTAAGCAGATGAATGGGAAGCCCATTGGGCACTTTCGCGTCTCTGATGGGGTTCGTGTCAGTTGTATTGCCGATGGTGGTGGCCTCACCCTACGTCACTTCGGTGAACACGATTACGTGAACAAAAATCCATAGCCTACATAGTAATCCTTAGGAGCTGTCTGAAAAGACCTGTCAGGTAGGACACATGGGATGAGTCTTGCGCAACTGGATGGTTCTTGTGTGTCCTACCTGACAGGTCTCTAGGACCGTAGCCATACCTTTTCAGACAGCTTCTTAAGAGTTTGTTAGCGTGAATAACCGCTGGGTTAAGCTGGGAGTGAGGGCGTCCCGCCCTCCAGACACCCCGAGGGCGAGACGCCCTCGCTCCCAGCACTGCACAACTTGACCCAGAACTTATTCGCGCTAACAAGAGTTTTTGGCATACCGCATAGTCACGCTGTCATCGTGTCACGCAGAGCGAAGCGTCCCGGTGGGCGATACGGATGCCGGGACGCTTCGCTTCGCTCTGCGTGACAGCGTTACTTATGCTCTACCGCAGTTTTTGGCTCCTTAGACATGGTTTCAGAGTGACCAATTTTACTTTACAGTCTTGACACGCTCTACCCCCCTAGCCCCCCGCACGCGGGGGGAACCAATGCGTTGTTCCCCCCCACGTGGGGGAGGGGCTGGGGGGGGTAGAACTGTAAAGTATCTACGAACCTTGTCTTAGCCTCGAAAGAGTCCGGGGTGGGGGCACAGCAGCCCCAGATAAGTAGGGGCGCAGTAGCCCCGGATGAGTAGGGGGTGGGAATTCCATAGGTGCTGCTGCGTCCTTACAGAAATAGCCCGTAAAGCCCAGGAGCTTCAGCCCTGGGATATAAGGGC
>JBAXMH010000408.1:0-2947 GCA_037134395.1 Chloroflexales bacterium
GTGCTGACGGTACCCATCAGCCAGACCCTCACGGTGCGTGGCTCCACCACGGTCAACTCCACCGGCGTCTTGACCGGCACCGGCACCCTGCGTTTCGATGGCTCCATCCTCACCAATAACGGCTCCATCACCCTCGACACCCTCCAACTCGGCGGTACCAACCAGTCCTTTGCCGGCAGTGGCTCTCTCGCGCTGACTAACCCCATCACCATTATGTCGGGAGCTATCTTCACCCTCATCGGCCCCCTCTCCCTGCCTCGGATTGAGGTCAACGCGGGCGGTACTCTCAACCTCAACGGCCAGTCCCTCACCCTTACCGGGGCCACTCCCCAACTCACCCTCGATGGTACCCTGCGCGGCCCTGGTGTTGTCAGTACCCCGACTGGTACCGGCACCATCCTTAACCGCAGCGGCACCGTTGAACCAGGGGGTTCCTCTCCCGGCATCCTCACCCTCAGTGCGGCCTATACCCAGATGCCCGCCGCCGCTCTCTCTCTGGATCTCGCGGGCACTGTTGCTGGCTCGGGTCACGACCTGCTCGACGTTGCGGGTGCCGTCGCCCTCGACGGCAGTCTCTTCCCGAATCTGCGCGGCACGTACACTCCTGTTCTCAGTGATACCTTTACGTTCCTCACCGCCAATAGCTTCAGCGGCACCTTCGCCACCATCCTCTCCCCCGCCGGTGTCCGCCTGACCGCACTCTACCACCCCGGCGATGTCGCCCTGATTGCGGGTTCGTCTGGCTCCGTCCCGGTTCGCGCTGAGCAGGAGCCTAATAATTCCCTTACTCTCGCTCAGCGTATCCAGCTCACCGCCAATCAGGCCGTCTACACCGGCACCCTCAGCAGTGCCGATGATGTGGATATGTTTGCTCTCAATCTGCCGCCGGGGGCCACCATCACCGCCACCCTCGGGGGTCTCTCCCGCGACTACGACCTCGGCCTGATCGAGAGCCTCGATAGCACTGCTGTTCTCAGTGATGGCGTCAGTCTCGCCCATATCACCGATAACTCCACCATTGACGACTCGGGCAATCTCGCTACCATCGCCCGCATCCGCGCCATCGCCCGCATCCGCGCCATCGCCCGCATCCGCGCCATCGCCCGTATTCGGGCAATCTCCTCCAGCCCCGGTACCACCGACGAGTCCATCGGCGCGTTTCTCCCGCGTGGCGGCACGGTCTACCTGCTGGTGTTGAGCGGCGAGGGGGCCGCCGGAACGCCCTACCGCCTCAGTTTGGGTGTTAGCCCCGCACCGATGATCGCCGCCAGTGTGGACGCCGGTGCCGTCGCCCTGACCACCGCCACACGCAGCGATGTGCAGACGCTCTTCATCACCCATCCGGCCCGTCTGGCGACACGCTATCCCACCAGTACCGCCGCACTCACACAGCTCGCCACGTTGCTCGGTCCCACGGGCCAAATCCTCACCGACAGCCTGGGCATGACCCTTAACCTCAGTACGGATCTTGACCCGGCGGCGGCCACCCGTCTGGCCGCACTCTATACCCAGTGGGATGCCCGTCCCGACCAACCGATTCTGGCCAATGCCATCGTCCGCCAGATTTGGCTCACCATTGATTCCGCCATCCGCACTCGCGCTCCCAATGTCCGCAACCTCGTCATCGTCGGGGCCGATGAGATTATCCCGTTCTACCGCACCATTGACGAGACCACCCTGGGCAACGAACGCGCCTACATTGGCGACCTCGCGGCGGACGGGGCCGGTCTGCGATCCGACAGCGCGATGGGCGGCAGCCTCTTCTTCCGGGGTCTCAAGACCGACAACTTCTACGCCGACCGGGTGCCAACCCCCTGGCACGGGCGGCAACTCTACGTGCCGGACATGGGCATCGGGCGGTTGGTCGAGCGTCCCGAGGAGATTGTGGCCTACCTGACCGCCTACCTCAGTCAGCCCGCCGCGACGCGACAGACTATTCAAGCGGGCACCGGTGGCACCGCCCTCGTCACCGGCTACGACTTCCTCAGCGACCTTTCCACCACGGCGGCGGGGATGCTGAAGGGCACCGGGTTCCGCGTGACAAGCATGATCAGCGATACCTGGAGCGCGGGCGACTTTACCCGGGCCTGGTTCGGGGGGCAGTACGCGGCGCTGACGGCGCAAACGACCTATCAGGGAGTGCATACGCCCTACCACCTGATGCTGCTGAACAGCCACTTCAGCCACAACACCGCCATTCCCGCCAACTACGCCGACGCCGGGGCGGGCATTTTTGACGTGGCGGGGCTCCAGGCTGCCGCGCCCGCCACCCCCGCCGACGCCTACTTCCTGCGCGACGGTGGGCCGAGTCTGATCTACTCGGTCGGCTGTCACTCCGGGCTCAGCGCGACGAACGAGGCGTTTGCCACCGCCGCATTCCAGCCCGATTTTGCCAGTGCGGTGCTGAAGAACGGCGGCAACCTGATCGGCAATACGGGCTACGGCTACGGCGATGACGGGGTGGCGGGATACAGCGAGCGACTGGCGTTGGCCTTCACCGCGCAGATTGGCCGACCCGGGACGCCCACCCTTGGCACGGCCCTGGCCCTGGCCAAGCAACGCTATCTGACCGAGAGCGGCGTGGGAGGATTCAGCGTCTACGACGAGAAGGTGCTGAGCGAGTGGACACTCTACGGGCTGCCGTTCATCGGTGTCCAGGTGGCTCAGCCACAGGCGGCAAGCGCACCGGGGCTGCTGGCCCTGCGGGCCGTGCAGACGAACGCCTTGATCGCCGAGGCTGCTCCCACCGCTGCCGAACCTGCGTCCTTCACCCGCCTGGTGACGGTGACGCTGACTTTCGCCACCGGACGGCTGACAGCACAGGGAACGATTGCGGACAGCCTGCGACCGGGGACGTTTACCGTAACAACGGATGACCAGGTGGCCTTAGGACGGGCGGTGCTGCCGGGATTGCGCTACGACGTGACGGTGCTGCCGGGAACGGGGC
>JBAXMH010000409.1:0-2930 GCA_037134395.1 Chloroflexales bacterium
GTGCTATATTAGACTCTCATTATACCTTGACGCTTGTGCTATACTGAAACTGTCTCTCGCGTGCGGGATTCGTACTATACCCTCATCAGACCCTCATCAGACCCCACATTTTCGCGCATTCCTGCCACCTGTACCCTGCGCTATTTCTGACAACGTCAGAAATTTCCCCACGGCGGAGTCGTACGCTGCCTGCTACTGATATGCCGCATACCGATGCACACTAGGCCATACGGTGTGAGTCGTCGCTTTCTGATTCTCACGTATGCAGGTGAAACGGATTATGATTGGGAGACGTCATGATGCATATTATGTTGGCGAGCGGGGATCGCATGCACGCACGCATGACTCAGTTCTTACTGAAGGATGTGGGCTACAACGTCACCCTTGTAGAAGATCAGCATGGGCTACGCGATCATCTCAAGCAAGGGCAAGTTGACATGATCTTGCTCGACTCGGACTTTCCGGATCTGGATGGGTATGTGTTCTGCCGTGAGATCCGCGCACACTATCACACACCTATTATCTTCCTGGCTGAGGAATGCGCGGTTGCTGATCGTGTACGCGCTCTGAAGCTCGGGGCTGACGACGTGCTGAATAAGCCATTTAACCCGTCGGAGCTGCTGGCACGGATCGAGGCAGTGATGCGCCGCTACGGCGATGAGTTTATGCAGATCTACTCGGCCTATGAGCCCATGTCGGTGGGAACGCTACGTCTTGACCCCGTCCAGCGTCGAGTGGTAATCGGCGACACACGCGAGGAAAATCTGACGGAGCGCGAGTTCCAGTTACTCTACTATCTGGTGCAGAACGCCTGTGGGGTACTCAGTTCACGCCAACTGCTTCAGCACATCTGGGGGATTGACGATGTGACTGACAGCAACCTCGTGCCCGTATATATCGGGCGGCTGCGCAAGAAGATCGAAACCGACCCGCTACGTCCAAACCACATTGTTCGGGTGCGCGATCTCGGGCATAGTTTCCATCCGTAGGACTGTTTCGTACTGGGAGCCGGGAGCCGGGAGCCGGCTCCCGGCTCCCGATTCCTGGGCGCACGTGGCCTTATTGCGTATCCTCAACGTAGATGATCTTGCTGCCCTGGGGGGCAAAGCGCACGGGCACGTGGCGCAACTCGGGCAGCGCGGCGCGGATGGTTGCGTGGCGCTCGACGGGTGCGTAGAGCAGTAAGAATCCGCCGCCGCCCGCACCCAGGATCTTGCCGCCACTGGCCCCGGCTGCCCGACCGCGCTCGTACCAGTCATCAATCTGCACATTTGTGATCCCCGATGCCAGCTCGCGCTTATGCATCCAGCCCTCATGCAGTACCTCGCCGAAGCCGCTCAGGTCGTCGCAAATCAGGGCGGCTCGCAGTTCGTGGGCTAGGTGTACCATGCGCTGCAGGCCGGCCCGCTGCGCCCCGCCGGACTCGGTGTTGGCGCGCTGCTCATGCAACACGTTAGCCGTGGCGCGGGTGGCCCCGGTATAGAACATTAGCAGGCGCTCTTCCAGCCACGCCTTTGTCTGTGACCGACAGATCACCGGGTCAACGAAAACACTCTCGTCGGGGTTAAACTGGATGAACTGGAGTCCGCCGTAGGCAGCGATATACTGATCCTGCTTGCCAATCGGCTCGCCGCAGCGCTCAATCTCGATCTGGCACGCCTCACGGGCGAGGCGGTCGGCACTGGTAAAGCGCCCGGTAAAGGCATAGAGGGCGTTCAGCAGGCCAACGGTGTAGGTACTCGATGAGCCGAGCCCGGTGCCCTGGGAAGGAATATCGGAGATCGAGGTAATCTCAATGCTATGATCACGCCCGACCACACGCAGCGCCTCGCGGATTAACTGGTGGCGCAGATCATCAATGTGGTCAACAATCTCGGTGACGGAATAACTGGCGCGGATCTGGCTATCGAACTTGGCGTTGACAGTGATATAAATGTACTTGTCTATGCTGACGCTAACTACCGCCCCTGGCTCGTGGCGATAGTAGGCGCTAAGATCGCTTCCGCCTCCGGCAAAGCTGATCCGCAACGGTGTTCGTGAGATAATCATAGCCCCCTCCATGAACAGCAGACGGCGAAGCCACAGCAGGCATAAGCCCGTTGACTGAAACACGGTGGAGCGGGTTTTGTACAGGGCATAGCATAGCATGAGCGATGTTAGTACGGCAAGCGTAAGTATAGTAAAATACTGAACCCATAGAAGTAGCAGAAGGTCATTATGCAGGTGCGTTTATCCTGGCAGATCCTTGCCGCCATCCTGATCTTCCTGATCGCCCTCTGCATCCTTGGCCGTTCGCTGATCGGCGCAATCACCGGCATGGGGCGGTCGTCCCCCATCGCTGTGGCAACAGTGACCGTGGTTACATCACCGCGCCCCACCCCGGTGACGGGTGCAACGGCGACGAAACAGAAGGCTAGCCCTGTCCCTCAGTCCAGCCCGACGGAAACGACTCTTCCCTCTGAGCCGAGTCCGACGGAAACGACTCTTCCCCCTGAGCCGAGTCCGACGGAAACAACTCTTCCCCCTGAGCCCAGCTCGACACCGCAGCCCAGCCCGACGCCGCAGCCCAGCCCAACACCGCAGCCCAGCCCGACACCGCAGCCCGAGTCGTTGCGGGTTCTGGCGGCGGGGTTCGCCCAGCCGACCAGCGTGCTGTCCTACGCATTCACCGTCGCCAACCCCAACCACGACCTGATGGTTCGCGATACCCGCTACCAGCTTGTCGCCTACGACGCGAGCGGGATCGTGATCAAAACCGATACCGGCACCATCGGGTTGCTCGGCCCCGGCGAGCAGACGGGTGTGGCCGCCTTCCTGGAGTTGGTGGGCGACCGGCACGTCGTGCGGGTTGAGGTTGTCCTTGGCGGCGGGCTTTTTCTCCAGCCCGCCAACTACCCCCCAATGACGAGCGAGAATTTGGCCTTTATGTC
>JBAXMH010000410.1:0-2909 GCA_037134395.1 Chloroflexales bacterium
GTCTTCCCCACAGCCCTGGCGCTGATCACCGCCGCCGCGCAGGGCAGCAACAATGCCGCCGGGCTGGCCCTGGGTATGGGCAACAGCGGCGGACTGATGCTGCCCGCCTTAATGGGACTGCTGCTGGCTCGCTACGGCCCGTCGGCAATGGTTGCGATGCTTTTCGTTTGTGCCCTGGCCATGCTCTCCCTCGGCGTATTCGCACTCAGAGAGAGGGGTACCCTGATACAGGTTCCTGGAAGTTCGCACCGGGTTTCGTGATAACCCCCGTGTTCAAAATTCGGTGGCCGGATTCCGGTCGCCGGTCACCGAATCTGGTGCCGATACCGCTTCTGGCGCATAACGGCCCCGGCCCCGGCCATCGGCCATCGGCTATCGGCTATCGGCCATCGGCCATCGGCCATCGGCTATGTTTACGCCAGCAGGGTCGGGTTGAGCATGCCGAAGATCATCGCCACATGGGCAACCACCAGGAAGACCGCGACGAAGAAGACGTGTAGCTTCATGTGGTCGTTCACATCTCGCCCTTTGCCCAGCAGCCCCAGTTCCAGCATAGCCATCCCTCCCAGCGGCACCACGCCCAACAGATAAAATCCGACCGCGATCACATCTGCTGGCCCGCGCCAGCCGCCGCTGGTCGTCAGCGGGATGACAGCGGTGAACATAAGGTAGCAGAAGACACCAATAAAGTAGAGCCCGACGACAATGCTCGCGTAACGGTTCGTCGTACGCCAGATACTGCTCATGTTGCGCGAGAAGAGTACCTGAAGCTCGGTGATCGCGATGTATTCGGCCAGGATGACCGGTATGGCCATGAAAATGATCAGGTTCCAAGGCTGATTGGTCGCGAGCAACTGCATGTAGTGGGTCATGGTAGCGGACATATCCATGCTGGGCATCGTGATCTCCTGTTATCTACGTGGTACGACTGGCTGATCGCCAGTGTAGCGGGCGAAGATCAAGGAAGCATGTGCAAAATCATCAAGATGTGGTCAAGCTCAGAGGGGTAGCGTGAAGGTGAAGAGCGCACCCTGGCCCGGCCCGGCGCTCTCGGCCCAGATCTGGCCACTGTGGGCTTCGACCAGAGCTTTACTGATGGTCAGCCCAATGCCGCTGCCGCCGGTACTCCGCGCACGGGCCTTGTCAACCCGGTAGAAGCGCTCAAAGAGGTGCGGGAGATGCTCGGCAGCAATACCGATACCACTATCGCGCACCTGAAAGATCAATGCGCCATCGGCATGTCGCACTGTCACCTCAATAGCACCGCCGGACGCGGTGTGCTGAAGGGCGTTCCCAAGCAGGTTGATCAGCACCTGGGCGATGCGGTCGGGGTCAGCGCACACGACAGGCATGTGCGCGAGTACGTGAGAGGTGAGGGCCACGCCCTTATCGGCGAACTGGGGCGCGAGGCGGGCGATAGCGCGGGTCACGAGCGTGTCTGCCACAACAGGGACTGGATGCAGGGCAAGTTGCTTGGCCTCAGCCCGCGAGAGTTCTTGCAGGTCGCTGACCAATCGGCGCAGACGGCCAACCTCATCGAGAATCAGCGCCCAGATCTCCTCATGTGGCGCGACAACGCCATCAAGAACGCCCTCGGCATAGCCCTCGATAGTGGCCAGGGGCGTGCGCAGTTCGTGGGCCACATCGCCAATCAGGGTGACGCGGCGGCGCTCGGCATCCTCCAGCGCATCGGCCATGGTGTTGAACTGCGCGGCCAGCGCGGCCAGTTCATCGCTTCCAGTTGTCGGCACGCGCTCCGTGTAGTGGCCTGCGGCAATGCGACGACTGGCGGCGAGCAAGCGCTGGATCGGAGTGACGATCCGATTTGAGACTAGCAGACTCACCGCCAGCGCGATCAGACTGGCCGCGCCACCGCTGATCAACAGCGCCTCAATCATCGTGGTCTGGAAGATTCTATTGGTGGCCTGCGCCATCGCCGCCATGGTTGGATCGTTCGCCATCGCTGCGTCTGAGCCAAGCAAGATTACCATAAGTCGGTCGTGGATCGTGGGCGCTGTCAGCAACGTTACCAGCAGCAGAGTCACAGTTCCGGCAAAAATCACCAGCAACTGGGCCAGAAACAGCCGCACGCGCAGGCTTCGGGGGCGGATCTGCGCTCTCATCGCGGCTTCTCGAACCGATAGCCAACCCCGCGCACAGTGACGATAAACTGCCCATCGCCAAGTTTCTTGCGCAGGTTGGCGATATGCACATCCACCACGTGATCGTCGCCAAAGTAGTCCGTGCCCCAGATCCGCTCCAGAAGTTGGGCGCGGGTGAAGGCCCGGCCAGGGTGCGCCGCCAGCGTGATCAGCAGGTCGTACTCCATGTTTGTCAGCGCCACTCGTGTACCGTCCAGCATCACCTCATGACGCCCGTGGTCAATCATCAGCGGCCCAAACTGCTGCGCGGGCGGGGGAAGCGATGCGCCTACCAGCGTGCTACGCGGGCGGCGCAACATCGCCCGAATGCGGGCAATCAACTCACGCGGCGAGAACGGCTTGGTCAGGTAGTCATCCGCACCCACCTCCAGGCCAATCACCCGGTCAATCTCCTCGGCCTTGGCCGTGAGCATGAGGACGTAAGCATCGGAGAAGGTACGTAGCTGTCGGCAAACCTGAAGGCCATCGAGTCCGGGCAGCATCAGATCGAGTACGATGACATCCGGCTGGGCCTCGCGAGCGAGGGACAAGGCATCAACCCCGTTACCAGCAAGCAGCACCCGAAAGCCCTCTTGTGCCAAGTAGCTTTGCACCAAGCTGCGCAGGCGCTCTTCGTCATCAACCACTAGAATTGTTGTCGGAGTGTCCATTGTGTATGTCTCTCGAATGAGCCGATCTCGTGTACATCGTCCCCCCTCACCCCTTGCCCCTCTCCCACCGGGGGAGAGGGGAGATTCCGCATCAGAG
>JBAXMH010000411.1:0-2903 GCA_037134395.1 Chloroflexales bacterium
AGCGGGCGTTCGGAATACTGCTTGCTAATAGACTCGATGGAAAGGAGATTCATGGGGCTTACTATACCACCGCAGCGAATGCTCACGGGCCACTACAGGATAAACATCTCCTCGACAGGTACGAGGCGCAACGCCCCGGTGGGACAGGCGCTAACACATGCCTGGTCGGCGTGATCATGGCAAAGATCGCACTTATCGGCGCGCTGGGCCAGCACAAGCGGGATAACCTCGCGACGGCGCAGGCGTGCGCGAGCATGGCGAAGCACATCCCAGAAGAGGCCCGACTGAGCAGGCACGGCGTCACGAGGGACACTGGTGATTGCGTGGTAGGGGCAGGCATCAATACATTGGCCGCAGCCCGTACAGGTGGTAGTAATCTTGAGTGTGCCGTCATCACAGCGCTCGAATGCATCCTCAGGACACGCCTCCACACACTCGGGGCCGACACTGCACTGGCGACAGGCGTTGAGGACATCAAGACCATCAACCAAGGTGCCGTTGAGGTGGAGTCGCTGATTACCGTGGCGACCGATACATGCCTCCTCGCAAATCCGACAACCGGGAGGACAGAGGCTCTGTGTCCGCACGAGCAACTGCGTGCCGCGCAGTAGCCCATGACCTACCGCCTGAGTCAGATCGCGGGCGCGGGCCTGATCGTTGTGTACCGCAGCGTTATGGCGGTTGCGACTCTCAATCACCATGCGCAGATGCGCCTCAAGGCTGGGCCGGTCACGGATCAACTCATGAAAATCGGCGGCAGGGAGGGCCAGAACGTCCGTGGGTGTCATGGCGCGTACACTAGCCCGGTGCGGCTGGCGAGTGAGCAGGGCCATCTCGCCAAAAAAATCGCCCTCACCAAGGGTAGACACCGTTTGTCCGTTCTGCTCAACCAGTACTTGGCCATGCTCAATCAGGTAGAGTGCGTCAGGCGGGCCGCCCTGGGAGATCAGCGTACTACCACGGCTAAAACTGATCGGCTGGAGGATACCGGCCAGAGCCAAACGCTCCATCGGCAAGAGCTGGCTGAGCAGCGGAATGCGAGCCAGAGTCGATTCCACCATGCGCCGCTTGTAGACGTGGCGCAGAGCAGCGGCGAGAGTGGGCGTTGTCCCCAAAAACTCACGCAGGTCACTAAGCGGCACCTGGAGCAGGTAACAGCCGCTGGTCGCCAGGGCGCTCATACGTCGGAAGAAATCGCTGAAGAGCGGCCCCTCACCGCAGCAGTCGCCCGGCCCAAGAACACCCATTAACACCTCGCGACCGTCCTTATCGCGCAGGCGCAACTGGAGAGTACCGCGCAACACCAGGAAGAGGTAGCGCACCTGCTTCTGCTGACCAAAGATCATGGCCCCCGAGGAGAAGGCACGGAAGACTCCATGCTCAAGCAGGTGTGACAGCTCATGCGAGGAGACACCGCGCAGACAGTCGAGACCACCAAGAAAGCTCAGCGACTCCTGGTATCGTAGATCCTGCCAGTCTACACGGGCCTGCGCTGCGGCAGGCACATGCGCGTGTTTGTTGGCCATAGAAAACCTTACATATGGGCACTACCGCAGAAAATATAGCAATCCTCTTGGGGTTGTTGCGTGGAGTCGAGGTTTTAGCCGGATAAGGCCGCCTAAAGGCTCGACTCCTTTTCATAACCAGTTTAGGATTGCTATAAGGGAGGATCAATGAGTCAGGAATTCCAGGTAGAGTATAACGTATCGGGAGACGGGCCGCATACCGATGCGTTCGGAGGTTGGAACTGAGGAACTGATGTAGTTCTTGCTTTTTCTCTGTATTCTGATATTGTGGACATGTATGATTGCTTGTTGTTTTATCTCCCCGACTGTGCGCCCACAGACTGTCCATTCTACACGCTACCACTAGGATCACTCGGGTGCTTCGTCGGGCCTTCGCTCAGGAGGTGTGCGATGCATGATCCTTCGCCGCTGTGCTGCGCTAACTGTGGAACGCCGCTCGATTCGCCCGGCACGGACAATCTCGGCGTTACCTGCCCCGTCTGCCAGTTCTTCTGTACCGTGGGTACCCCGCTCCCCAAACCCTTGATCAGCCTCGATACGCTCGGGGATCAGCTTAGCGAACTGGTCACCCAGGCTCGCGCAAGCGGAATTCCACTTGATGCGATCATTCACACCTTGCGCGATGAACTGGAATTCGCTGCGGAACTGGCGAGTGGTGACCGAGATTTGTGCGTCCAGATTGTCGATCTTGGCCCCCGCTTGGATCGACCTCGGCGGCAGTCGAGCCGGGATGTCACCATGATGCTGCGCGGTCGCGCTGTTGGTGGATAAGATAAGGTTTCAGGTGCCAGGTTTCAGTTTCACAGTTCGGCACACAAGGAGTTTCTTATTTTTCAGAATACCAGCGCCTCACTCGCGGACGGCATTCGGTCGCTTGTTGCACGGCTTCGCCTCACGTCCGACCAAGTTCCCCTGGTCGAACCCACATTCGCCCCTCTACGCGGAGACTTGCTGAGTGCCGCGCTGCTCGATGATCATGCCTGTGCATTGGCTGCCGAGCATCGCACCGCTGCTGTGCGGCCCACGGGTGGAGACCCCTTGCGCACCGCGCTTGAGCGCGATGGGCGGCAGATTGCGGCTGCTCACCAGCGCCTTGGCGAGGATCTGCGACGGCGCGAACTCATCAGCCCGGCTGCGGAATGGCTGATTGATAATTTTCACGTTGTCAACGAGCAGATCCGCGCTATTCGCCATGATCTACCGGCGGGCTACTATCGTCAGTTGCCGAAGCTGCAATCTGGTTCCCTCGTCGGGCTGCCGCGTGTCTATGTGATT
Source organism: Chloroflexales bacterium (assembly GCA_037134395.1). Lineage (GTDB taxonomy): Bacteria > Chloroflexota > Chloroflexia > Chloroflexales > Chloroflexaceae > Oscillochloris. Next base: position 2,802 of record JBAXMH010000411.1, read on the forward strand.
GCGGTAGAACTGATTAGCCATACCGATGGTCGCGTGGATGCAGAGACGCTGCTGCGTTTCCTCAATGCCTACCAGTCGGTTACGCCCCTGCGCATGGGTGAG
>JBAXMH010000412.1:0-2901 GCA_037134395.1 Chloroflexales bacterium
TTTGGTCGGGGCGAGAGGATTCGAACCTCCGACCTCCACGTCCCGAACGTGGCGCTCTACCAGGCTGAGCCACGCCCCGATTTGTTTGCCTTCACCGAACGAAGAATGGTGCCGAAGGTGGGATTCGAACCCACACGAGGTTGCCCTCAGCGGTTTTTGAGACCGCCGCGTCTGCCATTCCGCCACTCCGGCGCGACTCAGGGGATTATAGCAGAGCCAGGGCAAGGCGTCAACCGTGCTATCGGGAACGCCAGGGCTGGGGCAGCGCTGCCCCAGCCCCGGAGTCCCCCGGTCTCCCTACCGCTGCACGAGCGGTAGATACGTCAGGAACTGGCTCGCACGGATGACTCCCACTGTCTCGCTGGCGCTGTTCCCCGCCGCGTCCGATGCGGTGATGATCGCCGTCACGTGAGAACTGCTGCCGCTGCCTAGCGGAACGACCGCACTGTACACCCCCTGGTTCAGCACGAGATCCACCGTGTTCCAGGTTATCCCGTCCAGCGTGTAGGCGGCCCGCAATGTCGGGGCCTGCGCCCCCTCCGGGTCACTGGCCTGCGTGCGGATCCGCAGATTCGTCCCGCCCTCCACCGTCACCGTTGACCCCATCAGTATCGGCGGCAACGTGTCCGCCAGCGTCGTCGCGTCTCCCACGTTCGGATCCACGTAGGTAATCTCCAGCACCACCTGACGGTAGCGCCGCAGCGTCCCCGTCACGTCGCTCGTGGCTCGGAATTGCGCCGGGTTCACCAGCAGCGTGTCGTGCGCCTGATCCACCCCCCCCACCTGCGTCACCGTCCGCTGCACGATGAACGGCGTCAGCGGCACCCACTCGTCCGTCACCGGCAGCGACGGCTCTCCGCCCGCCCGTGCCGTCGAGTCGGTGATGATCGTCGTCACGTGCGGGTTGAATCCCGTCAGGTCGTCGAGCGTCTGGGCCGCCCGCACCTGCACCGAGCGCGCCTGCGCCCGCTGCGGCCCGGTCGTCGGCTGCACCGTGATGTCGTAGCTCAGCGTGGGCAGCGCCGCCTTCCCTACCGCCGACTGGTCCACCCCCACCAGCGGCGTGATCACGCCGGGGCGCAGGCTGTCGCTGATACTGCCCGTGGCCCGGGGCACCGTGCCGCTGGCCGTGCTCAGCTCGCTGAAACTCGTCGTCAGCGTGACGATGCGGGTGAACGTGGGCGCAGCGGCGGTCAGGCTCGGTCCCGCACTCAGGGGCCGCGCCGCCACCGCTGCCGCATCCGGCGAGGTGACCGGGGTGGGGACACGCACGCCGATAAATGGCAGGCCGTAGAGCGTCATTTGCGCCAGCAACTTGTCGTCGTAGGCGCTCAGCGCCCCCGCGCCGACGGTGCGGAGGTAGCGCTGTTTGGCCTGGGCCAGCGACGCGCCGATGGTCGGTGTCCCCGGTCGCCCGATCAGCTCGGTGAAGAGCAGCGAGAGCCGTTCGCTGTAGGCGATCAGCGCATCGTCGCCATACCCGTAGCCGGTATTGCCGATCCAGTTCCCGCCGTGCTTGATCACCATGCTCGGGAAATCGGCCTGCAAGGCCGGGTCGGTGAAGGCGCTATCGGGGGCGTTCAGGCCCGAGTGACAGCCCACCGAGTAGATCAGCGTCGGCCCGCCGTCAATCTTGAAGAAGGCCGCCGCATCCGTGGCCGGAGCCACCGTGCGCAGGCTGTCAATCGCAAACGTCCCGCTGATCGGGTTGGCCGGTTCGGCGTTGTAGTGCGAGAAATGGCCATTGATAGACATCAGGTGGTAGCGCACGTGCGGGCCGTTGTAGCCATCGCTGAGCGGCCACTGGCCACTGAACCAGGCATCAATCAGATCGTTCTTGGTCCAGGTCTCGTTGTTGAGCACGCGCAGGGATGGACTCTGGCCCAGGGTGCCGTCCGGCGTAAAGCCGAATCCCGTCAGCCGGTTAGCCACGGCGGTGGCCTGATCGCTCAGGAAATCGTAGCCGGTGACGAGGGCGGCGGCGGCGTTCGCGCCGCTGGTTTGGTCGGCGGCAATAACGTATGTGCCGCTGGCGAGATAGCCGTTCAGGTAGTGGCGGATGTCGCTGGGACGCTCCACCAACCGCCCGGTGGCGAGGTCGGGCACGTAGAGGTAGCGCCCGCGATACGGGGTGGGGGCGCGGTCGGCGTAGTAGTTATCGGTCTTCACAAAGCGGTAGAAGAGGTCGCCGTAGAGCGAGGTGGTCGCCTGATTGGGATTCCCGGCCAGGGCGGAGATCTGGTTGTAGTAATCCTTTTCGTTGGCCGCCTTGGTCTCGTCGGGGGTGCGGAAGAAGGGAATGATTTCGTCGCTGCCGACGATGACGAGGTATTTCGCGTTGGGATAGCGGTTGAGCAGGATGGAGTCGAGCGCCAGCCAGATCTGCTGGGAGACCGCGTTGGCCTTGAGGGGCTGAGAGAGGTCGGCATCCCAATCTTGGTAGAGGAAACTGAGGCGCTGGGCATCCGGCCCGCTCAGGTCGGTGGCGAGGTCGAAGGTCACGCCGTTGCTCGTGGTGAGCAGCGAGCTGCTGGGGGCCAGGGCGCTCACAATATCGCTGACGGCGGTCTGCTCGGCGGGGTCGGTGAAGCGGGCTTTCATGCGGGCGCTGTTGAGCAGGAAGATGGTCTCGACGGTGGGCTGAGCCGGTGTGGTGGAACGGGCCAGGGGCCGGGGCGCAAACGAGATCGGCGCAATGGTGCCGGGAAGGGCGTTGACCTGCAGGCGATAGGGGGTGCCCGCATCGGTGCCCACGGGGGCCACGAGAATGTAGTACATCCCGCCGGTGGGGAGGTAGATCTCGATGCGCTCGTTGGCGGTGCCGGGTGAGGAGGAGATGGACTTGATATGACCAATGGACTTGATATGACCAATGGACTTGATATGACCAATGGACTTGAT
>JBAXMH010000413.1:0-2890 GCA_037134395.1 Chloroflexales bacterium
CGCGGGTCGTCTCAGAAATGCAAGTCACCCTATGGATGCCGATACCCTCCTTCCCCCGCCCTGTGCCCGCCTGTTTGCCCTCAGTGATCGCCGTCCCCGCTGCGCTGTCACCCTCGCCCGCCGTCTGCTGGCCGCCCTTCCTCCCGATCACGCCGATTATCCCTGGGCGCAGCTCACCCTGGGCTGGTGTCTGGTGCGCTGGGAAGATCTGCCTGCGCCTGTTGATCTGCTCCAGCAGGCGCAGGCGGCTCTGGCCACACGCGGCGCCCACTGGGGCGCACTCACGGCGCGTACCGCCCTGCTCGTCGCCGAACTGCTCCAGCACGGGACGGCGGATCTGCTCCCTGCCTGGGACGATCTAGCGACGGACTGGGACGCGGCGGGCTGGCCGATTGAGGCCGCCCGCGTGCGGATCAGCCAGGTTCGCCACCTCAATACCCTTGGTCGTTCGCCCGATGCACGGGCACTGGCGGCGATCATCGCGCCACTGATCGCGCAGTCGGGGACGCCTGCCGACCACGCTGCCCTACAGCGCTTTGTTGGGACGGCCTACCTCCAGATGGGTGACTTTCCCACTGCAACTGCCATGCTTGCGGAGGCCGAGGCGATCTTCCAGCAGCTGCGTCGGCCTGCCGATCTGGCCAAGACCTGGTATGAGCAGGCCCGTGTGGCGGCGTTTCAGGATGATTTTCAGGGAGCCCTCACCCGCTATGTGCAGGCAGAGATCACCTTCACGCGGCTCGCGATACCGCTACGCATCGCCTTCTGCGGCAAGACTATTGGCATGATGTGGGAGAAACTCGGGCGGGCTGACCGTGCGATAACCGCACTGCTCGCCGCACGTGCGACCTTGTCCGCTATCGGACAGATCTATCACGTCACCGACTGCACGCTCAATCTTGGCAATGTTACCTATTACAGTGGGCTGTATGATTTGGCCCTGGCCGCCTGGCGGCAGACCGAGGTGGTCTTTACGCAGCTTGGTGCCCAGAGTATGGCTCTCGTCAGTCGGCGGAACCAGGCCGAGGCCCACATCCGGCTGGGGCACCATGATGCCGCCGAATCCCTGCTCATCGATCTGGTTCCAGAGGCGATCCAGATCGGTGCCCACCGCGAGCTACCGGAAATTCTCCAGGGTCTCGGTGAGATCCTCTATGCACGCGGTGAGACGGCACGCGCCCTGGGTTACCTTCAAGACGCGGAGGCACGATTCGCTGCGCTGCCCAATCGCCCTGCGGTCGCACGGGTACGGCTGGTGCAGGGCTGGCTGCATCTGGATGGTGATGATCTGCCTGCGGCCTTAGGATGCTTCCACGACGCAGAACAGAATCTTACGGATAGTCCGCTGTACCACTGGCGGGCTATCTACGGCGTGGGCCGCTGCGCAGAGATGATGGAGTCCCCCGTTGCGGCACTGGCACACTATCAGCGAGCGAGCGCCTGTATCGCGAAGCTACGCCACGCTCTCTCCGATGCACATGCCTCTAGTGCGCTCTTCCGCGATGCCGCGCAGCTTTTCGCCGCAGCCATGCGCCTCGCGGCTGCCGTAGGCGATCCGCTCACGGTTCTCCAGCTTGCGGAGCAGCAGCGCGCTCTCGCCCTCCAGCAGCAGATCCGTCGCGAGCCGATCATTCTGCCCCCGGCGCTGCGGGCCGATTACGAGGCGCGGCGGGTGCGCCTGCGCACGCTCGTCGCCGAGGATGTACGCGGCCCGGTTCTTGATGCGGCGGTCGCGGAGTACATCGAGAGTGTGCTGCACGGGCGGCACTATGGCCCCACGCTCACTGATGTGCCGATCCCCGAGTTGGACGTGGACACCCTGCGAGTGGCGCTATCGGCACGCTTTGGGGATGACTGGACGGCCCTGATCTATGTGAGTTGTGATGACGATCTGCTGGCTCTTCATCTTGATGCCACCCAGCTTGATCTGACCCGCATTCCGTATGATCGCGACCTCCGCCGGATGCTGGATCGGGCCAGTTTGCCCCCGTATCGGGCCTACACCTACCAAGACATCCCCTTCCAGTCGGGCCGACAGGCGATGCCGTGGGCGAATCTTGCGGCCCTCGGTGATCGGCTCATCCCGCCAACAGTGCGCGCTCGGCTCCACCCCCACCATCGCCTGCTGATCGTCCCCGGTGGCCCGCTGCACAGTCTGCCCTGGGCTGCATTGCGAGTAGATGGTCACTGGCTGGTTGAACGGGCGATCATCCAGCTCCTGCCGAGCCTCTCGCTCTGGACAGAACTGGCCCAATGTGCGTCAGCAGGAAGTGCTGCGCTGCTGATCGGGGTGAGCCAGTTCGGGGACCGAGCCAACGCACTGCCAAGCGCTATCCCTTCCCTCGACCTCGTGCAACGGCACTGGCCGGGAGCGGTGCATCGGATAGGGGACGAGACGGTGACTCGTGCGCAGCTTCGTGCGGTGGCAGAAGCGGGCGACCTTCAGCGGTATGGACTGATCCATATGGCCACCCACGGGCAGCAGACGGCGGGGCACGGGCTATTGGCCCACCTGAAACTGGCCGACGACGATCTGTTGGTGGATGAGGTGGCCGATCTGCGGCTGGGCGGGGCATTGGTGGTGCTGGTGGCTTGCGAGGGGGCCGCCGGTGAGACGATGCCGGGCGAGGAGTTGCTCAGCCTGAACCGGGCGCTGCTGGCGGCGGGGGCACACGACGTGATCGCGAGCCTCTGGCAGCTCTACGACCTGATGGTGCTGCCGCTGCTGGAGCCACTGTACGCGGCGCTGGCCGCAGGCATGGATGCGCCGATGGCACTGGCGCATGCCCAACGCACCTGCATCCATGCGGCGCAGCACGATGACGAACATTCATTGGCGTCACCGATGGTATGGGCGAGTCTGTCTGCGCTTGGGGCCGGGGTCTGGTCG
>JBAXMH010000414.1:0-2882 GCA_037134395.1 Chloroflexales bacterium
GCACCTGAAACCTGAAACCTCGCACCTGAAACCTGAAACCTCGCACCTGAAACCTGAAACCTCGCACCTGAAACCTGAAACCTCGCACCTGAAACCTGAAACCTCGCACCTGAAACCTGAAACCTCGCACCTGAAACCTTGTCTAGTGCTTAAAATCCCTACGGAGAGTTGCGATCCAATGCGGCGTCCAGATCAAGGATAGGCTCGACGGTCTCGATTTCCTTGATCACAAAGTGGCGGGCCGACCGCAGATCTACCAGAGTTTGGGCGGCATTCTCGGTGGCACGCAGGATGCGCTCCAGGCTGGCGCGCACCTCTGGGTCGTCCAGTTCCTCCTGGAGCAACTGGGTTTCGCCCATAATGACGGTGAGGTGCTGGCTGATGTGGTGAGCGGCGGCGCGGGCCGTGGCGCGCATCGCATCTTCGTGAGCGCGCAGCAGTTCGATCTCACGAACCGACTGGCGCAGCTGGTAGTATTCGGCGGCCCGCCGGATGGAATTGCGCAGCAGTTCGTTATTGATTGGCTTGGTGAGATAATCGAAGGCACCCATACGCATGGCCTTGATCGCCGTCGGGAGTGTGTCGCTGGCGGTCGTGACGATCACGATGGGGCTATCGAATAGCTTGTTGAGCTGTTGGAGTACATCGAACCCGCTGCCGTCGGGCAAACCAAGATCGAGCAGAACAACAATGGGGTGCTCACGCTGAAGGAGATCGACTGCTTCAGCAACACTATGGGCCGAGAGGAGCAGGTAGCCCTCGCGACGCAGCATTGTACTGAGAGCGATCTGTAGCACCACGTCATCCTCAATAAGAAGCAATTGCTCTGACATGATGGGTTCCTTTCACGGTGCCAAGCGCTTCGCGGGGAGTGGTGTGCGCCAGAAATCTAGGCTGATGACTCGACTCACCCGCTAGGCAGGTGCTGGCAGCTTGGACAGTAGAAGGTGCTGCGCTGGGCGACAACTACCCGTACGATTAGCTTACCACATCGGTCACATGGTTCGTCTACGCGATCATACACATGAAAATGATCCTGGTTCTGGCCACGCTCGCCGTAGCTGTTGCGGTAGTTGCGCAGCGAACTGCCCTGGTTGGCAATTGCATCCTCAAGCACCTGGCGGATGGCGGTGTGCAGGGTGGGAATCTGCGCAGGTGGCGTATCGGCGGCGGAAATCTGCGGGTGCAGCCGGGCGATCCACAAGATCTCGCTGGCGTAGATATTGCCAATCCCGACAATGACCTTCTGATCGAGCAGCAGTGGCTTTAGTTTAGTACGCCGATTGGCCAGAATGTGGCCAAGCTGCTCGGCACTAAAGGTGTCGTCTAGCGGCTCGGGGCCGTAGGCCGCATCGAGCAGGCGTAGCCCGGCGGCATCGAGCAAGCGCACCCGTCCGAACTTGCGCTGGTCATCAAAAAAAATACGTCGGCCATCATCGAGGGCCAGCACAAAGTGCGTGTGAGTGTCGGGCGAAACCTCGGGGCCGCGCACGATCAGGTTGCCCGACATGCGCAGGTGGATGGCTAATGTCCAACCGGCATTCAGGCTGATCAGCAGCCACTTGGCCCGCCGACCGACGGCCATAATCCTCCGCCCGACGATCAGGGCGCAGAAATCGGGCAGGTCGGGGGTTTCGATCATGCGCTCCCAGTCGAGTTTCTCCAGCGCCATAATCTGTCGGCCAGTGACCTGCGCCGCCAGGGAGCGGGCGACGATCTCTACCTCGGGTAGTTCAGGCATATCCCATCCATACGTAGGGGCGAAGCATCTGGCTTGCCGCTTTGCGATAAGACAAGGTTCGCAGATACTTTACAATTCTACCCCCCTAGCCCCCCCGCAAGCGGGGGGGGACAATGCATTGGTTCCTCCCCGCTTGCGGGGGGGCTAGGGGGGTAAGTATGCCAAGAGTGTAAGGTAAACTCGGCCCCTCTGAAACCATGTCTAAGCCAAATGCTTCGCCCCTACCGCCATTCCACGTCGCCATCGGCCCAATGTTCACGCTTCCAGATCGGCACGACCTCTTTGATCCGGTCCATAATCTGGGCGGCGGCGGCGAAGGCGGCCTGGCGATGAGGGGCGGCCACCACCACCAGCACGGCGGTTGCGCCGATCTCCAGATGCCCAGTGCGGTGATGCACGGCGACCCTGCCGATGGGCCACTGGGCGCGAGCCTCCTCGGCGAGTTGGGACAGAACAGGCACGGCCATCTCGGCATAAGCCTCGTAGCTCAGATGGGCCGTGGCCCGACCACCGAAATTATCGCGGGCGACCCCGGCAAAGGTGACAACCGCGCCGTCGCCGGGAGTCTGGACATAGGCCACCAGGGGGGCCGGGTCGAGCGGAGCCTCCGTTATCAGAAAGGGCACGAAGGTGTCGGGGCTGCCGCCGCTGACGGGCGGGATAAAGGCGACCTCATCGCCATCTGTGAGCAGGCTATCCAGATCGGCGAACTCCTGGTTCAGCGCGTAGAGCAGGCGTCCTGTGTAGCCAGCGAGGCGCGGAAAGTCGGTCGTCAGTCGCTCCCAGACCACGCCAAGGCTGGCACCCTCATCAAGCTGCATATCCATCGCCGCGCACCCGACAATATCGCGGTGGCCGGCGAAGAAGCGTATGTGGATGGTGATCATTTCAGAAATCCAAGTGATTCGCGCACAACACCCGATGAAAAGAGCCACCGGCTATCGGCTATCATCAGAACCCCGCTGACCGACCGCCATCGGCGGTGTAGACGCCACCGGTGATGAAGCTGGAGCGCGGGCCAGCCAGGAAGAGGATCAGGTCGGCAATCTCCTCGGGAGTGCCGAGGCGACCGAGGGGCTGCTGGGCGGCCCACTCGTGCAGGCGTTCTTCGGGGTGAGCACGGCGCTCGTGCATCGCAGCG
>JBAXMH010000415.1:0-2867 GCA_037134395.1 Chloroflexales bacterium
GATCTCGATCTCGTCGTTGGGAATAACTATACGCGCAACCAACTCTACCGCAATCAGAGCGGGACTCTGGTTCTCGACACCACATGGGCGCCCATCGCCCAAACCACCATGAGCGTGGCCTGGGGCGATGCGGATGGCGATGGCGATCTTGACCTTGCGGTGGGAAACTACCAGGAACCGAGTCAGCTCTACCGCAACCAGGGCGGCACGCTGGTTCTTGATCCGGCCTGGACACCGACGGCTCAGGCGACCACCAGCGTCGCCTGGGGCGATGTGGATGGCGACGGTAGCCTTGATCTTGCGGTCGGGAACTTTGACAATACCGCGCCGAGTCAGCTCTACCGCAGCGGGGTGCGACGTACACAAAACCTGCCAGCCAGCCCACAGACGATTGCCCTGCGGCGGCCTAACGTTACGGGAGGCATCGGCACTGCGAGCGCCGACTTCTACTCAGCGGCACGGGTGATTGATAATCGCCAGATCAGCATCCCCTTTAGCCTCACCAACCCCGAGGGCAACCCCTCCCGCGCCGTACGTGCGCAGTACTCGCTTGATGGCGGCGGGAACTGGAAGTCCGCCCTCCCTACAGCCAGCACGGTGACAACCAACCTCGCAACCTTGCCCGAGCGTTTCCCCAGCTACCCGGCCACGCCGATCACGATCCCGAACCCTGGCCAGATCAGCACAACGCTGACGATAGGCGCACCAGCAAACGGGGTTGTCGGGAGCATAACGGATGTTGAGGTTGAGCTGACGATTGCCCATACTTACGTCGGCGATCTGAGCGCCTGGCTCACCGCACCCGATGGCACGACCGTTGATCTCTTTGCTGCGTCGGGCAACCCTGGCACGAACATCAGCGGGCTGATTCTTGATGACCAGGCAACAACCCTGATCGGCGACGGCGGCGCTCCCTTTAGCGGGCGCTTCCGGCCCAGCGGCAGCCTCGCAACGCTGAACGGCAAGAACCCGCTCGGCAAGTGGACATTGAACGTGGCGGATCAGGACGCATCCAATGCGGGCACGATCACTGCCTGGGCGCCGCGGATAAAGACCACTGGCGTGCAACATACCTTCACCTGGAATATGCCGACGGCGGGAATCTTCGGCCAGTCTGATAATGTAGTGGTGCGTCTGACGACCACTCCCACGCTCTCCAGCGGACGAAACGGCACCCCATTTTTCCAGCATCCCTTCGCATCCGCCACCACCTTCCCCTTCCGTGTCCGTGGCACCCAGGTGCGCGTTGTTGATCCCCAGTCCGCACCCCAAACCGGCGCGATGGTCTTCCGCCTGAACGACACCCTGCCGCGTAGTCAGCAACTCTTTGCTGCCTCACCCACGGCCCCGGCCTTTATCACCGACGCCAGCGGCTATCTCGGCGGGCGCGGCGAGCTGATCCCTGGCGACCAACTCGTTGCTCTGGCTCCCGTCCCGCTGCCTGGTGACTATGCCAACGCTTACTCACAGACCGTCCGCCTCTTCGCCACCAACATTCTCACCACCACAAACGGCGTGCGCGGATTCCCGATCACAAGCTCCGGCATCCAGACGGTCACGGTGTCGCTGGCGCACCCGCTGGCGCTCTTCGACCTGCGCATCTCCCTGGAGTGGGACGCCCGCTACGATGCACGCTTTATGTCCCAGCTTCAGGCCGACCTCGCCCGCGCCTCGGAGTTGCTCTTCCAGGCCACCCAGGGCCAAGCCGCCCTTGGCAGCGTCACTATTTTTCAAGACAAGGAGAATTGGGACGCCGCCGACATCCGCATCTATGCCTCCAACCGCGTGCGGCCCTCCGCTCTGATTGGCGGCGTTGCGGCTCAGGCGCTCACTGATCCGACTACCCTCAGCACAGTGGTGTACGGCCCTGGACAGGTGCGGATGGGTGCGATCTGGAATCGCTTCGGCACCGCCAGCGGCAATCTTAGCGAGGATTGGCCGCGCACCCTGGTTCATGAACTTGGCCACTATCTCTTCTTCCTTGAAGATAATTACCTGGGCGTACAGGCCGGCCAGATTGTACCGGTGAGCAGTTGCCCCGGCCTGATGAGCGATACCTACACCTCCATATGGCAGTACCAAACCAGTGCAAACTGGAATCCAGGCTGCACCCAGACCTTCTCGAACCAGACGACTGGGCGGGCCGATTGGGCAACGATCCAGACGTTCTACCCAGCCCTGGTGCCGCCAACCCTGCCCCTGAGTACACTGCCGCCCGGTCCGATCCGCTTGCCGCTGGCGCTGACGGATATTGCCTCGGTTGATCCGCTCACGCCAACGGTGCGACTCGATGTGCCGATTTTTTATACCGTGGATAGTGCGGGCGGGCGGGTGCTGCCGGGACTCCCGGCCCGCGCCTATCTCTTCCAGCACAGTCACGGTACGCCGAACAGCACCTATACGCAGCTTATCCCGCTGGGCCGGGCGAATAACGACCAGGTGCTGGCGCGGGGTGCCCGTGTGGGCGACCGGCTCTGTCTGTTTGAGCCGACGGCGTCGCGTTTCGGCTGTGAGACGATTGCGGTGGGCAACGAACAGTTGCCACTCACCAGTCGGCCCGATTGGCAGCCGGACATTCAGGTAACGCCCGTGACCTCGCGGACGCTGAATGTGCAGGTGACGGGGGTGCCGACGGATGCGCTAGGGCTGCGCGCCGCCCTCTACCCCCTCGACGACGACCCCATACCGACACCGATTACGCTCAGTTCAGCGGGGGGCGGAGTCTATACCGGCACGTTCGTGCTAAATTATCCGCTGCCAGGAGCCTACGTCCACCTCCAGACCACAGACAGCCCGACCCCGACGTGGGAGACTGTGACCAGCTTTGCGCTGGGTGGGAACGCGGGCGGATTCTCGCGCACCGGCGG
>JBAXMH010000416.1:0-2857 GCA_037134395.1 Chloroflexales bacterium
TCGCGCCGAACGATATCCAGGCGCTCCAGGATGACCTCGCACCGTTGCCGCTGCGGGCCATCCCGGCAACCACCTTCGACGGACTCGGCTATCGCGGCTTCATCGTTCGTATGATCGACGATCCGCAGCGCGACACGCTGACAATTCACGTCTACCACGACACTGTCCGCATCGAGCATGGCGGCACCACGACCGTTTACGAGGATGTGACCCGAGGGGTTGAGCACCTGCTGATGCAGTCTGCCAGCCACAACATCCCGCCCGATATCTACGCGATCCTGCTATCCGCAACACCGTGAGCGCAGTTCACCGCATCAAAGGAGGCGCATATGCCAACCGCACGTGAACACCCCGATCCCTTTGATCTCCAGCGCTTCGTCCGCGCACAGGAGCCGGTCTATGCGCAGGTGATCGCCGAGCTGCGCGGCGGCAAGAAGCGCACGCACTGGATGTGGTTCATCTTTCCGCAGCTTGACGGGTTGGGCTCTAGCGCGACCGCACAGCGCTATGCGATCAAAAGCCGCGATGAGACACGCGGGTACCTCAATCACCCTGTCCTTGGGAAAAGGCTCATCGCATGCACAGAGACGGTGTTGGCCATCTCGGGGCGCTCAGCCTCCGAGATCTTTGGCTCGCCAGACGACGTGAAGCTCCGATCATCGATGACCCTCTTTGCCGCTGTCGCCCCTCCCGACTCGGTGTTTGCCCAGGTGCTGGCACGATATTTCCAGGGACAACCCGATAGCACGACCCTCAGCCTGCTGGTGCAGCACCCGGCTGAGTAAGTACGGCGTGAAACAGATGGTCGTGACGACAACCGAACGGCTCATCCTGCGGCACATGCAGCTCCGTGATAGCGGGGCGCTGGATGGCGTCTTTGGCGATGCTGAGGTGATGCGCTTTGGCGACGGAGTGCAGACCCAGGCATGGGTACGCGCCTGGATTCGCCGCTGCATTGAGGACTCCTATCCGACGTGGGGCTTCGGCCCGTATGCGGTGGTTGAGCGACAAGGCGGCACCGTCATCGGGTACTGTGGCCTCTTCTTTATGCCCGATGTGGGCGGACAGCCAGAGGTTGAACTCGGCTATCGCTTGGCACGCGCCTGGTGGGGCCAGGGCTATGCGACCGAGGCGGCGCTGGCGGTGCGCGACCACACCTTCGCTGCCTTGGGCCTCACCCAGATGATCGCGCTGATCGACTCCCACAACACGGCATCGCTGCGGGTTGCCGAGAAGCTCGGGATGCACGACGAGAAGGAAGTCATGTTCGACGGCTATACCCACCCGGATCACGTCTACGTCGTGACCGCCGCAGGCGCAAAAGGACGTGAAGATCGGCCTTATCGCGAAGCCGCCGAAGGATTAAAATGGTGCATGTGACTGAGTCCCTCTGGGCCGAGACCGCCACGCACAAGGAATAGTAGGCAACGAATATGGCAAAGCTGGTGCTGGATCTGCACGAGTTCTATAACCGCAGCGATCAGATTGATGCGCGGCTGAATCGGATTATCCAAGATGCGGTGGATAAACGCATCGCCCTGGTCGAGATTATTCCCGGCAAGGGCAGCGGGCAGCTCAAGAAGCGCGTCCTGCGCTTTCTCAACCAGGGGCATATTCGTGCGCTCTACCACCGGCTTGAGAAGGACGACCAGAATTTCGGGCGGATCTTCGTCCACTTTCGGCATTGAGGTGGGTGAGGCTGCCGCCGTGCTGACGACTCCCAGGAACACGTCATGAACCTTCCACCGCGCATCCGCAGGGCATGGCTCACCCTGATCAAGCATACCCTGAACCCGTTGACCCGCTGGCTCGCCCGATCATCTATCGGGCCATTCAGCCTGATCCGGCACGTCGGGCGGCGTAGCGGGAAGACCTACGAGACCCCGCTGATTGTCGCCCCGATCTGCGGCGGCTTCATGATCGAACTGACCTACGGGCACGATGTGGACTGGTACAAGAACAGAGCAGCGTGCGCCATACGCGGGCGATCCAGCGCGACCGCACCACGCGCCCAAACACGGCGGCACCCGACGAGGTTGTCGAACAGCGGCTGGAAGAGGTCGTCCATCCGGCAACGTTGAATCACGTCGCCCACTTTCACGACCTGGGGATGCGCGCGCGGACGCTGAACCTGCCCGTGATGATGGCCTTCGTGTTGAGCCTGATCTGGCGGCAGATCGGCTCGGTTCGGGAAGCCGTCCGCACCCTCAATCGCGAAGGGCTGCTGTGGGTCGATGAGCGGAAGGTGTCGCAACAGGCGATCGCGCAGCGCTTCGGTAGCCTGCCGGCGCTGCTGTTTGAACGGGTGTTGCAGGAGGTGCTGCCGATCATGACGGCCCGCTGGCAGACCCGGACCCGGCCACTGCCGCCCGCGTTGCAGTGGGCACGCGACCACTTTACGGCAACGGTCGCCGTGGATGGCTCGACCCTGGATGCTCTGCTGCGCAAAACCGGCCTGTTGCGCGATGGCCAGGGCGGCATCCTCGCCGGACGGATGGCCGGGTTGCTTGATGTGATCAGTCGGCTGCCACGCCAGGTCTGGTATGAGGAAGACCCACTTGCCCACGACCAGCGGTTTTGGGATCGCATCCTGGCCGGGCTGGAACGTGGGATGCCGGTACTCTTCGACCTGGGCTTTCTGAACTTTGCACGCTTTGACCAGTTGACCGATGCCGAGGTGTGGTTTGTGACGCGGAAGGGGACGCGGGTCGTGACCCGCACCTATGGCATTAGCCATCCTGTTTTTCTGCCCGTGAAGAGCCAAGTAGTAGCCGAACAGGTCTTCCAGCTTGTCGGTGTTGAGCCAGGGCTGATGCAAAGTCCTCAGATTGCCGCCCGCTCCCCCACCCCCAGCCCC
>JBAXMH010000417.1:0-2848 GCA_037134395.1 Chloroflexales bacterium
GCGGCTCGACGCGCACGGCACATGGAGCCTGCCCCACCGCCTGACTCTGTTCGCCCTGCTAGGGCGCGCTGTCCTTCCGCACCTCTACACCGCGCCATCGCCCGCCTATTGGTGAGGAATTTTGATGTTGACCGAAGAGCGCTCGGCAATAGCCGTACCTGTGCCACTACCGCAGCGATCATCCCGTCGCTGGCGGAGCAGCATCAGCCCCTCGTTAGTCGCGATGCGATAGATCCATGTGCCCAGGCTGCTCGCCCCATCGAAGTTCGGCAGGGCATCGCAGGTCTTGATAAAGGTGGTCTGAAGCACGCCCTCTGCGTCGTCGGGGTCGCCTACCAGGCGCAGGGCGCGAGCGTAGACCAGCGGCGCGAAGCGCTTGACCAGGCAGGTGCAGGCGTCGGGGTCGTGGCGGCGCAGGCCAGCGAGGAGCGCGGCCTCGTCCGCATAGATCGAGAGATTGCGGTGTCTTACACAACTTTACACCTTGCGAAATGGGCCTTGTGAGACATATTTTGAAACACGCCCACCGCCCTGTCTCAGCAAGTACAGTTTATGAGACGACCCTGTGCGGCTCTGGATGCCCTAAGACCGCACACCGATGCGAGAAGAAGGCCGGAAAAGCTCCTTGTTTCTAACCGGTTTCGTTTATTTCACTCTATTGGGGGTCCTGCAAAAACCCCCATGATCGCGGCGGCGTGCGGGATGCGCCGCTGGATATTCATGCCGATGTGGGCTGGGTGTACTACGCGAACGCAGAGATTCGCGCCCAGATGGAGCCTGCCCTGCTGGGTGTGCTGCGCGAGCGGGGCATCCTCTAGCGCATGTGGGGACGGTATCTTCGTGATCAGCTCTCCGAATATTCGTACATCGCTACACGGTTGCGACCCTGGTTTTTGGCTTGATACAGGGCAGTATCCGCATGGTTCAGTATGCCGTCTAGATCGGCCACATCCTCACGGAGGTCGGCAATTCCAATGCTGGCGGTGATACTGACCTGCCGATCTTCGATCAAGAAAGGGTGCCCTTCGATAGTCTGACACAAACGCTCAGCGAGGGCGAGGGTGCTGGCTAGGTCTGTGTTGGGCAGAATGACCCCAAACTCTTCGCCGCCGAGCCTGCCAACGACATCGACATCGCGCACACTCTGGCAGATCAGGAGGGCGAACTCTTTCAGCACATAGTCGCCTCTGCCGTGGCCGTAGGTGTCGTTGATCTGCTTAAATCGATCAACATCGATCATCATAATTGATAGTACTAGCTTATAGCGCCGGGCGCGCTGTAGCTCCTCGCCGCCCCTGCGGGTAAAGTAGCGCCGGTTGAAGAGGCCAGTCATCTCATCGGTCATCGCCTGCATTTCCATCTGGCGCTCAAGATTTTTGCGCTCGGTGATGTCGATCAGGGCAATGAAGATCGCCTGCTCATCGCCAAGGACGATCAGGGTGGCGGATAGGCTGGCCCAGAAGTCAACCCCGCTGGCTGTCTTTAGCAAAACTTCGAAGTTTTGCACGTAGCCTTGCTGATCGAGCGATTCTCGAAAGATACGGCGTTCCTCTGGATATACGTAGAAGCTTTGGGCTGACTTACCGACGGCGTACTCTTGGGCGATGGCGAATTTTTGCGCGGCTGAGGGGTTGATATAGATCATCAGCCCATCGCTCATGCGCGAGATCACGATAGGGAAGGGCGCATGCTCGACCATCACACGATAGCGATGCTCTAGCGCAGCAAGGCTGGCGGCCACGCGCTCGCGCTCGATCATCTCTCGGCGGATGGCTGTATTCAACTGGTAGAAACGGGCCGTAATGCTCGATGCAATACCTACCACCACCACCGCGCTCAGCAGTGAGATGTAGAGCCAGGTCATGTCGGGCTGCGGGTTACGGTCGTAGATAAACCCGCTCAGCGACAGGTTGGGCGGGGTCATACCCATGTCGGCATAGGTCTCGGCGATATGCTGCCAGCGCCCTGGGTTCATATAGCCGATCTCGACCACATCGGGCAAAATGAGCTGCTGCGTTTTCTCGGCCTCAAACATCAGGTGTTCGCGGCTATGGCGCTGGCTGTAGGTCGTGCTAATCAGATCAATCATGTCCGTCTGGTGATCCAACGCATACTGCCAGCCCTTGAGCGAGGCGGTGAGGAAGTCGTGTACGCGCTGGGGATGCAGCCGGATCTGTTCCTCGGTGGTGAACAGTGTGTCGCCATAAAAATCAATCCCGCCAGCGCGCGGGTTGAAGATCATGTAGTCGAGCCCCGCTTGTTGGAGCGCAAACGGCTCATCGGTTGAGTAGGCGGAGATCGCATCGACCTGACCTGCCACTAGGGCCGATGTGTCGAAGGTGTGCGGCAGGATGCTCATATCGGAGGTATTGATCGACTCGTACTTTAGGTACGCCAGCAGCTCGGCGGCGTGCGGTTCGATCATGACCCGCTTTCTGGCTAGATCGTGTACGTTGTCGATCCCCGAGCTTTTGAGCGCGAGTATGATCAAGGGCGAGTGCTGAAAGATTGCGGCGAGGGCGACCACCGGCTTGCCCTGGCTCCGCAGGAGTACCAGATCGGACGAGGCGATGCCGAAGTCTGCCTTCCCCTGCAACACTACGTTGGCCGGATCGCCCTCGTCTGGAGATTCTTGGATCTCGACATCAAAGCCCGCATCCCGATAGAAGCCCTGGTGCTGGGCGGCGTAATATCCGGCGAACTGGAACTGGTGCTTCCACTTGAGCTGGAGTATCACATGCTCAGGCTGGGATGGCGCGATCTCGGACTGCCCCTGACAGGATGTGGCAAGTATGATGCTGCCCAGGGTCACGCAGATCCGCCAGATAATCTGGTGCAGGCTGCGCAC
>JBAXMH010000418.1:0-2814 GCA_037134395.1 Chloroflexales bacterium
ATCCTCGACTCACCGGGCGTCATCCTCGACTCACCGGGCGTCATCCTCGACTCACCGGGCGTCATCCTCACCTTCCGCCCCCTCACCCCCCCGCCCCCTCTCCCACAAGGGGAGAGGGGGAGCCGGAGGCGTCCCTCACCCCCAATCCCCTCTCCCGTTCTGGGAGAGGGGATTGGGGGTGAGGGGCAAAAAACTCCTACCCCACGTTGCAGTAGAAGCCTGGTCCTGAGATGTGTGAGGCGCTGTAGATCAGCTGCGGGTTCTCCGCCAGTTCCTTAAGCTCCTGTGCCGAGAACTGCGGCACTCCGGGGCTGGGTGCAGACCCTTCGCCGGGGTAGAGATCCGGGCCTGTCTGGATAAAGGCCAGATCGGTCAGCTTCGCGGGGTCGGTGTCCTTCTCCAGCACGCCCACCCGCTTGAGGATCTCAACAAACTTACCGAAGTTGGCCTTGCCCTTCACTGCGCTGGGTATGTAGTCGTACTGCTTGAGCAGGCTCAGGAGCAGCTCTTCCGAGGCGGGGACGTATTTCTTCGCGGTCATAATCCTCGCCGACTCAGGCTTGTTATGCTGAACCCAGTAGGCGGCCTTCTGGAAGGCCCGGGTGATTGCGGCAGCCTTCTCCGGCTCCTCATCAACCACCTTCTGCGATACACCGATGAAGCAGCAGTACATATCCTTGTAGGGCAGATCGTCCTGGGTGCTGAAGATCTGGATGACGGTCTTGTTATTGAGCGCAATCGCCGCGAGCGGGTCATACACCGCAAAGGCGTCAATCTCACCCTTCTGCACCGCCGACTCCAACTGCTCGCCTGGGAAGATCTTGTAGGTGACATCGCTGACCGGGTTCAGCCCTAGATCGCCCAGTGCCCACTGCACCAGCACTTGCGGCAGGCCACCGAAGTTAGTGATGCCCAGCGACTTACCCTTGAGGTCGGCGACTGTCTTAATACCGGAGTTAACACCAGCGAGCAGCCGGATGCAGCCCTTGTGTAGGCCGGTAGTGATGCGTACACCCAGCCCCTGCTCAAGCGCCTTGATCGACTCGGCGGTGTACTGGAGCGTGTTGACCTTGTCTGATGCCAGTGCCTCCTTCTGCGTGCCCGCAGCCAGGGCGACCAACTCTGGCTTCAGACCCTCCTTCTCGAAGAATCCGCTCTCATAGCCAACAAAGGTCGCAGCTTCACACGCACCACCACCATAGGCGATCTTTACCGCACCAAAATTCGCTGAGTTCGTATCACCCGGTACAGTCGCGGCGGTGACGGGGGATGCCGCTGTGCCTGCCGTGGCCGCACCAGCGGCACCGGTAGCTGCTGGTGCCGCCGTGGGCGACTGCGCAGCAGGAGCGGACGAACAGGCCGCAAGCGCGAGCCCGCCCGAGAAGATACTCGCGTAGCGCAGGAACTGACGGCGTGAGAGGGCGGGGCGGGCGTTCTGGTCTGAGTCTGATGTGGACATAGAAATCTCCTCCATTCATTCATTATTCACTGAGAAGATATCTGAAAAGGTCACATATCCCGCAATTCCCCCTCCCCAGCCCTCCCCCGATGGGGGAGGGAGTCGACTCCTCCCCCCATCGGGGGGAAGTTGGGAGGGGGGCGGCGACTTTTCAGACATCTTCTGTAAGGGGTATCGGGGAGGGATAATCCCTCCCCGATACTCCCCTTCTACTGCACTGCCAGCGGAATAAGCGGGGTGGTCGCCCGTGGGAGCGCAACCCGCGTCTCGCCACCCTTGCGCTCGCTGGGCAAAAATGCGACCCGTGCCGCACTCGCCTTTGCGCGCTCGAACTGTGTGGCCTGGAACAGAAATGCCTCCAAGCGCGTGCGTACATTCGTCCCGCCCTGCGCATCGAAGATGATGTCGAGCCAGGGGATCTGGTTCAGGTCGGCGCGGATGCGATTGCCCAGGGCCGAGGCAATGATGCTGCCAATGCAGAGGAACGGCACCACGTGCAGCAGACCCGCGCAGCCCTCCCGCGCCATATCCACCGCTGCACCCGCCGTAAACCCGCCGTTCACGATGCCGATGTGGTAGTAGCGTTTGATGTCGTTAATGGTGACGCTAGCCTTCGGCTCAAGCGGGTTCTCGTCACTGAGTAGGTGCCGGACGGTTGCCACCAGATCGGCCTCGACCTGATGCTGGTAGGCATTCTCTAGCGCAACCTCAAGGGCAACTTGGTGGTTCTTCAGCGCCCGTGCATCCTGCTCGCGCATCCAGTTGATGAAGTAGAAGAACTTGGCAAACCGCAGGATTTCAACCTCGCCACCGAGCGACTCGATCTGGTTCACGGCATCGAGGTAGAGGTACGGGTTGTAGAGCATGTAGAAGTCGCCGAGAATACCGATGCGCGGACGGGGTACGCTGCGGTCAATCGGCACGGCCTCGAACTCGCCCGCGCTCGTCGCCAACGCCGTAACAACACGGCTGGCGTCGCCGGTCTCAATCGCCGCAATCACCCGCGCCAAACCATTCTGGTACGCCTGGTCGGTGGCCCCGCGCTGGAGTTCGTAAGGTCGGCGCTGAAGCTGGATCCGCAGCAGCAGGTCAATGGCGATAAACCCGTGCCAAATCAGGCCGCGCACCACATCGGGGTGGCTACCCATACCTCGGAAGCCGTTGGCCTTATCGGGTGAGATGATCTCAACCTGCTCTAGCCCGTTGCTTTGCAGGGCGTCGCGAAAGAGCGAGGTGTAGTTGACGCCGACGCACTTGCGCGAGAGGGCCGGGAAGAAGAGCGCCGAGCGCGCCGGGTCAAAGTCGGGCTGCTTCGCACGGTGCAGCATCCCACCGATAATCATCAGGCTGAACAT
>JBAXMH010000419.1:0-2803 GCA_037134395.1 Chloroflexales bacterium
AGGAGGCAGGAGGCAGGAGGCAGGAGGCAGGAGGCAGGAGGCAGGAGGCAGGGGGATTCAGCCGCACAGGAACTAAGGTGCCTACTACGAACAGCAAACCTGACACCTGACACCTGACACCTGACACCTGACACCTGACACCTGACAAGGAGTAACGTGCGTTTGCGACGAACAATGAATGGCTATCGGCTATCGGCTATCGGCTATCGGCTATCGGCTATCAGCTATCGGCTATCAGCGATGGTTATCGTCCTGATCCTGCTGGCCGGTGCAGCCCCACCCATCCCGGTGCAGGCACTGGTGCCGCGTGCGCCCATCGCCGTACCCGCCAATCCACCCTCATTCGGCCTGAACAGCCATTTGGCTAGCCGCTACCCCAATCCCTCCGCAATGGACACACCGGCCAGCGTAATCAGCGACCTTGGCGTGAGTTGGGTGCGCGAGGATTTTCACTGGCACCGGGTTGAGCCGCGCCCCGACGCCTGGGATTGGACCTTCACCGATGCGGCGATGCGTGCGATCCTCAGCCGTAACATTCAGGTGCTAGGCGTGCTTGGGCCGTCGGTGGGCTGGGGCACGCCCTACACGGGCGATACGCCGAACGATGTTTCGTACTACCCGCCCGACCCAAACGCCTTTGACACCTACGTGCGTGCGGTGGTTACGCGCTACCACCGCTACGTTCACCACTGGGAGATCTGGAATGAGCCAGACTACGGCGTCTTCTGGCGGCCCCAGCCCGATGTCGCCGCCTACACACGCATGCTCATCCGCACAGCAGCCAGCATCCGGGCGATTGACCCCGAGGCGCAGGTGCTGATCGGCGGAATCAATCCTTTTGATACAACTTTCCTGCGCGGCGTAGCCGAGAACGGTGGCTGGGGTAGCTTCGATATTATCGCCATTCATCCCTACATTGATCCCTACGCTCCTGAAGACGGCAACCTGATTGCGGCCACCGACGGCGTGCGTGCGCTGGCCGAACGCTACGGTGAGAAGCCAATCTGGGCCACCGAGGTGGGATGGGCCAGCGGCCCCAGCGAGCGTGATCCCTCCGGGCGCACAGACGAACAGGCCCAGGCCAGCTATCTGACCCGTGCGATGCTCACGCTGTGGCAGGCCGGTGTCGAGCGAATCTTTTGGTATAGCTTTAAGGATGACCCCGGCAATCCCTATGGTCTGGTGCGCGCCGGTGCGGGCCGCAGCGATTACAGCTCGCATAAACCGGCCTATGACGCGCTGCGTAGCCTTAATCGCCAGCTTGCCGGAGCAACGTTCGTCGAGCGGCGCGACCTGTTCACCCGTACTGTTCTCGCGAACTTCGACAGCGTGCGTGGCTGGGGGCGCACCAGTCAGCCTAACGGCACCCTCCGCGCCAGCACAGATCAATCTCACAGCGGCGGCATCAGCGCCAGGCTGGACTATAGCTTCAGCACCGTACAGAACGACTACGTGGCCTTCGTGCGCGAACAGCCCATCCCGCTGCCTGACCAACCCTACGCCTTGGGAGTATGGGTCTACGGCGACGGGAACCCCCACGGGGTCAAGGTGTGGCTGCGCGATGCCGAGGGTGAACTACTCCAATATGTGCTAGGCACCGTAGGGGCACCTGGCTGGCACTTCATCTCTGCGCCACTCGGCGGAATGGTGGAGCCGGGAAACCACCTGGAAGGTAAGGGCAACAGTCGGCTTGATTTTCCCGCCACACTTGACGCCATTGTCCTCGACGACATGACAGATCGTTTTATGGGTAGCGGGACGATCTATCTCGACGACCTGAGTGTGGTCACAGGCCACGAGGTCTACGATCTTCGTCTTCAGCGCGGCGCAGATTCTCTGGACGTACTCTGGTCGCCGCCGGGGGCGCGGGTGAACCTCAGTACGCAATCGGCCCAGGCCCGCCTGATCAGCCGCGACGGCGTGGAAAGCACAGTGCCCGCCCAGGATGGGTGGGTCAGCCTGAACCTGGGGCCAGCGCCGGTGTACCTCATTCACCGGCGGTGATCACGGCGTAACAATGTTCCTTCTACGCTACTGCCAAAATTTATATTTATATTAACCCTTTTTTTATTATTGTACATAAAAGGAATATATTCTATAATAACGAGACCTTAATCAGGAATTTTTATACGATCTGCCACCACTTCTTAGCCCACTCAGGAGTGCAAAGATCATGCCCTTCACCCCCTCGCGCCGCGCCCACTACGGATCGTTGGCCCTGCTGGTGCTTGCCCTACTGCTCTCCATGCTCGCCGCCCTGCCCTCATCCGCCCCCCGCGCCCATGCCGCAACCGGCACCGGGATCGTGCGCTACGAGGAGAACGACCCGGCGATGCGGTTCAACGGGCAGCCTGTTGCAACGGTACCCGCATCATGGATCTTCAGCGCATCCAACACAATAAGCAGCGGTGGCTCCGCCGCCGTCTCGAAAACGGCGAATGACGAGGCCAGCCTGAGTTTTACCGGCACCTGGGTCAGCATTGGTCTGGTCACCGGGAGTGACCAGGGCCAGGCCGAGGTCTTCATTGACGGCGTCTCACGTGGGGTGGTTGATAGCTACAGCAACGGTACTAGTCCCAGTGGTGGTTCGAGCGGCTACTCCGATGTTGCCAGTTCCGTCTACAGCGGCCTCGCCGCAGGATCGCACACCATCGTTCTGCGCGTCCTGGGGACGAAAAACGCCTTCTCTATCGGTACGTCCGTGCAGTTGGATTATATTGATGTCTGGGATGGCACCCCGATGGCGACTGGCAGCTTTGACGAGACCGACCCGCGCTTCATAAAGGGCAGCGGCTGGTCTGCT
>JBAXMH010000420.1:0-2777 GCA_037134395.1 Chloroflexales bacterium
GGTCAGTGGTCAGTGGTCAGTGGTCAGTGGTCAGTGGTCAGTGGTCAGTGGTCAGCGGTCAGCGGTTCGCGTCCTGCAATCTGCAATCTGCAATCTGCAATCTAAAATCTGCAAAGGCGGGGCGCGGGGATGGCCCACTCGTTTCAAGAAAGTCTTTTTCATAAAGATTGACTCCTCACCGGCTCCAACGTAACGTGGGCCAAAGGGGGCGGAGGGTGCGCCGTTGCCAACAGCCGCCCCATACTCCGAGTTGATACGCGGTTAACTCAAGCCAGTACAGGCCGATGAAAGTGGGCAGCGCCAGACGTGGGTGCAGACGTTTGTGATCAATGATGGGCGGAGTGAGAAGCAGGATCGCCAGTGCTGGCAAGATCGCGGGCCAGCACAACCCTGCGGCGAGCAGGGGCAGGCTATAGTAGCGCGTCACGTTAGCTCCCAGGTGGTAGAGCGCCGCCCGATGGGCGTGTAGCACGGCTCCGCCAACGTGGTGAACAGGCATGGATACGCCATTCTTCTCCAGGTTGCGTTGTTTTGTCCGGATCTCAATCCCCAGGCTGCCCAGCGCTGCCACACTGAACACCAGGCTGAGTGGCCAAGCCTTCTTGGCGCTGACCAGGGCAGCCAGGAGCAGGAGCGTCACTCGCGGCAGTACGAGGATGCGCCGACCAGCAGCCGGGTGACGACGTTGCAAGTCAGCCTCGGAGGAGGCGTAGTCGGCCCGACGGCGCAAGAGCGCCCCGAGTTGGACACGGTGGTGATGCACCACGGTACTCGTGGCCACGTAACGCGCTTTGGCTCCGTCCCGCAGCGCCCGCCAGATCAGGTCTACATCTTCCCCCAGGTGCATTGTCGGATCGAAGCCGCCGAGCCGCAGCAGCAGGTCGCGCCGCACAACCAGATTGCACGACGGCATGTAGCTAATCGGCTCGTCTGGCCCAACCGCGCCGCTCACCGCACCCATATCCAGCGGCGAGCGCACCGATTCAAAGGCGGCTATCGGGCCAGTCGGCGGCGGCGCTACCACCCGCCCGCCTGCCAGTTCTACTCCCGGCTCGTCCAGCGCCGCGACGAGGGTTGTCAGCCAATCGGGGGAGGCGATACAGTCGTTGTCAATGAAGGCCAGCACCTCGCCCGTTGCCAGGGCAGCGGCGTGATTGCGGGCAACCGATTGGCCACTGTTGACCGTCAGGCGCACCGTTCGCACCGGCAATCCCTCCAAGGCTGGAGCCAGTGGCGGCTCCGAGGCATCGTCCACCACCAGGATTTCGGGCCGCTCGCCGGGATATGCCAGCGCCAGCAGCGACTCGACGCAGGCGCGGGTTGCGGCGGGGCGTCCGTGGGCAGGCACAATGATCGAAACCGATGGCCACACGTCAGGGGGCGGCATGTGACGGAGCAGCAGGCGGCGCTGGACGAGACTATCCAGGAAAGTGGTGGCCGCGCTGAGTGACAGCGCCTGCTGCCCTGCCACGACCTCAAGGGCGCTCGCCACGCCCTTGAGGTCTGCCAGCAGCCCAAAGGCGAGCGGATTGAGGCGCAACGCCATCAGCGGGTGCCGCGAGAGCAGCACGCCACCCTGGGCATCAGGTCGCAACTCCAGACCCGTATTAAGTTCGTAGCGCAGGCCACTTCGCAGTACCGTCATCATAGCGCGTTCAAATCCTCGACCAAAGCGGTCGCATAGGCATCAAGGTAGCGAGCGCCCCGCGCCGCATCAGCAACCGTCGGATCTCCCAAGACACCATTCGGCGTCACGGCCTGTAGCCCCAGAGTGCGGAGCGTCGGAAGGATCGCGGCAAACTCGCCGCAATAGCCTACCTCCGCCGCCTCGCGGCGCACCAGTGCTGGAGAGAGAGCCAGCATCTCCGAGGTCTCGCCATCACCGGCGTGCGAACCAATCTGCGCTGGGGTGATCGCCTCGCTCGCGGCAACCGCCACGATTACGGCATCCAGTTCACGCATGGCCGTGGGTAGCCAGAGCGCCAACGTGGGTAGTTCGTGGCGCATCCGCTCGGCAGCGAGGGCGAGGGCGGTGGCATTCCCGCCGTGGCCCGAGAGGACGACGAGGCGGCGCACTCCCCACGCCTCCATCCGCCGCGCACAGTCCACAATCACACCTGCCAGCGTCGCGGTGTCAAGACTGAGCAAGCCAGGGAACCCGGCGTGTTCGTCGGAGCAGCCAACGGGCAACGCCGGGGCAATCAGTGCCATCGGCAGGCGGGCCGCAACGCGGTCGGCCAGAGCCACCGCCCGGATCGTATCCGTGCCCAGGGGCAAATGGGGACCGTGCTGCTCGGTCGCACCGAGCGGCAGAATAACGGTGGTCGCGCCCGCCGCGACCGCCGCCGCTACCTCCGGCCATGTCATGTCAGCCAGCCGATGAGTCATGCTTACGCCACCAGCCAATAGCGGCGAATGTCCACCGGAGCAGCCACCAGTTCGTTCAGTGTGGGCAGCGCCGCCTGAAGATGGGGCGAGGCGAGGTGGTGTTCTAGCGCGGCGTCACTCGTCCACTCTTCATCAAAGGTGAAATCTGCCGGGTCAGCCGTGTTCTGCAACAACTCGTAACGAATACAACCTTCTTCCTGGTGCGTTGGTACGACCAGGCTCTCAAGAAGGGCTTTGATCGTCGTGATCGTGTCGGTACGGGCAAGAATGTGGGCAACGACCCGAAGTGTCGGCTCGGCCATAAAACCTCCCCTTTACGATTTTAGATTTTAGATTTTAGATTTTAGATTTTAGATTGCAGATTGCAGATTGCAGATTGCCGCACCGTC
>JBAXMH010000421.1:0-2721 GCA_037134395.1 Chloroflexales bacterium
CTCATCTTGCTCGATGTGATGATGCCGAACCTCGACGGCTTTGAGTTTATGAAGGTTTTTCGTCGAAAGCATACCATCCCGATTATCATGCTCACCGCCCGTGTGGCGGAGTCCGATAAGGTGGTTGGTTTGGAGCTGGGGGCTGACGATTATGTGACCAAGCCTTTCGGCATGCACGAGCTACTGGCCCGTATCCGCGCAGTGCTGCGACGCACCTCTCCCGAGATAACAGCTCCCGATGAACTGCTGCGTGTGGGCGACCTAGCCCTAGACAAAGCCACCCGTGGCGTCAGCGCGGGAGACCGGGCGATCACCCTGACTCCTTCGGAGTTTGAGTTGCTGGCTATCCTGATGGAGTCGCCGGGGCGCGTCTTCACCCGCGAGCAGCTTTTGGAGCGGCTCCAGGGCAACGACTACGAGGGCGTTGAACGGACGATTGATGTTCACATCCGCAATATTCGCAAGAAGATGGAGCCTGATCCCGCCCAACCACGTTATGTCGAGACGGTCTTCGGCGTCGGCTACCGCTGTCGGGTTGATCCGTAGACAGGGCTTCCTGTTGCGTATAGTTAAGGCGCATCGTATGCGATCACTCAGCTCAAAGCTCGTGCTGGCCTTCCTTCTCACCAGCTTGACAGGTGCCGTGCTGTCTGCGATCTTCGTGCGCCAATTTGTCAGCTCGCAGTTTGACGCCTTTGTGATTGGCCAGCAGCGCAACTTCTTTGCCAATCGAGTGCTTGACTACTACGTCACAAACGGCAGTCTCGACAACATCAGCCAGTGGATCAGCGAGCGCAGTAACCACCGCCCGCCTAACGATCTGCCCCCCGGTGGTATCCCACCCCACGATGATCCGCTGACCATCCGCTTTGGATTGACCGATGCAACGGGTACGGTGATCATCCCGGCCCAGAGTTACAAGATCGGTGATCATATGCGGCAAGGCGATCTCGCCGCAGGTACGTCCGTGATGAGCGACGGCCAGATAATCGCGGTGGTGATCACCCCTGGCGGCGACGCCATCCGCGACCCGGCCCAGGCCCGCTATTTGGCCAGCACCGGCGCAGCCCTGACCATCGCCGCCGCCGCTACCGCCGGTATCGCTCTTATCCTCGGTACCCTTCTGGCCCGCCTGATCACCCAGCCCCTGCGCGAACTGACCACCGCCGCCCGGCAGATCGCCGCCGGTGGGCCTGGTCAGCAAGTGGTTGTGCGCTCCCGCGACGAACTGGGCATCCTGGCCACCCAGTTTAATCACATGAGCGCCGACCTCGCCCACGCCAACCAGCTTCGCCGCCAGATGACCGCCGACATCGCCCACGATCTGCGCACTCCTCTGACGGTGATCTCGGGTTACCTTGAGTCGCTGCGCGATCAGGTTCTAAAGCCCACGACCGAGCGTTTTACCATGCTCTACGATGAGACCCAGATTCTCCAGCGTCTCGTGGAGGATCTTCACACCCTTTCGCTGGCTGATGCGGGTGAATTGCCGCTTCAGTGCCGACCCATCGAGCCAATCCAGATCCTCGCCCACGTCGCTGAGACCTACGGGCATACGGCGGAGCAGGCCGGTGTGAGTCTAGTGACACGCGCCCCTGACTCACTGCCTGAGGTCACTGTAGACTACGAGCGCATGAGTCGTGCCCTGGGTAATTTGGTGAGCAACGCTCTACGCTACACGCCCCCTGGTGGCACGATTTGCCTAAGCGCCAGTGTGACCGCAGACCAGCTTACACTCAGCGTGGCCGATACCGGCAGCGGTATCGCCGCCGAACACCTGCCGAATATTTTTGAGCGCTTCTACCGGGCCGATGCCTCGCGCCAGCAGGAAACTGGTGGATCGGGCCTGGGTCTGGCTATCGTGCGATCAATTGTCGAGGCCCACGGTGGCACGATCAGCGTCACGAGCGAACTGGGCCAGGGAACCACCTTCACGGTTAGCCTGCCCCTACCCCACATCCTGACGACAACCCAAACAAATCTGCACAGCTTCTAAACGCCCGCCGGGTAGAGTGTGTATGTCACCGACGATATCAACATCGTCAACCATACAGGTGGCAACGAACGAATGATACACACGAAGGAGCATCCCGATGAAGCGTTTCGTAACCATCACCATGTCGGCTGCGCTGGGGGCTGTCCTCACATTTGGCGCAATGCAGGGCACCGCAAACGTCTTGGCAGCGCAGAATGCGCAAACCAGTTCGATCCAGCAAGACTGTTCCGGTCGCCCCGACGGCCCCGGCAAGAACGACGGCACCCGCGCCGGTGGCCAGGTCGCCAGTGTCAGCGATACCGCCATTACTGTCACGGGCCGCGATAGCCAGAGTCAATCCATCTTGATCACAAGCAGCACAACCTACGACCTCGACGGTAAGACCTCTAGCCTGAGTGCCATCGCCGCCGGCCAGTTCATCCGCGCCGAAGGCACCACCGACAGCGCCGGAGCCTTCACCGCCACCGCCGTTCACGCCAGCACCACCCCGCCCCAGGGGCCCGGTCGCCCCGACGGCCCCGGCAAGAATGACGGCACCCGCGCCGGTGGACAGGTCGCCAGCGTCAGCGCTACCGCCATTACCGTCACGGGCCGCGATAGCCAGAGCCAGACCATCCAGATCACAGGCAGCACAACCTACGACCTCGACGGTACGACCTCTAGCCTGAGCGCCATCGCCGCCGGCCAGTTCATCCGCGCCGAAGGCACCACCGACAGCGCCGGAG
>JBAXMH010000422.1:0-2673 GCA_037134395.1 Chloroflexales bacterium
TGACACCTTGCCCTCTGGCCTGACACCTCACACCTCGCACCTGACACCTTGCCCTACGCGAAGATCACATATTGGCGCAGGAACGCCTCTACCGCCGTGTAGAATGCCTCAATCGTCTCAGGCCGACGCCAGCCATGCCCCTCGCCGGGGTAGATCTGGTAGGTGTGCGGCACCCCGCTCCGGCGCAGGGCAGCGACGATCTGCTCAGACTGTGCGGGTGGGACAACGGTATCCTCGGCACCCTGGAAGAGTGCGACCGGGTCGCGGATGAGGTCGGCGTGGAAGATTGGCGAACGCTCGCGGTAACGGTTTGCTGTCTCGGGCAATGGGCCAACGAGCTGATCAAGATAGCGGGCCTCGAACTTGTGGGTGTCTGCGGCGAGGCTGAATAGGTTTGAAACACCGTAGAGGCAGATGCCGGCCCGGAAGGTGCCTGGCGCACGGCAGAGCGACTCTAGCACGGTGTAGCCGCCCGCGCTCCCGCCGTAGATCACCAGTCGGTTCGGGTCGGCGATGCCCGCTTCACCCAGGTAGTGCGCCGCGCTCACGGAGTCCTCCACATCGCAGATACCCCAGTGCTCGCGCAGGGCGAGCATGTAATCTCGCCCGTAGCCCGTGCTGCCCCGGTAGTTCACCTCAAGCACGGCGTAGCCACGGGTGGTGAAGAACTGCGTGCTGGCGTTGTAGCTCGCGCATGCCTGATCGGTGGGGCCACCGTGGATGCGGATGATCGCGGGTGGGCGCGGCCCCTCCTGCCCTGGCGAGTAGCCCATCGGCAGCGACAGAATGCCGTGGGCGACGTTGCCTCCTGCCGTCGGCCATGTGACCGGCAGGGCGACTGAGAGGTTCTCGGCGGGTACGAGTTCACCCGAACTGCGCCGTAGCACGCGAGTACCCGATGGGGATGAGACCACCACTCGTGTCGGGATGACGCTTGACGAGGCAACCCCGGCCAGGGCATCGGCGGCGGGCGACGCACTGGGGTTGGCGAACCACGTATAGCCCTCGCTGGTGCTGATGGTCTGGGTCGGGCCGCCGGTGGCGGGCTGCACCATCACCCGTCGCACCCCACCGCTATTGCGCAGGCAGTAGATCCGCGCACTATCGCGGCTCCAGCAGAAGGTACGCAGACCCTGAATCCACGCGGGCGTGGCGTACTCGGCGGCACCGTCGGTGATCTGGCGCACGCTCTCATCAACAAGGTCGTGCAGGTAGATCTGGCCCCAGCCGCTCGCATCGCTCACATAGGCCAGGGTGTTGCCGTTGGGCGCGAAGGTCGGCTGAAAGATTGCCACGTCAGGGCCACCGGCCAGCAGGCGTGGCTCACAGGCAACCGGCGTGGGGCCGGACATGTCGAGGTAGGCCATAGAGAGGCCGGTGCCGTCCCAGGGCATCTGGGGAAAGTCCCAGGCCACATAAGCGATGCGGTCACCCGCAGGGTGCCAGCAGGGTTGCATGAAGAAATCGTGGCCGCTGATCAGACGTTGCGGCCACTGGCTGCCATCGGCGGGCGCGAGAGCTAAACAGTCTTCGCCGTCATCACTGTGGACGTAGAGCAGCCAGCGACCGTCGGGCGAGAGCGTGGGCGCGGCGGCCTGCCCAAAGGCCGGGGTGATCGGGGTCGCTGGGCCACCGCTCAGAGCCTGGCGAAAAATTCGTCCCGATCCGCCTTCGATAAAAAAAACATACCCGTGGCCGACGCAGAACTCGCCGCCGCCGTAGCCGAGGCGGGCACGTACCGACATATCGCCGGGAGTCAGGTCGCGTGGGGCATCGCCGCTATGGCTATCGGCGCAGACCAGCACACCCCTGGCTCCACGGCCTTCCAGCCAGACAATATGACGACCATCGTTATCCCACTGGACATCGCCGATCCGCAGGTCGTCGGCAAGGCTGCGCGGCGTGATCGGGCTGGGCCAAAGGCCGAAGGGCTGATGAGGCATAGCAGTTCCTGTTTCTTTACATGACAATGCCCTACGGCGCGATCCGGCGGTATGCGCCCGCGAAATAGAGCAGCGGGGTGCCAACGTTCTCCGCCTTCCACAGCGCCTCCACTCGTGCGAGGACGATGATGTGGTCGCCGCCATCAAACACATGCTCGCTCACACACGCGATGGCCGCCATGCACTCTTCTAACCGGTGTACCGAGCCAAAGGGAGTAAATGTCGGCGGGATATTCGATCCCGCCTGCCCCGCAAAGTGACGTGAAACAAACTCCTGGTCGTCACGCAGAATGCTTACCGCAAATCGCCCTGCCGCGCTGATCGCTCCCGCCATATGCGCCTTCCGATCTATACAGATCAGCAGCAGCAGCGGATTCAGAGAGACCGACGTAACCGAGTTTGCGGTCATACCGTGGATCTTGCCACCAGCCTCCGCGCTCACCACTGTTACCCCGGTGGCGAACAAGCCGATGGTGGTGCGGAATGCACGCTCGTCTATCTCCATAGCAGCCTCGTTGTTTTATAGTAAATTCACTGTATCTTCACCCATTATGCGCCCATTCTGCTCTTTTGTCGCCTGAGACAAGGTTCGTGGCAGAGCATGAGCAAAGTCCTGTCACCCTATCGCCGTGGGGCTAAAGCCAATACCTTTCACATAAGCAGATCCCATGCCGACCTTTCCCCCTCACCCCCTGCCCCTCTCCCACCAGGGGAGAGGGGAGATTCCTCA
>JBAXMH010000423.1:0-2666 GCA_037134395.1 Chloroflexales bacterium
CCCCCCCGCAAGCGGGGGGGAACAACGCATTGGTTCCCCCCCGCTTGCGGGGGGGCTAGGGGGGGTAAGTATGTCAAGAGTGTAAAGTAAACTCGGCCCCTCTGAAACCATGTCAGTTCAGACAAGGTTCGCAGATACTTTACAGTTCAGGCCAGAATGTGGCATCTTGATGCGCTCGATCTGACACCTGAAACCTCGCACCTGAAACCATGTCTTAGAGTCATTGATCATCGCGCCTGTTCATACCAAGCGATTGTCTTGCGCAGGCCATCCTCGAAGCGGGTGGTAGCCGTGAATCCGAACCAGTCGCGGGCGCGGCTGATGTCGAGTTTGCGACGGGGCTGGCCGTTGGGTTGGCTGGTGTCCCAGGTGATCTGGCCCTGGAACCCGGTGAGACGGGCGATGAGTTCGGTGAGTTCCTTGATGCTTATCTCGTAGCTGCTGCCAAGATTCACCGGTTCGCCGTCATTATAACGCTCAGCGGCGAGGATGATGCCCTCTGCAGTGTCCTCCGCATAGACAAACTCGCGGGTGGGTGAGCCGTCGCCCCAGGCGATGATTTCGGACGCCCCGGAGTCGCGGGCCTCGATGCACTTACGGATGAGGGCCGGGATGACGTGTGAACTACAAGGATCAAAGTTGTCACCGGGGCCGTAGAGGTTGACCGGCAGCAGGTAGATGGCGTTGAAGCCGTATTGCTGGCGGTACGCCTGCCCCTGAACGAGCAGCATCTTTTTGGCCAAGCCATAGGGCGCGTTGGTTTCCTCGGGGTAGCCGTTCCAGAGATCGTCCTCTTTAAAGGGTACAGGCGTGAACTTGGGGTACGCGCAGACGGTGCCAATGGTGACGAATTTCTCAACCCCGGCCCGCCACGCCTCGTGCATGAGCTGAGTGCCCATCATAAGATTCTGGTAGAAGAAGTCGGCGGGATGCTCGCGGTTTGCGCCGATGCC
This sequence comes from Chloroflexales bacterium, assembly GCA_037134395.1. Taxonomy (GTDB): domain Bacteria; phylum Chloroflexota; class Chloroflexia; order Chloroflexales; family Chloroflexaceae; genus Oscillochloris. The sequence goes on from JBAXMH010000423.1 coordinate 954, forward strand.
ACCGACACGGGCAGCCAAATGCAGGATGATGTCGGGGCGAGCGTCGGCGATCAGGCGACCGGCGGTTGCGCTATCAACAAGATTGTATTGGCTGCTGCGTGGGACGATGATCTGCGTGGCACCGTGCGCCCGCAGGCGTTCGACGACGAAAGAGCCGAGAAATCCTGAGCCGCCAGTGACGACGACGCGCTTATTCTGCCAAAATGTGTGTGGGTCGGGCCACGATCTGTGTGAGGGGAGTGTCATAGGTTTTTTATGGCCCGGCGTGTATCCACAACTAGCCGGGATTGTCGGGCAATTTCCGCCCAATCGTAGGCCGAGTGGTCGGTGGCAATAACAACGCAGTCAGCGTGCGCGAGTGCCGCGTCAAGGTCGGTTTCGCTCTCTAGGGCGATGCCCTCGTAGCGGAACGACGGCACATGCGGGTCGTGGTAGCTGACGATAGCGCCCTTCGCCTGGAGCAGATGGATGATGTCAATGGCGGGCGACTCGCGCATATCGCTGACATCCTTCTTATAGGCGACGCCCAGCACGAGTACGTGGCTCCCTTTTAGGGATTTGCCGACATCGTTGAGCGCATCTTGCACCTTGCTGGCCCAGTAGCGCGGCATCGCGGTGTTGATCTCACTAGCCAACTCGATAAACTGAGCGCGGTAATTGAGCGTCCGCATCTTCCAGGAGAGGTAGAGCGGATCAATGGGGATGCAGTGTCCGCCCAATCCCGGCCCCGGCGTGAACTTCATAAAGCCGAAGGGCTTAGTTGCCGCAGCCTCAATCACTTCCCAGGCATCGAGTCCGAGGCGCTCGCACATGAGCAGCATCTCGTTAACCAGACCGATATTCACGGCACGGAAGGTATTCTCCAGCAGCTTGGTCATCTCGGCCACCTCGGTTGAGGAGACCGGCACCACCGTGGTTATCGCCGCGCCATAGAGCGCACACCCAGCCTGGAGGCACTGCGGCGTGACGCCGCCCATCACCTTGGGGGTATTCGCCGTTGTCCAGTCGCTACGACCGGGATCAACCCGCTCGGGAGAGAAGCAGAGAAAGAAATCCTCACCAACGCGCAAACCTGACTCGCGGGTACTCAGGCGCGGCAGGATCACCTCGGTTGTCGTGCCGGGGTAGGTGGTACTTTCCAAAACGACCAGCATGCCGGGGTGAAGGTAGTGCGCGATCTGGTCGGCGGCAGCGATAATGTACGAAATATCGGGGTCGCCGGTTTTATTCAGGGGAGTCGGCACACAAATACTAACCGCGTCACACTCGCGCAGGGCGGCGAAATCGTCGGTGGCGGACAGACGACCCTCGCGGGTCAGCGGGGATAACCGGGCCGTCGGGATATCCTCTATATAGGACTCACCGCTGTTGATCGCCGCGATCTTGCGTGGGTCGAGATCAATGCCGACGACGTGAAACCCGGCCTCGGCGAAGATAACCGCCAGGGGCAGACCAACATAGCCCAGACCGATGATCGCCACCCGCGCATCACGTCGGTCAATTCGCTCGATTACGTGGGTTGCTATTTGAGTCAAGGCTGCATTTCTTTCTGCGTGCGCTCCTGCATCTGGTTTAACGCAAAGACATGGTTTCAGAGTGGCCGAGTTTACTTTACACTCTTGGCATACTTACCCCCCCTAGCCCCAATACCTTTCAAGTAAGGAATCCACCGCCGCTCGGCCCTCTCCCCCCAGCCCCCTCTCCCAGAACGGG
>JBAXMH010000424.1:0-2641 GCA_037134395.1 Chloroflexales bacterium
CTGACACCTGACACCTGACACCTGACACCTGACACCTGACACCTGACACCTGACGTGCGAAGGAGAAGACGATGGGAATCTTCGAACATGGCTACGGTCTGGTGATCGGCGTAGGCGAGTACAGCGACCCAGCCTGGAATGTGCCAGTTGCCGAACGTGACGCCAGCGATACGCACGCGGCCCTGACTGACCCCGCCGCTGGGGGCTACCCTCCGACCCAGGTGGAACTGCTCCGTGGTGCCGGGGCAAGCAGCACGGCGGTGATCCAGGCTTTTGCGAGGCTGGCCACGCGAGCCGATGCGGGCGATACCGTCTTCATCGCGATCACCTGTCATGGCGCGCTGAATGAGCGTGGACTCTACACTCTGGCCACCAGCGATGCCGAGTTTGTCGGTAGCGAACGTATCCGCACCGACACCGGATTCCATGTGGCGAAGCTCGCCGAAGCCCTGAAGGCCATCCGCGCCGAGCGGCTGCTGCTGGTGATCAACGCATGCTTTGCTGGACACGCGGGCATCCTGGCCACCACCGGCAGATTGCGTGAAGCTCCCACCGGCACCGTGATCCCCAACAGCGAAAGCGATACCCTGCTTGCCAGCGGTAAGGGCCGTGCGCTGATTACCGCCAGCCGCGCTGACCAGCGATCGTATTTCCAGACCGACGAATCGCACACCGCTTTTGGCCAAGCTCTGATTGACAGCCTCCGTGGCGTGGGCATCAGCAAGAGCAGTGGCTATCTCGGACTCTTCGAGATATATGGCCGAATCCACGCGCAGATGAGCAAACTGTCGGCGAGCCGGGGCTATCGGCAGGAACCTGTCCTCAACCTTGTCGGAGGCGTCGGCCCCTTCCCGGTGGCCTTGCACAGCGGCGCAGACAACCCTAACGCGGGCCAGATCCAGCACGATACGCCCGCCGAGGGCGTGCGTATCGTGCAGATGAACGTTGACAACCGTACCGACAATCGCAAGGTGATTGACTTTGGTAGCGCCCAGATCGGCAGCGTCACCTTCCGGGGCGACGTGGCTCAGGGTGATATTGTCAAAACCTACTACGGCGGATCGTCCACTAACACAGAGGACGAACCTATTGACCCGCTCAAGGAACTGCCAAAGCTCCAGCAGCGGGTCGCGATAGCAAGAAATGTGGGGACGGACGAGCGAGATGAGGCCGAACTGCGGATCAAACAGGCGCTTAACGCGCTCACCGAGGGGAATCGCCCGAAGGCGGTTGAGCGCATTGATCAGGCGCTCGTCATTCTTGATGCGATGAACAATGGCTACATCAATAGTGCCGCTCGCAGGCTACGCGATGTGCGCGCCGCACTCGTGTAAGGAACACGGAGATTTCTTTAACCGTCCCGTTGCAAGTGATCTGTCATACTGAGCGAAGCGAAGCATCCCGGCGTCCATATCCCCCGCCGGGACGCTTCGCTTCGCTCAGCGTGACATGTGTAACAGCGTCGCTTTACGGCAGCAGCACCAGCGACTCGCCCTCCAGCACAATATCGCCATCCTGATTGGTGATCATCGTACTCAGCGTGGCAATCGGCTTATCCTCGCGGATTGCCTTCACCTCCACCACCGTCGTCACCGTATCGTTGATAAAGATCGGTCGTCGGAAGTTTAGGGTCTGCTTAATATAAATCGTGCCGGGGCCGGGCATCTGCATGCCGAGTACGGCAGAGATCAGGCCGGCTCCGATCATACCGTGGGCGATCCGCTTCCCAAAGCGTGACTCACCCGCCGCAATGTCATCGGTGTGCAGGGGGTTCAAATCGCCGGTTACACAGCCGAAAAGTACGACGTCAGCCTCGGTAATTGTCTTCCGAATGCTGGCCTTCTGTCCAACCGTTACTGTCTGTCCCATGAGGGGCCTCCGCTACTGAGCGGAGCGAGGTTCGCTCCACACTCATGGTAGCGGGCGCAGTTACCCGTGACTCAGAGTTGTCGCCCACTCCCTGATCACCTCAGCTACGGCATCGGGGTGTTCCAGCGGCAGCATATGTCCGCCCTCCAGTTCAACGAGCCGGGCGTTAGGAAGGTGCCAGCGCAACTGACGCCAGGTGCGATCCGTGAGCAGATCGGACTGTGCGCCACGGATGATCAGTAGCGGCAGGCGCAGGCGACTAAGTGCATCCCAGGTATCAATCGCCACCAGGCTAAAAATGTGCGCCTCCCACGTCTTGGGCCAGGAGAGCGTGACACTATCGCCATCGGGGCGCAGCCCACCATCCAGGTATCCGTCCAGGGCGGCGGGGTGCAACTTCGCAAAGACACCTCGCCCGGTGTAGCGGGTGCGGGCCTCATCCGAGCTGGCGAAGCGGTCACGGCGACGAACGGCCCCCTGAACAATTGGCGAACGGTGGTGTTGGCCGATCTGACGCATGGCCCAGAGCATGAGCAGCATGCGCCGGGGGAAAACCACCGGGTCAATCAGGGCGAGGCCGCGAAAAAGATCGGGGCGCAGGATCGCCGCATAGAGGGTCATAATCCCGCCGAGCGAGTGGCCCACGCCGATGAACGGGCCTTCGCCGCGCTGCTGCATATCGGCCAGCATATCGGTGGCCAGATCGCGCCACGAACTGACGCTGTTGGGGTCACTGCCGGGCCAGAGCGGGCGTGGGCGATAGCCAAGCACA
>JBAXMH010000425.1:0-2630 GCA_037134395.1 Chloroflexales bacterium
GCGTCACGACGAGCGCTGCTTCCGCGTGGATCGGATCATCCTTTTGGAACCGCAGGGGGCGGGGGGCGGGAAGCAGGAGGCGGGAAGCAGGAGGCAGGAGGCAGGAGGGCAGGAGGGCAGGGGGCGGGGGGCAGGAGGCAGGAGGCAGGAGGCAGGAGGCAGGAGGACGGGGACGCGCCCGCCGCCCGCGCCGCGCACAGGCTTCTTTGCCGGCCCGCCCACCCCGCCGCCGGGCAGCCCGCTGGTACGGGTCTGGTTGGAGTAGAGTACTCCACCTGCTGAAACCAGCCACTGGCCGTATCAGCTATCGGCTATTACGACAGTTGTAGTTTTAATCACCCCCCCTAGCCCCCCCGCAAGCGGGGGGGAATCAATGCATGGTTCCCCCCCGCTTGCGGGGGGGCTAGGGGGGGTGATCGGCAGGAGCCTTTCTGTGAAGATATTTACAACTGTCGTACTATCGGCTATCGGCTATCGTCACACCAGCCAGTGATTCGGCTCGGTGGAGACGGTGCCGATTCCGTGGATGGTGATGCGCTGAACGGCGGCAATATCGAGCCGGTAGCAGCGCACGCTATCGGTGTCGAGGTCAATCAGGGCGCGCAGCTCGCGACCAAGCGTGGCGAACTCCTGTGCGTCCAGATCAAGCTCGAAGACGCTGTACTGCACGTGAGTGCCATAGCCCTTGAGCAGCTTCATGACCTTGGTGCGACGCTTATCTACAACCACATCGTAGCTGATGATCGTGAACATCGGGTTATCCTGTCACATGCGGATTCCATGCTGATCGTGCCCCCTCACCCCCAGCCCCTCTCCCACTAGGGGAGAGGGGAGATTCTGCACAGGGAGGGTCTAGGGTCTGGGGGTATCCAGCAACAAACTGTAAAGCTCCTGCCTCCTGCCTCCTGCCTCCCGCCTCCTGCCTCCTGCCTCCTGCCTTAGCGCGGAATATAACCAATATACCGATCCTGCTCGCCGCGCACAACACGGGCCACCGACTGGGCCTGGAGCAGCACGATCCGGCGCAACGGGGTGAATTCGCCGGTGGGCAGACGGGCGGGAGCCTGCATCATCGCCTCGTAGCGTTCCACGAGCAGCGCCCGCCCCCCGGCGTCGAGGTAGACCGCATCGAGGCGCTGGGGTGGGCGCTCAAACTGCGTGCGGCTCACCATGTCGGCGCGGAGGAGATCAAGGACGATCTGATCAATCACGATGGGGCGAAACTCCTCCATCAGATCGAGGGCCAAGGATGGCCGTCCCGCTTCGATCACATGGAATGTACCGAAGTAGGGGTCAAGCCCGGTGAACTGCACCGCGTTCAGGACATCGTGCAACAACAGGGTGTAGCCAAACGACAGCATGGCGTTGATCGGGTCGGGCGGCGGGTAGAAGGCGCGGCCCGGGAAGCCCCAGGTATGCTGGAAGGTCACGCGCCACGCCCCGAAGTAGGCCGCAGCGGCCGCGCCCTCGTAGCCGCGCACCGCGTCAATCGTATCGGCGTGGGCCAGTCCCGCCAGAGCGGCGTTAATCTGCGTGATCGAGGCGGTGATCGCCGACCAGCCCGTACTCGCCAGCAGCGCCCGCTGACTCACCAGTTTGGCCGTCACCAGTGATTGGGCCAGCGCCAACGACCACGCCGGATCGTAGACTCGCTGCATCTGCTGGAGCCGCAGGGCACCAAATCGCGAGGGGCCGTCGGTGAGAGTGGCGTAATGGCGGCTACCCTTACTGTTGGTCAGCATCACCGGGATACCGCGTCCGATCAGCTCGACCAGCAATGCGGTAGACATCTGCACCCCTCGCCCCATCAGCACGACCTGGTCAATCCGGTTGAGCGGCACCTCCTGAAGCGTCTGGTTGCCCTTAGTCACGAGTACCTGCTGGTCTTTCTTGCGCACCGTCGTACCCTGTTCTTGGACGTAGAGGGTGGGCATGGGTCATTCACCTTTCTTTTTGTGTACTACCGCCCAAGCGTCCGGCCCGTAAACGGGCGGGCTAGGTCTACGAAGGCCGCTGAAGCGGCCTATTTGAGGCCGCTTCAGCGGCCTTCGTAGACCTAGCCGGGGGCTTCAGCCCCCCGGCGGGTGCCGTCGCACCGCGTTATTTTTGCTCTACTGCCTTCTTACGGTTCATGTGCGGGAGGCGCTGACTCACCTGATCAGCCCTCGTGCGTACCTTCTGCGCTGCGGCACGCAACGCCTGCTCGGCTTCCGCAAAACTGCCCAGCCCCTCACCGAGACGCGGGCCGGTCTGCGGCGGCGCAAGAGTCTGGCCAAGAAACTCCAGCCCGTCGGCGTAGGCCACAATCCGGGTCTTCTCAGGATTGAGATGCAGGCGCAGGGTGGCGATCTGGTCACTGACAAATTGAAGGACACGGGTGGTTTCGTCCTGACTCGCGCACATCACGACAAAATCATCCACGTAGCGTACCAGGCGGAGACCCTGACTGGTGAGTGCGAGGTCAAAGGGATGCAGGTAGATATTGGCGAGCAGGGGCGAGAGTGCGCCGCCCTGGGGCGTCCCCTGGCCGAGCCCATCGCTGGCGCGTAGCACCATCTCGCCCGCAGCGACCGCTCCGGCGGCAATCGCCCCCGCGATCAGCATGCGCTGGGCACCGAACCGGCGCAGGT
>JBAXMH010000426.1:0-2621 GCA_037134395.1 Chloroflexales bacterium
GCTATGTGTAACATATCAGCCCCTATGTTTCACATAGACCCCGTTCGCGGGGTGTTCGCACGGCGTTCGCGGTGTTCGCGAACGCCATGAACGGCCTCATGACTCTGCCGCTTAGTGGACAGTGACGACGACATGACCTATCGCCAACGGGGATCTCCATCCTCAAACGGCCTATCACCCGCCTCGGGGTTGCCGTACCAGCTATAGGCCAGTCGGCGCGCCGGGTCGCTAAAGCGCACCGCGATCGGGTCAAAGTGGGCAGGATCGTAGCCCGATGGCAGCCACGTGCGGATGTCATCATCGAGGGTACCGGCCGCGATGTTCGCGAGGATCTCGCTTAAGCGATGCCGTCCACCGCAGTCCTCCGGCGGACAGGCCCGCGCACCGCCCGTGCAGCGCGGGTAGCTGCGCGTGAAGTCGCGGCGCAGCACATCGACTAGCCGCACGGTGTGTTGCCAGTTGTCACCGAAGTCGTACTCATAGCGTGCGGTGTCATTGCGCAGGGTAAACATTGTTGCGACTTGGTGCGCACAGCTCGGCGGGTCGTCGCAGTCTTGGTTCAGGTTGTGGATGCCGAAGATGCGCGCCTGTTTCGTGCGCGGGTGTGGGATGGTGAACCGGTGAAGGTGATAATCGAGCCAGCCCATTGCGTCTTGAATAGCGACGTGAAGATCCCAGAAGGTGACATCGCCTGACACCTCGATCTCCCGCCAGATCAGCGGGTTGCTCTCCTCAAGCTCAATGCGAAAGCGAAGAATCAGTGCCTGGGTGGGGAGAAGCATCTTCCGCCTGCCCCGGCGGATCTGTGAGCGGCCATCGGTCGTCGTCACGGCATCTCCTTCCTTTCTATCTGCGTCATTGAACCTGATGACACACCACCATGGGGCAGTTCCCATGTGTGTATCATTGGGCGACAGAACATGACAGTTTCTGGCACCGATAGCATACGACATGGCAGTCGCCGGGGTGCCGATGATGAGGCGACCGCATCGGCCTTCGCGACCGTGCGGCGGCGCGAGAGGGGTGTGGCGCTGCGGGGGCGACACCATCTTCAGTCGTCGTTTATCGCAGACTCCTCGGGCCGTTCGTCTTCGATTGCATCGCTGGCCGTTGAGGGAGGAAGCACGAAGGGCTCGCCCGTCGTATCGGCGAGGTCTTTGAGAGTACTGAACAGATCGATGGAGAGCAGTACTCCAGCAGGGTATCCCTTCTGGGTCACAATAACCGGCTGGCCGGTCGAACGGGCGCGCATGATCAGCGCGGCCAGCGATGAGGCCGCCTTGGAGATGGGAACCACACCCCGTTGGAGATCCACAGTCAGGTTTATTCGGGTCGGCATTGAGAGAATCCTCTCACCATGTACCGCATGGTGCGGTGCGCCGGTCGCTCCGTATTACGTTACGCGCATACGTTCAGCATAGCATGAATAGACGATGGTCATTCATCGATGGATTGCTCGGGCACGGTGGCGGTCGATCGGAACGGCGGATCTGCCATCGCTGGGGCGTACCACCAGAGTGGTGAGCCATCGTCGTACGGTGACCGATCTGACAGACGTATGTACCGTCGCTGAGGCATGGGGACGCACTCGTGGCAAGTACGTCTGTCAGATCTGCCATGTACTCGTATGGCGCGACTCCCTGCTCGTAGCGCTCAACGAGGTGCCGCGCCCGCACATCCATGCGATTGGCTCAACGCCAGCACGAACGCTTCCCAGTGGTTTGGGGTCATCGTGATGACCTCGCCCGTATCGGGCCAGACGCGGCATAAGAGTGACTGAGCATCGTCGCCCGTGCCCACAGGTTGGCTCACGACATAGGCGGGTACCCCATGCTGTCGAATGGCGACATCCTCAACCGACCGTAGGCGAGCAATCCCTCCGTGTCGGTGGCGTGGTCGCCGAAAATCAACAAGAGCAGCGGTTGAGTACATCGCGTGCAGGTGTGAAGAACCATCTCGGTGTGGTGGGGGGCACGAAAGGGCAGGCGGTAGTGTACTTCAACCGCTCGCTCTTGCGCGAGAATGTTATCGAGCAGAAACGACACCCCCATGTCCTCACGGCTCACCCCACGCGGTCGACGGGATCGTGGTGGTGCGTTGGTGGCGCGTGTCTGTTGCCGTGGCTTCGGTCGTTTCGGCGGCAAACCCTGAAGTCGACGATGATCTCGCTCCATGCGCTTACGCTGGGTGATCGCCGTCGCCCGATCCTCGCGTTCGCGCATGACTCGCCGCACCTCCGCCTCCGAAAACATCCAACGGCCCGCCACCTTTCGGCCCAGATCACCGTTCCGCGCCAGTTCCGTGACCCGGCTTATGCTGAGACCCAGACGTTCGGCTGCTTCCTCTGCGGTGAGACGACGTGTTCGTGTCATCAGTTCGCTCCGTATTCCATTGTCCTACGTGGTATCAGGTGACAACCGACGGCGGCGGCGGCGGCGGGCGCTGCGCCTTCTGGAGTAGTTTCGTCGTGCAGGTGGTGCAGAAAACCGTCAGCACCTGATACTGCGCATCCCAGAACTGAACTCCCTCGCAGATCAGCACGTCCTCGGGATTGCGAATGGCATCCGCGACCTTCCGCCACTGCTTGCCCCCAATGTAGAGAACATAGGGTGTCGCCGGTG
>JBAXMH010000427.1:0-2611 GCA_037134395.1 Chloroflexales bacterium
TCAGTCGTTTTAGCGAGAGCGATCTCCGCAATCTTGCCTTCGACTTAGACATAGAGTACAACGACCTGCCAGGCGATGGAAGAGCTGATAAGGCGAGAGAGATTATTGCAAATTGCCGGCGACAGAGCCGCATCCCAGAGCTATTGCTTGTATGTGCTCGTCTGCGGTCGGATGTTAGCTTACCACGACCTCCTCAGAAGCCAGCCCCCGAGTCTGCTCCAGATGCGTCAGATGCTCCCTTCAAACCAATACATCAGCTCCGCACCCCTGTTAAGGACTTCATTGGTCGTGCTGCTGAGATCAGCGAGTTGGTGCGCGTACTCGGCGTCGCCGCCTCGGGTACGGTTGGTGCAACTGCAATTATCTGTGGGCTGGGCGGGTTAGGCAAGACCCAACTGGCCAATATGGTCGCGCGGGGGCTACGCGATCAGTTCCCTGACGGGCAGATCTTCTTGGAGCTACAGGGAGTCAACAACAATGCGATCCCGCCAGAGCGCGTTGTACAGCGTGTGATCCAGATATTTGAGCCGCAAGCGCAGGTACCAGAGACGCTCGGCGATCTCCAGACCTTCTACCGCTCGATCCTCAATGGTAAGCGCGTGCTGATCGTTGCTGACAATGCTAAGGATGAAGCCCAGGTACGCGCACTGGAGCCGCCGTCTGGCTGCGCACTACTCGTGACGAGCCGCCAGCACTTTAAACTACCTGACGCGAGGCGGTTCGGCCTGGAGGCATTGTCACAGGCAGAGGCCGAGGAATTCGTCTTGAAGTTGTGCCCGAGGATAAAGACATCTGCCAGTAAACTTGTAGAGCTATGCGCTCGATTACCCCTAGCCTTGCGGGTTAGCGCCAGCTTGCTTGAGAATGATGTCACACAGAATGTCGGGCGCTATCTCCAGGCACTGGAAAAAGAACGGCTCCACTATCTCAGCGATCCTGAGTATCCTGATGATCCAAGCAGGAGCGTGAGCGCATCGCTGAATCTGAGTTATAAGTCGCTGAATGATGCCCGCCAGCGTATCTTGCGCCAGATCAGTGTCTTCCCGTCCAGCTTCGACCTAGCGGCAGCCAAGGCGGTCATATCGCTGCAAGGCATCAAGCCTGGGGCTGGGGATGAGCGTGAGACGCAGGCGGCGCGGGAAGCAGCGGGGGTACCTGCATCATCTGCTCCAGTTAAGCGGAGCAAAGGGAGGGCGGTTCCACGCAGCTGCCGGGCCTCGGTGGCGGTGCCGAGCATGACAGTGCCCCAGTCGCGCTCGTTGCCCACGTCGAGCCAGATGCGCCACGCGGAGCGGGCGAGGGCGTCGTGCAGCGCACGGCGCCCGCTCGCGGTATCGACCGCGCCGACGAGGACGCCGATGGTCTGATAGCCTGGGTGCAGTTCGGTCAGCAGGCCAGCGGTCGCCATTGTCGGCACCGCGACGATGCCCAATCCGAAGGCAGCGTTGAGCCGCTCGGCCAGCACCTGCGCTTTCGGCTTGCCGACCTCGCGGGCGGTGAAGAGCTGGCGCCCAACATTGCGGCGCTCGACGGTATCGCCGTCGATGAAGGTCAGGGCCAGCGGGGGCCACCAGCCCGCCGAGGGGCGCGGTTGCGGCCAAGGCAGCAGTGAATGCCATCTGGAGTAACTCACCCGGCAGGCGCGCCTGCCCATAGTCGAGCCAGCGCACGTAGGGCGGGAGGCTGGCAAGCCCGGGCACGGGCCGGGTTCGGCTGACCGGAATGAGCGCCTCCAGGTGGTCGTTCACGCCGCGCTTAGCGATGCCGTCCGCCGTCCAGATCCAGGTGATACCCGCCGTTCGCGCGGGCAGCGGCGTCGCCGGTGTGGCGATGTGGTGGCGCACCAGCGGGGCGAAGATGGCCGCGAGATCCGCGCTCATCGCATCCCTCCCTCGCGCCATGCCTGGCCCGAGAGCAGCCAGGCCAGATCGTGTCCGGCGGGGACAAGATCATCGAGCGGGTAGGGGGTCTCGGCGCTCAGCCGGCGGTAGAGCGCCATCACGCTGCGCGGCTTCCTGCGGCTACGGTTCTGGGCGATGTGGCTGTTGAAGTACGACCCTTCCAGGTAGAGTTCGAGCGCAATGAGCATCGTCTCAGGCGCGGCGTCGCTCCGCCGATCCGCGCTGCCCCAGCAGATCGAGCCGGGGTCGTAGGTGTTGGGAAAGGGAGCGTGATATAACGCGCGGTGCAGCTGCGGTGGCTCCAGGGTGTTCAGCGCGAAGATGCGGTAGTCCTGGCCGCAGCCGGCCCAGATCAGCGGCGGGGTCTGGATCGGGTGGGGCCGCTGCTGGCCCGCGATGCGCAACGCGACCGGGCGCGGTGGGATGGCGATCACATAGAAACGCTGGCCGTTGACCGTCCCGGTGCCGAGGGTGTTCAGCGGCAGCAGCCCCGAGCAGGTCGGGAGCTTGCCCAGCGCGGCCGCGAGATCTTCCGGGCTGACCGGGTAGGAGACCCAGCCCTGGCCCTGCCGACGGGTCAGGTAGACGGCGTCCTCGAAGATGCCGATCTGCACCAGCGGCTGGCGGTCGATGATCATCGTCTGGCGCAGCGGGCGGGGCCGGGCGCACAGCCAGGGCCGGCGGCGCAGCTCCGTGGGGAGGTCTTCACG
>JBAXMH010000428.1:0-2606 GCA_037134395.1 Chloroflexales bacterium
CTGCCTCCTGCCTCCTGCCTCCTGCCTCCTGCCTCCTGCCTCCTGCCTCCTGCCCACAAAGGCCCCCACACACACAACCACACACGCCGCAAACGACATATCGCTGCCCACATACAGCCCGTACTGCGCCACAAAACCGCTCAGCGCCAGGGCGATCAGCGCCAACAGGGCTGGTCCAGACGGCAGCAGGGCGCGGGCCAGCCAGTAGCCCCCCGCCAGAAAGACCGCACCGCTCAGGGCCGCCAGCAACCGTCCGGCCAGAAATGCGTTGCCCGCAAACAGCGGGCGGGTCAGCCAGAGCAGTAGCGGGTAGCCCAGGTTATAGAACCCGTCGGCGCTCAACACCTGGCCCAGACTCTCGCGGGTTGCAAACACCCGGAAGTCATTCTCCACCCCTGGCCGAATCTCCGTCAGATGGCCCTGTGCCGCCAGCAGCGTCGCCACCGTCCACAGGCCGATCACCGCAGCGGGGGCGATCATACTCAGCAGCACCGGCGCACGAGCCACCAGACCCGGCCCATCGCGCAGCGCCAGCAGCCCCACCAACCCCAGACATACCGCCACCGGCAGCGCCCGCAGCGGGTACGGGTAGATCGGCGGCTGACCGTGGTAAAACAGCAGCCAGGCCAGCCCGTAGAGCAGGAGGCAGGAGGCAGGGAGCAGGAGGCAGGAGGCAGGACGCCCCCCGCCTCCTGCCTCCTGCCTCCTGCCTCCTGCCTCCTGCCTCCTGCCCGCCAGCAGCCAGATCATCGCCCCCACCAGCGCCCCGCTCGCCACCTGCGCGGGGTACGGCGTCACCGGCAGCCCAGCAACCTCGTAGCTCGCGCTATCAAGCAGCACACCGATCTGTCGGCCATCGGACAGAGTCACCGCTGGTGTGGCGCGCAGTTCTACAAAGAAGTCGCCGACTTTGCGTATCCCCAATCGTACGGGAAAGCTCAGCTCCTCCCAGTCCCCGCTGGTCTGAAAGTCGCCCAGCAGTTCGGAGCCATTCAGCAGCACGCTGATGCGCGGCGGCGGGCCAGATGGCCGCCATCCGCGCAGGCGCAGGCGCACCGTGCCCGGTAGCCCCGCCTGCGGAAAGAGCAGCGCCGAGCCAGACGATCTCGTCCAGCGGGCGCTGCCGTCCGATCCAGCCAGATAGGGTGCGGCGTCACCGGGGCTCCCCTCCGCGTCGTAAAAACCCTGAACGTAGGCCGCGTCATAGCCGCCAACATCAACCTGATGGCGGGTTGGGATCTGCGAAAGCAGCGCGATCAGCGCCGCACCACCCATCGCCGCCACCAACGGAGCCAGCAGGGCGCACAGAATCCGCCGCGCCATACTAGGGGCGGATCGTCCCATCTCGCGGTCTCCCGTCACGGAGTGGCAGTCGGCTCAATCATCGTCGTCGGCTCAACCACCACCGGCTCCAACACCGGCTCCTGTACCGGCAGATTCCCCGTCGGTGCCGTCACCAGCGCACGATTAACCCACCCGCTATCGCTGCCATCAGGGTTATTGATGTACGACGCCGAGGCAACCATATCCCCCAGACGCACAAGATACCACTGGCTCGTCGTTGTACGCGCCAAAAAGACGATCTCGTCGCCCTTGTTCACCTGGCCAATGGGCCGATTGTTCGTGAAGGGCTGCGGTCGCACATTCGATATCTGAAGCACCGTCCCGGTGATGGTCCTCGTGGCACCAAGAGCGGTAGGCGAGGTGGCCGCAGCCGTCACATCGAGCGCGGGCGACATACTCGCACCAGGAGTCGGCTGCGACGGGCGGGTCGCCGTAGGAGACAGCGTAGGCAGCACCAGTTGCGGAAGCTGCGTCTCGCCAGGGATAAACCGACCAAAGTGGTCAAACTCTCCTCGCGCCGTACTCACTACGCTAAAGGCCAGCGTCAGCGCCAAGATCATCAGCACCGAAGAGACCGCCGTCTTGATCAGTTCAACACTCTGGCCCCAGACGCTGCGCTGGTTCAGATGATCGAGGGCGCTCTGCGCGGCACCCGCCACCGGCTCACCCCAACTCGTGCGGCCCTGATCATTCTGGGCCACCCGGCGCAACTCAAAGAGCGCCCGCACATCCCCCACGGTCGTCAGCGCCCGCACCGCACTCCAGCGTACATTACTGTTCGGGTGCTGCAATGCGCTGATCAGCGGCCCAGATGCCCGCCCGTCACCGATACGTCCGGCGGCGTCAGCGGCGCGATAGGCCGTTAGCCAGGGCTGCTGCGGCCCAATTACGTCACAGATCAAGGGTACCGCCGGCACACCAATCTCGACCAGTTCATCAACCGCAACAGCGTGCAGAGGATGATCTGTGTCGCCCAGGGCGGCCACAAGATCCGCAATCTGCTCACGGGGCGGCGCGGGCCGTCCACTGCGGTATGGGCGTGGCCGACGGGGGCGACCGCTCGGCAACCGGCGGGTCAGTCTCCCCAGCCCGCTGATCACCTGACCAACCTGCGTCGTCCCGCTCGATGCCCGTTCCTTCGGACTCGAGGGATCCTGTTGATCTGCCGTCATATCACCTTAGGATTTTAGATTTTAGATTTTAGATTGCCGCAGCGATAATCTAAAACCTAAAACCTAAAATCTAAAACCTAAAACCTAAAA
>JBAXMH010000429.1:0-2590 GCA_037134395.1 Chloroflexales bacterium
GATAAGGCCGCCTAAAGGCTGACTCCTTTTCACAACCAGTTTAGGATTGCTATAGGCTCCTGGTATGGGGCCAGTGTCTGATCACCTATGACTCTTATCTCAGCAATCAGAGGGGTCTTGGCGGAACAGGATCTACCCCTTCCCGTTTGCGCTCGTGTACGCACCCGCCGTTGCCTTTTTCTCGCCCTTCTTGACTCCAATGTCGGCGTTTAGCTCGGGAGTGACTTCGGTAGGGTTGAAAACATCGTAACCAAGGGAGGCGATGAAGGGCATGATGAACGCATTCTTCGTGGCCTCCTCCGTTTGGATGTATTCGGTCTGGCGTGGAATGCGGGCTGCCAACTCACGAATGCGATCACTAAAGTCCATCATTGCCAACCTCCTTGGTGTATATGTGCGATGTATACTCCACCTAACTCAATTCCGATCCACGACATGGCTATCAAAATGGCCCCTGGTGAGGGCCGTGCGCAGAGGGGAATCATCGTCCGATGAGAAGCGCACCGCCGTGTGGAAAGCAGCGCCCCGGCGCGAGCGTCGGAGGCGGGGAGGGATTACCTCTCTCTTCTGCATTACCTGGGCGATGCGCAGAACGTTCTCAGACCAAAGTGGCGGGGAGAGAGAGATTCGAACTCTCGAGGGCTTTTCAGACCCTACTCGTTTTCGAGACGAGCACGTTCAACCGCTCCGCCATCTCCCCAATGATGACGAGCGACATTATACGATGGTCGGTATATCTGTGCAAGTTTGGGAAGAGGCAGCCGACGAATCGGTTCCTTATTCCCGCGTTCGCAAGCCGTATGGCGTGTCATCGTCGAAGCCGAGGGCGTCGGAGACAATGTAGAGCGGCCTGCCCTTCACCTCGTCGTAGATCCGGCCAACGTACTCGCCGATGATGCCGATGGAGACCAGTTGCACCGCGCCGAGGAAGAGGACCATCGCTAGGGTGCTGGCTTGCCCGTAGAAGGCGGAGTCGGTTGGGTTGCCGACGTAGAGCAGGCGCATCACGATCACGGCGAACAGGAAAGTGAGGCTGATCGCGGCAGTGATGAAGCCCAGGTAGGTGGCAAGCTGGAGCGGCAGGTAGCTAAAGCTGGTGATCCCGTCCAGGGCAAACTTGAGCATCTTGCGCAGCGGGTACTTGGTGTCGCCAGCTTTACGGGCGTGACGCCGGTAGGGCACGCCGGTCTGCTTGTATCCCACCCATACCGACAGCCCGCGCATAAAGCGGTGATGCTCGCGGATGCGCGCCAGCGAGTTCACTACTTTGCGATCCATCAGCCGGAAGTCGCCGGTGTCCAGCGGGATGTTCACGCTGGTGATCTTGACGATCAGGCGGTAGAACAGGGCCGCCGTCATCATCTTAAACCAGGTCTCACCCTCGCGCTCGGCCCGTACCGCGTAGACCACCTCGTAGCCCTCGCGCCACTTGGCGATCAGCTCGGGGATAACCTCGGGCGGGTCTTGGAGATCGGAGTCGATCACGATGACGGCGTGGCCCTGGGCGTAATCGGTGCCAGCGGTGATCGCCAACTGGTGGCCGAAATTTTTGGAGAAGTAGACTACCTTCACTCGCGGGTCGCGCCGGTTGATCTCGCGCATCAGTTCGGGCGAGCGGTCGCGGCTGCCGTCGCTCACCAGCACAATCTCGAAGGGTTCACCCAACGACTCGAGGGTCGCGCTCGTCCGTCGGCAGAACTCCTCGATCAACTGTTCTTCGTTATAGACAGGCGCAACCACCGAGAAGGTGGGTTGTTTATCGGTCATATATCCTCACGGTATCCTCATCCGTAGGCGCTATCGCCCCTCGACAGAATACCAGACTTTAGGCCATCTCCTCCCAGTTCGGGCCGGTTTCGACATCTACGCCCAGCGGTATGTGCTGCTCCGCGCCGTTTTCGTCCGTCCACGTTAGCTCGTAGGCGTGTTCCATCACCGCACGCACGAGATCTTTGGCGATTTGAACCTCGTCGTCGGGAGCTTCGAGGATCAGCTCGTCGTGAACCTGGAGCAGCATGCGCGTGCGCAAACCGCCCTCGTCAATGGCGCGAGACAGCTTCACCATCGCGATCTTCATAATATCGGCGGCAGTACCCTGGATGGGCGCGTTGACCGCCTCGCGCTCGGCGGCTGCCCGCCTCGGCCCTTTGGTCTGGAGGTCGCGCATCTCGCGGCGACGCCCGAAAATGGTTGAGACGTAGCCGTTAACCCCGCCTTGCTCCAGTGTCTCGCTGATATATGCGCGAATGCCGGGGAAGCGGGCGAACAGGCCGTCAATCAGCGCCTGGGCGTCGGTTCGGCTCAACTCGGTGCGCTGGGCCAGGCCAAAGGCGCTCATCCCGTAGATCACGCCGAACACCACAGACTTCGCAATCCGGCGCTGGTTCTTGTCCACCTGCTCAATCGGCAGGCCGAAGAGTTGCGCCGCCGTGGCTGTATGGATGTCCTGACCTTCTTGGAAAGCCCGCACCAGGCTCGGGTCACGGGTGATGTAGGCCAGCACCCGCAGCTCAATCTGCGAGTAGTCGGCGGCGATGAAGGTGTGCCCCGGCGCAGCCACAAATCCGCGCCGGATCTCGCGGCCCTCCTG
>JBAXMH010000430.1:0-2569 GCA_037134395.1 Chloroflexales bacterium
ATCGCGTTCTCCGCCTGCTTCTCGGCGATCCCCCGGAAGGCCCATGCCTGCACCAGCGGGAAGGCCACGTCGCCGCGCACCGCGCCCATGCCCACGCCTGCGCTTGCGCCAATGCTCAGGAGCGCCGCCGTCCAGACATCCTCATTGGCCTCGAATCCGTCCCAGCCGAGATCGTACAGAACCACGGTGATATTCACCAGCGTTGCGAGACTGACCCAGCTCAGGTAGATGCTGAAGGGCAGCTTGGCCAGTAACTTCTCGCCCAGCGGCCCCTGAAGCGTCTTGCCCAGCCGGGTATTGATCGTGATCAGGGCCAGCAGCATGCCAAGTATCGCCCCTAGGCTGAGCCGGGGCCGGTTGTAGTGCCAGAGAAAGATCCAGCCGATGTTGGCCGCGCAGCTCAGGATGAAGGGCCATGCTATCCGGCGCAGGCGCGGGTTCTCGCGCTGGGCAGGCAGAGCTTGGTAGACTCCGTAACCCAGCAGTCCGCTGTAGATCACCCCCCAGATACCAAATACATATCCCGGCGGTGTGATCTTGATCGGGAAGCGAGCCGAGAGTTCGCCGGTCGTCTGTCCATTCAGCGGCAGTTTGGTGGCGAGCGTGTTGACGGTCAGGGTGGCGGCGAGGGCAGCGATTACCGCCGCCTGACGGGCAATGTCGGCACCGCGCTGGTTATCGGTGGCGGTGGGGATGGTTGGTTCGGCCATAAGAGGAACTCCTGTATAATGGTTTGGGTCGCGGAAATAACACTTTGGATTGTAGATTTTAGATTTTGGATTTTGGATTGTCGCACATGGCTCCAATCCAAAATCCAAAATCTAAAACCTAAAATCTACAATCTACAATCGTATTGTACAGGAATTGCACAGATTATGCCAGTATGGAACAGCTACCTTGAGCAGCACCAGCCGCGCTTTGTGGACGAACTGCTCGCGTTTCTCAGTATCCCAAGCATTTCGGCGATCTCGGCCAATGCCGGTGATGTGCAGCGCGCCGCCGAGTGGGTGGCCGCTCGCGTAACCGCCGCCGGTATGGAGCATGTGCAGATTTTGCCCACCGGCGGGCATCCTGTGGTCTACGCCGACTGGCTGCACGCCCCCGGTAAGCCCACGGTGATGATCTACGGCCACTTTGATGTGCAGCCGGTGGATCCGCTAAACCTCTGGACAAAGCCGCCCTTCGAGCCAGACATCCGCGACGGCAAGGTGTTTGCCCGTGGGGCCAGCGACGACAAGGGCAATATGCTGACCCCCATCCTGGCAGTCGAGGCGCTGCTCAAGGCGACAAGTTCCCTGCCGGTGAACCTGAAGTTTTTCTTCGAGGGACAGGAAGAAATCGGCAGCCCGCAGCTCGGCGAGTTTGTTCCTAAACACACCGATCTGCTGGCCTGCGACATTGTCCTCAGCTCGGACGGCGGCCAGTGGAGCGAGACGGAGCCGCTTATTCTGGTGGGTTTGCGCGGCGGCTGCGGCGTACAGATTGATGTTAAGGCGGCTCGTGCCGACCTACACTCTGGCATGTACGGCGGCGTGGTGCAGAATCCTATCCACGCGCTGGCATCAATCATCGCCTCGATGCACGGCCCCGACGGCACAGTGACGGTGGACAACTTCTACGACGAGGTTGTCGCCCTGAGCGAGCAGGATCGTGAGCGGATAGCCCGCGTGCCCTACGATGAGTCCGCTGAGATCGAGACCCTGGAGGTGCCGGCTCTCTTCGGCGAAGCGGGTTACACGCCGCGAGAGCGGGCATGGGCGCGGCCAACGCTGGAGGTCAACGGGATCTGGGGCGGATTCCAGGACGAGGGCGTTAAGACGGTGCTGCCCAGTGAGGCGCACGCCAAGATTACCTGCCGCCTGGTGTCCGACCAGAACCCCTCGCGGATTGTGGAGTTGCTCCAAGCCCACGTCGCCAGCCACACCCCACCCGGTGTGACCGCCACCGTCACCCCGCTGCCCTTCCGGGCCTACCCGTACCTCGTTCCCGAGGATGAGCCAGGCAATGCAGTGGTGCGCGAGGTACTGGTGGAGATCTACGCCAAGGAACCCTACTACGTGCGCAGCGGCGGATCTATCCCGGTATGCAGCCTGTTCCAGCGCCACCTGGGAGCGTACACCGCCAGCTTTGCC
Organism: Chloroflexales bacterium; assembly: GCA_037134395.1. GTDB lineage: Bacteria > Chloroflexota > Chloroflexia > Chloroflexales > Chloroflexaceae > Oscillochloris. Next base: position 2,133 of record JBAXMH010000430.1, read on the forward strand.
TTTGGCCTTGAGGATGAGGGCATTCACTCGCCCGACGAGTTCTTCCGCCTCGCCAGCTTCCGCAAGGGCCAGAGCGCCTACTGCACCCTACTGGAGCGGCTTGGGCGGTAGGTCTTAGGCGGATTGCAGATTGCAGATTGCAGATTGCAGATTTTCCGCAATAGGACGCGGTGCATGTACCCAAACTGTCACGCTGGTTTGAAACATGTCTAAGGAAAGTAGATCTCCTTAATCATCCCATCCCTGCATCATGTCACCCTGAGCGAAGCGAAGGGTCTGTCCGGAACGGGGGATAGATGCTTCGCTGCGCTCAGCATGACATATCGCCAGGATGCTTAAGAATTTCGCGTCCCTAACAAAAATTCCGCTTCTCTGTGCAGGTGACGAACAATGATCTGCGGGTGACGAACAATGATCTGCGGGTGACGAACAATGAT
>JBAXMH010000431.1:0-2535 GCA_037134395.1 Chloroflexales bacterium
GTGGCCATCTACGGCACGGCCGACCGTGACTGCTGGCAGACCTGGCTCCAGCCGCTGGGGCTCCAGCCGGCGACAACCAGCGGCGACGCCCATGTGATCATCAACGCCACCGCCCTGGTCTGGCAGGGGCTGCGCTTCCGCGAGCTGATTGTGACCGTCGCGACCACCACGAGGGCCGATCCGACCCAGGCCGACAGCTTCTATCTGACCTACGCCTGCAACTCCTCGCCCATCTTGGCCTGGGCCGAACGTGCCCTGTTTCAGACACCCTACCTGCATCGTGAGGTTGCGCTCGATACGACAGTGCCGTGGATAGAGGTGCGCCACTGCGGTCAGTCGGCGCTGCGGGCGCAGCTGGGGCAGCCGCGTGCGCCGACGGCCCCTGTCATGGAGACCTGGGCCGGCCCGGTCTTCCTCCCGGTGTCGCGCCCGCGCCAGCAGCGGGGCGGATCGTATTTCATGGTCGCCATCAGCGGCGAGCAGGCGGTCTACCCGTTTGCCCCCGACGTGGATATCCTCACCCTCCCGCCGGCAGGGGATCACCCGGTCTTCACGTGGCTCCGCGACTCCCACTTCACCCCCACCGAGTGGCGCATTCGGGCCAACGCAACCCACGCCCGCTCGCAGACCTATCGGCGCGGGACTGCCGAATGAGGGGCACCTCTCGCTCGTCCGGCCCCGGCCTGCTGCTCCGGATCGTCAGCTCCGCAGTGATGCGCAGGATGGCGGGGAGGCATCAGTATATGGTCAGTTTCCTTGTCCCACATACCGTCTACCCTGCTTCCAGATGATCCTGGATCGCAGCGATGGCCGGAGCTGAGTGCTGAAAGACGATGCTGGGGATGCCGAGCGCCGCTGCGGCCAGCGTGTTGCGCGCCTTGTTGTCGACGAAGAGCGTTTCCTGGGGTGCTACGTCCAGACAGTCCAGGGTGAGGCGATACATAGCCGGGTCGGGCTTGGCCATGCCGACCTCAGCCGAGATCACCACGTTATACGAGTCCATTCGTCCCTCCCGAACTGGTGTATACTAGCAACGCATGTTCTGGTCATCACGGCGTGGGGGGGGCATCATGAGCGAGGACGTCGAGAGGGATCTGGTACCAGATGGCCGTCATTATTGGGCTTCAGCGACGACCGCCGGCGGCACCGACCTGCTCGCGCTCCAGGAGGCCGGCGGCTGGGCCTCGCTGGTGATGCCCCGGCGCTACGTCGAGCGGGCGAAGGTCGTCAACGAGCGGGTAACGCTCCAGACATGAGGAGAACGTGACCGTGACCAATCCATCGCCAGCCTTACATCGCTGGATCGCCCTGCTCCGTGCGATCAATGTTGGCGGGCACACCATCACCATGGAGGCCCTGCGCGCCCACTTCGCGGCCCTGGGCTTTACCCAGATCGGGACCTTTATCGCCAGTGGCAATGTGATCTTTGAGTCGCCTGTCGCCGATGCGCCCGCGCTGGAGGCGCAGATCGCCCAGCACTTGCGGCAGGCCCTCGGCTACACGGTGGCCACCTTCCTCCGTGCGCCGGCGGAGCTGAGCGCGATTGCCCAGTATCAGCCCTTCCCGCAGACCGAGCCGAACGGTGCCGGACACGCGCTGTCGGTGGCGTTCCTGCCCACGGCGCCCGACGACGTGGCCCAGCAGCGCCTGCTGGGGCTGCAGACCCCCATCGATGACTTTCACGTCCACGGGTGTGAGGTCTACTGGCGCTGCCGCACCAAGGTCAGCGACTCGACCTTCTCCGGTGCCCGGCTGGAGCAGACCCTGGGGATGCCGGCGACGCTGCGCAATGTCACCACGGTGCGCCGGCTGGCGGCGAAGTATGGTACGGGAGGGTAGTGGCGATCTACTGGGTGATGAGCGCAAAGAAGGCGGAGACGCGCCAGAAACGGCTGGAAACCCTGATCGTCGACTCGGCGGTCGGGCGGACGATCAAGGAGCTGACGCCTCCGAGCAAACGGCGCTCTGGGACGGAGTCATCTGACGGGGAAGCGCTGTGATGACGCCACGCATCTACACGATCGGCTACGCTGGCTGGGCACCGACCGCGCTGCGCGATCATGTGCTGGCGCTGGGGGTCGCCCTGGTTGATGTGCGCATCGCGCCGACCTCGAAGTCGCCGCAGTGGCGTAAGGAGGCGCTGGCTGCCCTGATGGGGTCGGCCTATGTGCATCTGCCAGCCCTGGGCAACCGCAACGCCTTCAGCGGCGGCCCGGTCGCGCTGAACGACCCGGAGCGTGCGCTGCAGCCGATCGCGGCGCTGCTGGAGCGCGGCCCGGTCGCGCTGCTCTGCGGCTGTGCCGACCCGCAGCGCTGCCATCGTAGCGTTGCTGCGGCATTCCTGGCCGAGCGCCTCGGAGCGGAGGTCATCCATATCCCCGCGCCCGAGCGCCCGGCACGGCCAGACGACCAGTTGCGGCTGCCAGGAATAGAATGACCACAAACCTCACGTATCTATGACGTGCCTGGAGGCGTGGAGTTCGCGCCGAACGATATCCAGGCGCTCCAGGATGACCTCGCACCGTTGCCGCTGCG
>JBAXMH010000432.1:0-2524 GCA_037134395.1 Chloroflexales bacterium
ATCTGCGTGGGGAAGGCCGCTACGGAATCTGACAGTGACACCCACACGTCAGGGTCAGGCGGGCAGGTGTTGGCTGGGTGTGTACCCCCGTCTGCGTGTAGTGAGTCACGCGCTGGGCGTGGGGGTCTACCACCACCACATCCTGAAGCTGGTGCCCCAGATAGAACGGCGGGTTGAGGGTCACATCCTTGTACTCGTACCCCAGGCTGATGATCTCGATCACCGCCACCGGCAACAGCGTCAGCGCATCGTCTTGCATGGGCGGCGGCGTGCAGAAGATCGCAATGTCGGGGCGTTTGAGTGAGCCATCCGGGAATCGTATCGCCACATCCGCGAGGTGGTGACAGCCGCACGGTACCGCGCCGCCGGTTATCGCCGTGAGCGTGGCCCGGATCTGATCGACCACCATCTGATGCCGGGAACTTGGCAACGCCTCCCATGTTGGGACACCGGCAGTACGCTCCAGCTTGATCGCACCGATCCGCATTAGGTGTTCGAGATCCTCACTTGACGGTTGGTAGGGGTTGGCCATGATGAGTGTTCCTCGGTGGTCGCCATCGGCAGATCCCGCGACAGGCGGGGCATCACGCCGCGTGCGGCTTTTGCGTGGGGCCAGCGCCAGAGGCGGGGTGAATGTCGCACGTGCGTGAACATCATACGGTATTTTTTGTCACGATGCGGTCGCTCTTTTCGCAGATACCGACGGCTCCATCACGTCACCTGTGACTGGGACGAATACGCACGGGCGCGAGCGGTGCCCTGCCGCTCGCGCCCGTGCGTGCGTGCGACCTACGCGGCCACCGGCTGTTTCAGGCCCAATCCGAGGCAGAGCGTATCGCGTAGCGGCATAAACAGCAGGCTGTCGCCCGTCGCCAGCCGCCACTCGCCGCCGTAGGTGGCGATGGCTTCCGGGTGCGTCCGCGAGAAGACCCGCTCCAGGTCGCCAGAGGCGACGAGGCTTGTCACGGCCATCCAGGTATCCGGCGGGATCTCGTCCCGAAACGTCGCCAGGATGAGGCGGGCCAGCACGAGGCGCAGCGGCAGGTTGGCGGGCTGTTCCTCGTGCGGCGGGTAGGGCGTCTCGATGCCGACCGGGTTGGTGTCGAGGATTCCCCATGTCCGACGCGGCGCATCGAGGAGATCGAAGGTCGTCCAGCCCCAGAACGTCCCCCGATCATCAATCGGCGTTTTCTGGGCGAGGCCAATCTTCACCCGCCCCGTCCAGATGCTCCGAAAGCCCCAGTGCGTGATCATCGGGAACGCCTCGCGAAAGTGGAGGCCGTACCAGAACGCCCACGGCGAGGCCGTGTCGTGCGCGGCCTGCGCGATCACCCGCCCGCCCATCCAGAGTCGGGCCTGCCCCGGCTGCCACGCGATCCCCGTCCCCCGCTCGGCCACGTAGACACTGCCCATCCCTATCTGTTCTGCCATGTGCTGCCTCATTTCTTTATTTCTTCCCCAGCGATTCAAAGATGCGGGCCAGCCGACGGCCCATCGCCTGCGGCATCGCGCCCAGGTCGTCAATCGGTACCCAGCTTCCCGCGCCAAACATCTGTGTGAGCTTCTGCTGCTGGGATGGGTTCGGGTGGCCTAAGAACACCCCAAACGTGACCACGCCGCCCTTCCGCGACTCCGCGAGTTGGGCCACGGTCTCGTCGTGATCGCCCATGTCGCCATCCATCAGCGAGACGATGAGCTTGTTCTGCTCGTCGCGGGCCATCAGCGACGAGGTAGCCAAGCCCATCGTGGACACCGTATCGCCGTTCCCGACCCCACATCCGTTGCCGACCACCGCCGTCATCGCCATGCGGGCCGGGTCGCGCTTCTCGTCATCCATCGCCTTGAAGATCGCGGAGCTATCGGCGTGGCCGCGAATCTCGTAGGGCATCTCAAGCTGCTCGAAGGTCGATCCGAGAATGCTGGCGGCGTTGTAGACCTTCCCCGCGCTGATATGGCGATTCATGCTGCCGCTGAAGTCCAGCGTGAGGCTGACGGCCATGCTGGTCGCGGGCTGCTCCTGCACCGTGACCCGTACCTCGTCTGCGCCGCGCACCGCCGCGACGATGCGCCGCTGATCGAGCTTGCCGCTGGTCTGGAAGCGCATGCGCGTGTCGGCCTGGGCGCGAATCGTTTCAAGTTGGCGGGCCAGCTTGCCGCTCACCTCGCGGTGAAGCGGGTCGTGTGCGGTGAGGGTGCGGATGTGGGCGGCATCCGTCGTGCGGGGCTGCACGACTTCGACGGAGGCCGCACGCCCATCGGCGGTACGGTACGCCTGGTTCGTAGTGCGATCTGCGTTCAGCCGCCGATGCAGCCGCTTCCCCAGGACGTTGTAGTTCGCCTGACGGCGCACCTGCGCGGCGATTACCTGCGCCGCCTCGCGGTCGGCAGCTTTCAGTGCTGCGTCGAGGTCGGCATCGGTGAAGGGGGTGATCGGGTCAAACCGCTCGCCGGAGATGGCGACCGGCGGCGCGGAGTCGTCCCCGCCGCTGCCGTCCCCGCCCAGAGTATCGTCGCCGTCGCCCAT
>JBAXMH010000433.1:0-2494 GCA_037134395.1 Chloroflexales bacterium
GACACCTGACACCTGACACCTGACACCTGACACCTGACACCTGACACCTTGTCTCAGGACATTTTATGGCCGATCCACAATCCACAATCCACAATCCACAATCCACAATCTTTATCGAGGTACTTGCTGCTGGCCCTCTGATGACCGTGCAGGATCTTGGGCGTCCCGACGCACGTCGCTACGGGGTTTCGTCTGGCGGTGCCCTCGATGCCTTCGCTCTGGCGGCGGCGAACCGGCTGGTGGGCAACCCGCCCGCCGCCGCCGGGATCGAGATCACCGTCGGCGGGGCGGCAGTGCGCCTGCGCGGCCCTGCGATGATCGCCTTGGCCGGGGGCGATCTGGGAATACGCCTTGATGATAGGCCAATCCCGCTGTGGACGGCTATTCTCGCCGATGCCGGGGCCACCCTGCACGTGGCCAGTCGCCGCAGTGCCTGGGGTGCCCGCGCTTATCTGGCTATCGCGGGCGGTGTAGATGTACCCATCGTTCTCGGGTCTCGCGCCACCGACCTCGCCGGACGGTTCGGTGGTCTGGAGGGACGCACCTTGCGTGCGGGCGATGTGCTGCCAGTAGGGACAGCCCCTGGGCGACTGGTGCCTGTCGTGGGTCAGCACTGGCCGGAGTCCGCTCGCCCGGCCTATGCCGCCGATCCGATCCTGCGGATCATTCCTGGCCCACACCTGGAGTATTTTGCCCTCGACGTACTCACGGCCCTGACCGCCGCACACCTGCGCGTGAGCGCCATATCGAACCGTATGGGCTACCGACTAGAGGGACTACATTTGCCCTATGTCCGCCCGTGCAGTTTGTCCTCCTTCGGCGTTGTGTTCGGCAGCATCCAGGTTCCCCCCGACGGCACGCCTATTCTGCTGATGGCCGACGCCCAGACGACCGGGGGCTACCCGGTGATTGGCACGTTGATCAGCGCCGATCAGCCCCTGGCCGCGCAACTCCTTCCCGGCGACAGTCTACGCTTTATTGCGACAACCCTAAGCGAAGCGTATGTTGCTCTGCGCACACAGGCCGCCGCCCTAGCCTGCAGCCCAGAATCCAGCGAGGGCGACCTGCTGGCCGCCCTCGCTGGAGCCTGAATGAGTTTCAATCCAGCTTGACAGTTTGGGCACATACACCGCATTCTTGTGCTACACTGTTGAGCGATTGAACCCGCCGCAAGCCGCTATGCTTTAGCCGAGCGGTGAGGAAGCCATAGAAGAGGTACAGCCGCGTGACCGATACCAAAGTCATCTACTCTATCGGGGTCGATCCATGCGTATCCGCACGCACGCTCTAAGGCTTCCTGATGCGGTCGAGCTTTCCACAGCTCCCGCCCGCATCCGCCCATTTCCGCCGGTTTGGCTACAGTTTGGCTACAGTTTGTGGCCCCGGCTTTATCGCATAGCAACGCAACAAAGCGCCGCCTGGCGATGACGTCAGGGGCGCTTTGTTTTTGTGTCCAGTGGCGACCTCGCCGTGGCACAGTGAGTGATGACGTTATCTCGGATTGTCGCCTGGAGAAACTCGCTGAGGGCGCGCAGCGCAGCGACGGTCATCAGTACCCCAGGTTGAGTTCCTGGCTGAGCGCGGTCAGCTCATCCAGGCTCTGCCCCCGCGCAGCGTCCGTCTGCTCCTTGTACGCCATCACGTCGCTGAACAGCACGCGTCGGTGCGTTCCCACCTTGCGGAACGGGATGTCGCCGCGCTCGATCAGACGCACGAAGAAGGGGCGCGATACGTTGAGGATGTCGGCGGCCTGCTGCGTGGTGAGCTCAGCGTGGGTTGGGATGATCGTGACCGCCTTGCCCTCGGCCATCTGAACCAGGATAGTCTGAAGAAGCTGGACGGCTTGTGCGGGCAACCGAATAACGACCTCCTGCTCCTGCAGCGTGTCGTTCACCACGCGCACAGAGAGAGGGCGGCCGCGCTGGATGCGCCGTGCAAGCAGGCGGCTTGACTCCTTTGCCTGTTCCGTCTCTTGTGCTGAAGGAACAATGTATTCTGTTGGCACCTCACGAACAGAGCTCATAGTGATCACCTCCTCGCCTCCATTATACCGGATATTCGAAATAAACGAAAGGGGGCGGCTTACTAGGGCGGGCCTGATCGATGCCTTGGCCGCAACACATAGCATAAGAAGCATGAGGGCTATCTGTACTCCTGATTACGCACCTTGAAGCACAGGGAAGCCTGGAATAGCCATCGCTTTCAAATAATACCCGTCTCACTTATAATAAGTGAGACGGGTATTCTTTTTCTCTCGGGGCACTACGATGTTTATCAACCGTACCCAGGAGCTGACCTTCCTCAACCAGCTGCTCACCCGTGAGCGGCCTGGCCCCGGCCAGATGGTGCTGCTCTACGGTCGCCGGCGGGTCGGCAAGACCGCGCTGCTGCGCCACTGGGCTGGGCAGGCCGGCATCGCGGCGACCTACTGGGTCGCCGAGCGCGAGCAGCCGACCTACCAGCGCCGCCGCTTCTACGCCCGCCTGCTCGGCGT
>JBAXMH010000434.1:0-2463 GCA_037134395.1 Chloroflexales bacterium
AGGCCCATCGTGTCACCTCTGACCTGAGCGAAAGGAAACCACCCCATGCCCTGCAATCTGGCCGTAAGCATTACGAAAGCCGCCGTGATCGAGGCACACCTGGTGGCGCTCCTGACCCCGGAGGCCATCCTGCCCCTTATCGAAGCGTACCTGCGCCAGCCCGGTGTCGGTGTCGCGGGTGAGCGCCGCAGCGTTGAGCGGCAGGGCGACGCGATGGTCGTGACGGTTGGCAATGTGACCATGACGATCCGCGAGGGGCGGGTCGAAACGCAGGCCACGCAGGGATACGACGGGCGGGCGAAGGAACTCACCGACGGCATCAGCGCCCTGGTGGCGGGGATCGCGGACGCGCTGTTTGCCCAGCAGATCCGGGCGGCACTGGCCCCGTTCGGCACGGTCGCCGCGCAGCAGGTGACGGTGGACAACGACGGGGTTTCCCAGGTGGTGACGATGCTGACGATGACCATCATGTAGGGAGGGAATGCCGTGGAACTCAAAGTGTATGTGGTGCCCGGTGGCACCGTCCAGATTTTCGTAGACGGCCAAGTGAGCTTTGAACAGGCCCAACAGATCACCCAGGCGGTGATGGCGCAGCTCCAGGCCAGCGGGATTACGTTTCGTGAGATCGGGACGGTGGAGCAGCACAAGGATGGAGTCAGCCATGTCCACATCACCGGAGGCGTCCATGTCCGACACTAATCCGCCCGCGTGGTTTCGCCAGTTCCAGACCAGCTTCGTGTCCGGCGAGTCGCACGCCTTCATTGTCACAGGTGACATCAACGGCTACGCCCGCGAGGGCGTCACCCAGCGCGGGTTGCTCATCACCGCACTCGCCCACAAGCGCGAGGTGGTGGCGATCTACACGCTGGGGCGCGGCATCACCTTCCCCGTCCCCTCCATGCGCGAGGCGGCGATGCGGCTGCTGGGCTTGGATGCGGCGGGTGCGCCGTCGGCGAACCCGCTGGCGGCGGCGCTGGCGGGCCTTGCGGGGGGCCAGGGTGCCGTAGACGACCCCTTCACCGCCGCCCGTCGCCCGACAGCGGCGCTGGATCTGCTGGAGCGGCTGCTGCTGACGCGGGCCGCGTCGGGCGCGGTCGCCGTCATCCTCGACGGGGCCGACCTGATCAGTGCTCACCTGAGCGTGGGCAAGGGCGCGATGTCGCCCGATGACCGCACGGTGCTGGCGACGTTGCGGCAGTGGGCCACCGACCGCCAGATCGCGGGCAGCGACAATCCGATCTTCCTGTTCAGCCGGGAACTGACCGACATTCATGCCGATCTGCGCGAGGCTACCAGCGGCTACAAAGCCATCACGATCCCGATGCCCACCCGCGATCAGCGCGTGGCCTTTGTCCAGTGGTATCGGAGCCATCGCGCCGAGGAGGGCCAGCCCATCGCCCTCGACGGCATCCGCGCCGAGGAGATCGGCACGCTGACGGCGGGCCTGAGCCTGCGACACATCGAGGACATCCTGCTGCTGGGGGCGCAGGCGGGCGGCGTGAGCCGCGAGCTGGTTAAGGCCCGCAAGGACGCGATTATCGCCAGCGACTACACCGATGTCGCCGAGATGATCGAGTCCATCCCCGACGCGGCCCTGGGTGGGGCGGCGCGGCTGCGTCAGTGGGCGCAGGACGAGGTGATCGCCCCGCTGCGCGAGGGTCGGACCGAGGACGCGCCCAAGGGCGTACTGCTGGTTGGCCCCCCCGGCACGGGGAAGACGCATTTTGTGAAATGGTTGGCGAGTGCGGTGGGCTTCAACGCGGTGGCGCTGCGCAGCGAGAACATCCTGGGGGGCATCGTGGGGGAAAGCGAGAAGAAGCTGAAAACCTTCTTTGGCTTCGTGCGCTCGCTGGCCCCCTGCCTCGTGTTCATGGACGAACTCGATCAGAGCGACATGTCGCGGCGCGGCACCGGCAGCGGCAACCCGGTGGCGAGCAACCTGTTCAACCAGATGCTCCAGTTTATGAGCGACGAGACGCTGCGCGGCACGGTGATCGTGGTATTTGCCACGAACCGGCCCGACCTGATCGATAGCGCCCTGCTGCGCTTCGGGCGGATCGACGCGATTATCCCGGTGCTGCTGCCGGACGAGGCCGAGCGCGGGGCGATCCTCGTGGCGCAGGCCCGCAGCCAGGGGGCGCAGATCGCGGAGCGGGCGGTCGCCACGCTGGCTGCGGCCACGCCGAATTACAGCGCCGCCGACCTGGGCGCGGTGGTGCGCAAGGCCCGGATGCTGGCGCGGCGCGAGAGTGGCGACACCATCACGCCGGAACTGGCCCAGCGGGCGTTGACCCTGATTCGGCCCAATAGCCCCGCAACGGCGGATTACTACACCCTGCTGGCCATCAACGCCTGCAACGATGCCGAGCATCTGCCCCCGGCCTACGCGGGCCTGCTCACGGATCGTGCTAGTCTCCAGGCGCAGATTGCGGCGGTCGCCCCGGACGCGCCGAGGGTCGCCGA
>JBAXMH010000435.1:0-2454 GCA_037134395.1 Chloroflexales bacterium
CTGCGCGGAATGTCGCAGATCGGTGGCTAAGATGATTCCGTGGTATAATCCCGCGATCACATAAACACATCGCTGCGCATTAGCGTGCAGTTGATGTCTTTCTGTCCCGCCGCGCCGCCCGGCACGCGCAGCCGAATCGGTTCGACGAGCGGGATTACACCAGAGGAGGAAGATATGCGCGAACGTCGCCGTAATTACGAGCTGATGATCGTCATCAGCCCGCTGCACGCCAATGAGGAGGGCATCGCCGCCGCTATCGAGCGGGTCACGCATTCAATCGTGGCCAGCGGTGGTGAAGTCTCCGGGATTAACCAGACATCTCCGTGGGGCCGCCGCAAGCTGGCCTACCCGATCCGCGAGTATGCGAGTGGTGAGGCCAGTCGCCGCAACTTCACCGAGGGTTTCTATGTGCTGATCACATACAGCCTCTCAGCCGCGAAGGTGACGGAGGTCGAGCGCACCATTAAGCTAACCGACGCGATCATGCGGCATCTAGTGACCGTGGTCGAGCAGAAGGGCGTCGCGGTCGTCGCGACCGAAGGTGTCGAGGCAGTTGCCGAGAAGGCAGAGTAGCCTGCGAAACCGTAGGGGGTAGGGCGAATCGCCCGCCCCCCGGTGATGATGCTGTCCTGTAGCGCGATACCTCGCGAACCGTGCGCTCCCAGTTGCGCCCCGCCCCACCCGATAGTGGCGATAATCCCTTTTAACACCCTAGCAGCGATGATGTGTGAGACGCTGCGCGTCGCCTGCGCCCCTCGGTGCGCTGGCGGCCCCGCGCCCACGCATCATGTGGTGCCCCTACATAACGCATGGCTGATATACCGAACACTCCCCCGCAGGGCGGTCGTAACCCAGAGCCGCAGAAGAAGCGTCATAAGACGCAGGCTATTGCGGCTCCCGCCGTTTCCCGCCCGATGACACGCAAGCGCCTCGCGCACCACGAGCGTGAGGTACGTAATCAGCGCCGGGTGGTGATCGCAACTGCTACCGCGATTGCCCTGGCCCTCCTGGCGGTGATAATTGGCATTAGCTACGATCAGCTCTGGGTTCCGAGCCGACCCGTGGCTCAGGTGGGCAGCGCCACGCTCAGTCGGCGCGACTACTGGCAGGAGCAGCGCACCGCATACGCTCGCCAGATTGCCCAGAACTTCCAGTTGGTCGCCCTCTTCGGCGGGAACCAGCAGTTCACCCAGCAGTTCGCCAATCAGAGTCCGCAGATCAACAGCCAGGTGCAGAAGATTCGCACCAGCCCGGTCAGTGATGCGGTGGTCAGTCAGTGGCAGACGCTCCAGATCAAGGTGCAGAGCGCTGCGACGATGGGCATCAACGTCAGCGATAGCGAGATCAATCAGGCTCTGGCGAATGATCTGGGCCAGATCTTCATCCCGCCGCCGGTTGCGCCGATCACCAGCACGGCGACTATAAGCGGCACTGCCGCCCCGACTATAAGTGCAACCGCCACCGCTGCGCCAACTGCCACTCAGAAGCCTACCAGCGCGGCATCACCGACTCCCGGTGGCCCTACGGCCACCCCGGAACCGACGAGTACCAGCAAGCCAACCCCTCAGGCGGACGAGGCGGTCACGCAGCTTGGACAGATTGTTGATGAGATTTACCGTCGCTACGAGATTGAACTGGTGAATGTGCAGGTGAAGCCCTTCCTCACCAAGGACGATTTCCGCAGCGCCTTGATCACGCAGTACCGTGAGCAGGTGATCAACACCAAGGTTCAGGAGAGTCTGGTACCCGAGCAGGGCTTCGAGCTGAGCAATACGCCGAAGAAGGTGCGGGCACGTCAGGTTCTGATCGCGGTAAACCCGCCCACTGGTGCTACTCAGGCACAGATTGACGCTCTCTTCGCCGATGCCAAGGGTCAGGCTGACTCGCGGCTTGCCGACCTGCGCAAAGGTGCCAGCTTTGCCGACGTGGCTGCGGCTATCTCCGCCGACCCCGGATCAGCCTCCGCTGGCGGCGACATTGGCCTCTTCGACGCGGATGGTAAATCCGACAACGGGGCCACCTACCCGCCGGAGTTGGTCAAGGCTGCCTTTAGTCTGGCCCAGAATACGCTGAGCGACCCCATCCGCACCCAGTTCGGCTGGCATATTCTTGAGGTGACGGAGCGTCAGGTTCCAACCAAGGACGATCAGCTGCGTGCCGCACGCACCAAGGCACTCGATACGTGGCTCACCAGCCAGCGTACCGCCATCACCGCCGAGCGCTTCCCGCCGCAGACGCCCACGCCTACGGCGGATACCACGGGGACACCGACGGTTGTACCGACCTACCTGCCTGGTCCGCCGACGCACGTGCCTACACCGTTGCCAACGCTCATGCCGACGGTCGGCACGGTGAAGGTTACGCCCGCTCCGGTGGCGACAAGTACCGTGGCGGTGACGAGTACCGTGGCGGTGACGAGTACCGTGGCGGTGACGAGTACCGTGGCGGTGACGA
>JBAXMH010000436.1:0-2438 GCA_037134395.1 Chloroflexales bacterium
GCCCCCTCTCCCAGAACGGGAGAGGGGGAGCCGAACGCACTCTGGTGCAGAATCACCCCTCTCCCCTGGTGGGAGAGGGGCAGGGGGTGAGGGGGAAAGGTCGGCATGAAATCTGCTTAGACAAGGTTTCAGAGGGGCCGAGTTTACTTTACACTCTTGTCATACTTACCCCCCCTAGCCCCCCCGCAAGCGGGGGGGAACCAATGCATTGTCCCCCCCCGCTCGCGGGGGGGCTAGGGGGGGTAGAACTGTAAAGTATCTGCAAACCTTGTCTTATTCGAAAAGTATTGGCTTTAGCCGGATAAGGCCGCCTAAAGGCTCGACTTCTTCTCATAACCATTTTAGGATTGCTATATATCACCCTGAGTTAAGATCGCATACGCCACCACCATGCTCCGCCAATCACTACGTAATAGGTCAGCAGCGCCCAGAGCGGCAGGGGTGGGATGATCACGGCGGCCCAGGATGGTCTGGCGAGGAGTGATACCCCTTGGGCGATCCAGGTTAGTGGAAGCCAGAGCAGCATGCCAAGTCCCTGGCCGAGAGGCAGCCAGAGCAGCCCGCCGGCCAGGGCCATGCTGCCAAAGAGCATAGCGTAGGGGACGACCGGCACCAGCAGGACGTTGGCCAGAGGTGCGATCAGCGAGAGGTTGCCGAAGGCCGAAAGGATGAGCGGCAAGGTCAACACCTGCGCCGCCAGGGTGGCGGTGAGCGCCTCGGTGAAGGGGGCCATCCAGGGCCAGACAAAGGGCCGTCGGCTGCCGATCCAGCCCTCCACCGGGCGGGCAAAGGCGAAGAGACTCGCCGTGGCGAGGGACGAGAGCTGGAAGCCTAAGTCCCATAGAGTATGCGGATCAGCCGCGCTGATGATCCAGCAGGCCGCCAGCAGCAGCGTCCACGGTTCGCTACGCCGCTCGCTGCTGCGCGCCAATACCATCAGGCTGGCCATCACCGCCGCTCGTAGTACCGCCGCCGAACCGCCCGTGAACAGGGCGTAGAGCCACATCATCGCCAGGGTCAGCCAGAAGGCTGGCCAGCGCCTCAGCCGCAACCGCGTGGTGAACCCACCCAGGAGCGCGGCGACGATGGTGAAGTTCCAGCCCGAAACGACCAGAATATGGCTGGTGCCAGTCGCCGAGAAGTTGGCGTATACGTCGTCGGGGATGCTCGACTGGATACCGAGGAGAATGCCGACGATCAGGGACGCCTGTGGCTCGGGCAGCAGCCGGATCATGGTGGCCCGACAGTGCTCGCGAACGTCGTAGAGTAGCCGCAGCGGCCCGTCGCTCGTGGTCGGCAGCAGACGCACCGCCTTTGGCTCGGGGATCAGCACATGGATGCCGCGATGAGCCAGGTAGGCCCGGTAGTCGAACTCACCGGGGCGCTCGGCCTCAGGCGGAGTTTTTAGCACCCCCGTCACCGCTAGCCTGTCCCCGTTACGATAGATCGGGAAGGGCGGCAGGGCTACCAGAATACTCCCCTCAACCGGGCGCACGACCGTCTTTAGGCGTGTAGTGTCAACCTGGAGGATCACTTGCTGGGCATCCTCACTGCGCCTCGGGTCGCCGGACACGTACCCGACCACGATTAATTCTCCGCGCCCCGCCATACGTCGTATATCGTCTGGTCCGGCGGGCGGCACACTGGCCCCGTAGCGCAGAGCGCCGAGGGCGGCGCAGGCGAGGGCCAGGGCCAGATCGCGCCCATGCGGTTTCTGCCGCAGAGCGAGGGCGATCACTCCCCCCGCGCCAACGACGACCCACAGCCAGCCCGCCTCTGGATACCACAGCGACCCGGCTACCACCCCGAGCATCCAGGCAATCGCGAGACGGATGAGCATAGCTCCCCCCGGCAGATAGATTCGGTGACGAAGACTATACCGCCGGAGGGGTGACGGAGGTTGCGCACTAGAGTTGTTGCAACGTCACGCGCCCGGCCCGTAAACGGGCGGGCTATCCATTGCGAAGGCCGCTGAAGCGGCCTCAGGTAGGCCGCTTCAGCGGCCTTCGTCGTTAATAGCCGAGGCGTTTACGCCCACGGCACGGGCGATCTGCGGATCTTGCACCAACCCTGGTTTTTTGCCCCACTGCCTTATGTGCTATAATCGCGCCTACTGCACATACACAAGATCATACGTGTTGAGGTGACCCGCAAGCCCGGATGCTAGGGCGTAATGGTGGAAGCTGGTGTGAGTCCAGCGCTGTGCCGCAACTGTAATCGGTCGTCTGAGAGAGACGCCGGAAGCCAGGAAGCCTACCTCGACATCTCGTTCACCCCTTCTCGATCCTAGGAGGACGAACACGACCCGAAGCCCATAGCGCATGCGCGTGATGGCCTATCCGGTGTTCTGTCGCCCCGGTCTTCTCTGAAGGCTGGGGTTTTCTGTTTCAGGTTTCAGGTTTCAGGTTTCAGGTTTCAGGTTTCAGGTTTCAGGTTTC
>JBAXMH010000437.1:0-2386 GCA_037134395.1 Chloroflexales bacterium
GCATCAGAGCGCGTTCGGCTCCCCCTCTCCCGTTCTGGGAGAGGGGGTTGGGGGGAGAGGGTCATCCGGCGGTGGATTTCACTAAAAACGCATTAGCCCACGCTCGGCCCCTGGCCGAGCAATGGCCGAGGTGGTATCGGTTTGCGGCGACGCCACGCTATACGCGGGGCTGCTGCTGCTGCGAAGGCTAGCAATGTGCCTGCGGCGAGAGATAGGGAGAGCAACGAGATTGCGCCGCCCAGACGTGCGCTCAGGGGCCGGTAGATGAATGTTACCTCGTGGGGATGTCCGTCGAGGGCGGGCGGTACGATCACCCCGCGTAGTAACCCGTTGACCCGCAGCGTGGTGGTGGGCAATCCGTCCACATAGGCGTCCCAGCCAGGATAAACGCTCTCGCTGACCGTCAGCAGGCCACGCACGCTATTCTGCACCAGCAGGCTGATTTGGTCAGGTTGGTAGCTCAGCAGACTGCTGGTGAACTGCGTATTCGGTTGAGCCGCCAGCGCCCCCACGCCCACATCGAGGGTCAGTGGCGTTTTGCCAATCTGCTCCAGGGCGCTGCCGGTTGCTGCTCCCTTCACCCCTACTAGCGCGTAGGCCGCACCACTCTGCCCACGAAGATCAATCTTTGCCCCCAGGCTGGCAATGGCAGCCCGGCCAGCATCACCGAGACTGACGGTACCCTCATCGTAGGTGGCCAGCGCAACGATTGTACCATTGGTGGCTGAACTGATCAGAGCTGCCATGCGGATACTTTCATCGCTGGATGCGTAGGTATCAAACCCGTCGGCGGCGATCAGTTTACCACTTGTTGGATCAATCATGGCGAGGACAATCCCGCGCTGCCGGGGCGTGACTGTCACACCGTCAACAATTACTGCGCTGTACTGGATCGGCCCGCCCGCCAGGACGCTGATGTCTACCGGGCTCTGCACGCCCGTGGTGCCAATCGCGTAGAGCGGTTTATCCAGCGCCTCGGGCCAGAGCTGGCGCAGGATAGTGTGAAGTTGCCCGCCATCGGCGGAGACCGTCGGTTGCGTGTCAGAGGCCACGCCGGGACGACTCAACAGTCCGTTCAGCGTGATCATGGTTGCGGCGGGGCGCAGGCTGCTGCTGAAATGGGCGTAGCTCGGCTGCTGCGCTCGTTGCCAGAGCTGCCCCTGACTATTCTTGATCAGCAGCTTGGCCCCCAGTTCCGGCGGATCAGCCGCATCGGGTAAGGTCAACACATACCCCACATTCAGCAGGTCGCGGCGGGTGGCGTCGCTCAGATTCGGCCACTCCGTCAGCATCTGAAAACGCTCGGCGATGTCGAGGATATTGTAGCCGGTCGCGAAGGGGATACCGTAGACCTGGCTATAGTTATCGGGCAGCACCTCAGCGGCATTATCCACGCGCACGCCTGGAGGCAATCGGCGCAGGGCGGTGATCAGCGCATCCTGGTCGGTAATTTTCCAGGGCGCATCCAGCAGGCCCGTCGCATACTTGCGCACCGTAAACCGTGCCGTAGCCGGGTCAGCCGCAACAGTGTCGTGGTAGGGCGCGAATGTGGTGACATCAAGGCACATCAGCAGGGCGGCAGCCAGAGCCATCCCGCGCCCGCTCAACCGCCCCGCACTGCGCGCCCAGATCAGGACAACCGCACCGGCCAGCAGGAGCAGAAAAACCCCGTAGGCATTGGCCGTCTGGGTCAGCATGGTATACACATCGGCGGAAGGCAGACGACTGAACAAGCTCTCGGCGAAGAAGAAACCCTCGCCCACCGGGTGGTAATTGCTGATCAGCAGCGCGTATAACCCGATTCCTATCAGCAGCGCTGTGGCCAGTAGCATACTGGCAATTCGGGTTAGTCCGCGCAATCGGCGTAGCTCATCCTCCGCCAACGCACCGATGAGGCTCTCGGCACCGAGGGCGGCGAGGGCGCATAGGGCTAGGTTAGCGATATAGAAGGCGCGGGCGCTGACTCGGATCGAGGCGAATCCCGGCACAAAACGGTAGATCATCCCGTGCAGCACGGTGAATCCGCCCAGGGCGGTGATCAGGGCCAGCAGCGCCGCCAGGGTAAAAAATCGTCGCTCGGGGCGCGGGTTTGCTGGCACCACCCAGGCAGCCGCCGCAAGTACCAGAGTCAGCACGCCCGCGTAGATGCGGTACTCGGTCGTCCCCCAGTCCAGAAAATCCGGCACCAGCAGGCCGAGCAGGTTACGCGGCATCAACGAGTACTGTTCGGCGAAGGTATACGATAGCTCGCTACGTCGCGAACGACCGATGAGTTCAATCGCAGGCAACAGAGCCACCGCCGCGATACCTGCCGCCAATACGCCGGTGAGAACAAAGAGCGCCGGTATTCGCAGGCGTGCGGCCCAGCCCACGGGCTTCCGGCGCA
>JBAXMH010000438.1:0-2385 GCA_037134395.1 Chloroflexales bacterium
ACGTACGGAAGACGACATACCGATGGTCGTACCTTCACGGAGCAGCATCAGCCGACGGGTGTCGCCCCCGTACGCAGGTGAGGACGAGTTATTCTGACATCACATCGGGTGACCGTCACTCTCTGAGGGATCGCATTATGGCCCTCAAACCCTGGTACACCGTCATCGTCCCACGCGAGGATCTGCATAGCGGTAAGCCCTGGACGCGGCTGAATTCGCTGTCCCCATCGATAAGGTGCGCGACCACAGTGCTGCGGAGGCGTACAACAGTTCTTCGCCCGCACCTACCGGACCAAGACCCTGTTGGGCATCTCCAGCGAGGCGGTACGTCGGCTCTCCGGTGAGTACACCGAGACCTCGGCGGTCTTCAATCTGGTCACCCAGTTCGGTGGCGGCAAAACTCATGCCCTCACCTTGCTCTACTACCTGGCAAAACACGACCGCGCTGCCGAGGGCTGGGCCGGTGCCCCGTATCCTAGCCCAAGCGGGGATACCACAGATGCCCGACAATGCCGCCGTGGCTGTCTTTGTCGGCACTGAGTTCGACTCGCTGACCGGGCGCGGCGGCAATGATGGTACGCCTCGTCGGCGCACGCCCTGGGGCGAGATCGTCTACCATCTCGGCGGCCAGCCCGCCCTCGACCTGCTCGCGGAGCACGAGGCCCAGTTTATCGAGCCGAAGGATGATGTGATCCGCGCCTTTTTGCCCAAGGATCGGCCCTGCCTCATCCTGATGGACGAGGTGATCAACTACGTCAGTACCTACCGCCGGTTGGGCTACGGCTCGATGCTCTACAATTTTCTTCAGTCGCTCTCCGAGACCGCCCGTGGCGAGCCGAACGTCGTCCTGGTGGTCTCGATCCCGGCCAGCGAACTGGGAACTTGGAGTACACCGCCGAAGACGCCGACGACGAGCAGTACTTCAAGAAAATGCTCGACCGGCTCGGCAAAGCCTACATGATGTCAGCCGAGACCGAGACATCTGAGATTATTCGGCGGCGACTCTTCGAGTGGGATCTGCGCGCCGTCGGCGAGAACGGTCGCGTCTCCTTAAACCGTGACGCACTCGACATCAGGGCACCGACGCGGCAATGCGAAGGCACATAGGGGTGTGACCTCGGCGTAGCCATAGGCAACCTCGACCCCATTGGGCGTGCGGAAGAGCTGCGGCGGCGGCGCCGTCACGCTTACCCGCGCCTACTACATATCTCCAGATCCTGAGATGCCAGCCTCGCTGTCCTGCCGCAACAGATCGCCCAGATGCCGCGCTATCGGCTTAATAGCGACCCAGTCCTCTACCGTGAGCAGTGCAGGATCGAGAAGTGCCCGCGCCAACTTGTCGGCCACCGTCACGAGTGCGCCACGCTCACGTAGGCTGAGCAGGCCCGTCCCTCTCTCACCCGCCGACTGGTCGTATTTCTGGAAATACGGTTTGGCTTCCCCTACACCTGACCCATCGTCAGAGGGGGCACCGAGCGGAGCATCGTATTTCTGGAAATACGATTTGGACTCATCAGGAGGCAGGGAAGGGTTGAGCAGGGTCTCCACGCGGGCGCGAGTCTCGGCGCGCGAGATACGGTCGTCGCGCACGGCGGCGATCAGGGCAGTACGCTCGGATCCATCGCCTAGCCTGCCTATCTCGTAGACGTGACCCAGCGTATCGGGGCGCTCGGCGACCAGTCGCTGCAGGTCCTCGTCAAGCTGGAGGAGGCGCATGCGGTTCTGCACGTACCCCTTGCTTTTGCCCAGGCGCTCCGCGATCCGGGAAAAGCTGTAGCCGAGATCCTGGTGCATTCGACCGAGGGCCAGCGCCTCGTCAATCGGGTGCAGATCCTCGCGTTGAAGATTCTCCGTGATCGCCAGCTCCAGCATAGCCCGGTCGTCCGGTTCATCCTCAACGAGTAGCGCCGGAATCGCCGTGCGACCCGCGAGGAGACTCGCCCGCCAGCGCCGTTCGCCCGCCACCAACTCGTAGCGGCAGCCCACGCCATCGTAGAGGGTCAGCGGGATCGTGCGGACGAGGATCGGTGAAATCACGCCGTGTTCACGGATCGAGGCCGCCAACTCATCAAGGCCCTCGGCGCTTGGCCGGGTGCGTGGCTGGAGGCGATTGGGCATGACTTCCCGGAGGTCGAGATCACGTACCTCTTGGCGCCGCCGCTCAGTACCAAGGACGATATCATCTGTGGCACGTGGCGTAGGCACCACAGAAACCGTGCGGTCGCTCAGCGATGCTCGCTTAGGAGGCACGCATCACCTCCACGGCAAGATCGCGGTAGGACTGCGCTCCCGCGTGCGCGGGATCGTACTCAAGCATGGGCTTCCCCGCCAGGGCCGTCTCCGCGAAGCGGATGCTGCGCCGGATGGGTGCGTAGACCTTGCCGG
>JBAXMH010000439.1:0-2371 GCA_037134395.1 Chloroflexales bacterium
GCCGCCGCCGGTGATGAGTGGACCGCCGCCTGCCTGATGCTGGCCCTCGGTGGCTCGGCCGCCGCCTTGGGCGATGAACGTGCGGTGGTCTGGCTCGATCAGGCGTATGTGCGCTTCGTCCGTGGCGGCGATGTCTACGGCCAGGCGATTGTGCATCTCTGGCGTGCGCTGAGTTCCTTGCGCGTCGCTGATATGATCCACGCCGACCCCGAGATCGCCGCCCTGCTCGACCTAGTGGCCGTCCAGGGTTATGTGGGGGTGCTGATTGCGCCGAGCCTCTTTGGCCCCCGCGATATGGCGACTATCGTACCGCTGCTGCTCCGCGCCCGTGGGCTCTCGCGCCATATTGAGCTGTCGCGTCAGTTGCTGCGCCAGGGCTTCCCTACCATTGCCGCCGATGATACCGTGGAGGATTATCACCCCGGCTACACGTTGCGCGTGCAGATGCTTGGCACCTTCCGGGTCTGGCGCGGCACCCACGAAATTCAGGCCCGCGAGTGGCAGCGTGAGAAGGCCCGTCAGCTCTTTCAGCTTCTACTCACTCACCGTGGTCACTGGATTCAGCGTGAGCAGATCTGCGCATGGCTCTGGCCCGACGCCGACCTCGACGCTTCCGAGCGCCAGTTTAAAGTCACGCTGAATGCACTCAATGCCGCGCTGGAACCGCACCGCCCGCCGCGTGTCCAGCCTTTCTTTATTCGCCGCCAGGGTCTGGCCTATAGCTTCGCCCCCTCCTACGGCGTCTGGATTGATGTTGACGAGTTTGAGCTGCGGGTGGCCGGGGCCAATGCCCGTGATGAGCCCGATTTCGCCCGCCGCAATGCGCAGATCGCCGTGCAGCTTTATCGTGGCGACTACCTGACCGAGTCGCTCTACGACCTCTGGACAATTGAGGAGCGCGAGCGCCTAATTGCCCGCTACCTGGCCACCGCCGTCAGTTACGCCCAGCGCCTCTGTAACGACGGCGACCAGGCCCAGGCGGTGCAGATCTGTGAGCAGGTGCTGCGCCACGACCGAGGCTATGAAGAGGCGTACCAGACTCTCATGCGCGCCCACGCCCGCGCCGGTAGCCGCTCCCAGGCGCTGCGCTGCTATACCCGCTGTGTCCAGACATTGCGCAGCGAGATGGGCATTGATCCACTGCCCGAGACGGTCGCCCTCTACGAGCAGATTAAGCGCAACGAGCCACTGTAGCGCGTGCGAGGGGCGGGTTCTAGGGAGGGCGTACCCTCTCTGGAACCCGCCCCTTTTGGTTGCGATTTGACAGTTCTACGTGAATATTGTAACTTATATGTATATAGTCAGTTCTGACTAAAGGTGCCTTACGGCACAGAAAGCTTAGGGATGCCAATAATCTTCCAGATCCACCGCATCTTCGGAGAGATGGTGCTGCCGCTACTGATCGTCATCGTGGCGATCTACATGACTGTCGTGTACAAACCAAGCACGGCTCGCGGGCCGGTTGAGCGCATCTTTCCCGTACTGGTCGATCTTCAGGTTGGGCTAGGCATTATCTACTGGCTCTCATTGGTGATAATCCCTGGGCTCACAGGGCGCTACCTGGGGTTCCCGTTTATCCTGCACCCGATACTTGGACTAGTTGCCTCTGTCCTGGCGCATATGGCACTAGGGAACAAGAACCCGCTCCGTACCCTGGGCCGCTGGGCACCACTGGCCTCGTTGGCGGTATTGCTCGTCCTGGTGCTGAGCAATATCACGATCGTGATGATCACGAGGGCGATGCCGGTCTAGGGTCAATACCAAAAGGATCGTATAGATAAGGGGACACTGGACAGTGTCCCCTTATCTATACGATCCATCCTACTCGCGACCAATTCCCGCCTCGGTAAGCAGGCGAACAAAGCGTTCCATTTGCGTCAGTGCGCGGGCCTGGAGGGTAGAGACATCAGCAATGATCGCCTCAACCAGAGCCGGGTTCTGAGCGATGCGGTCTCGCGCATGTTCAAGCTTCTGCTCGGCCTTCACCAGCAGGGTACACGCCATTTCAAGGCTTCCCTCTGCATCCTCACGCTGTCGTAGTGCAACCATTGGCCACCTACCATTAATAGGCTTGCCCCTGGCAATTGCCAAGTGGCGTCGAACACGCTCCGTACGGGTTGCCGAGTCGGCGAGATAACGATCTGTATCGGCGAGCAGGACAAGGGCAAGCCCCTGATTGAAGCCTAATTTCGTGCGGGCATTATCGAGGATGCTCTGAGCCTGGAGCAGACTCTGCGTCGCCTCGCTCGCCGCCAGAATCGCGCTCTCCCGCTCCTCCTCCACTTCGAAGGGCCAGCGCCGTGGTATTGTCGGCATAAAGACCTATGCTCCTTCGCTCCCGGCTTCCCGTGTAGCGGAGCAACTCGATCTG
>JBAXMH010000440.1:0-2359 GCA_037134395.1 Chloroflexales bacterium
GTTGAGGTGCTGGTGGAGCGCCTCGGCCTGAGCGGGAAGGTGAGCTACGCGCCGCTGACTGATGACGAACGCTTTCACCCTGGCCGTTCGGCGGCGCTGCTGCTGGAGACAGGCGAAGATGCCAGCCCGCCGGTAGGCAAAAAGGGCAAGGTCGCGATCCTCAGTCGGCGGGTGGGGGTGCTGGGCGAACTGCACCCGGCGGTGCGCGAACGCCTAGAGCTGAGCGTGCCCCGCGCCGCGATGGCCGAGCTGGATCTGGACGCCCTCTTCGCGGCCAGTGATCAGGCCCACTTCAACTCAATCTCGCGCTTCCCGGCGATTGTGCAGGATCTCTCGATCACCGTACCGCTGGAGGCACCCGAGTCTCAGGTGGCGGCGCTGATCCGCCGGGGTGCGGGCGATCTGCTCGAATCCCTGACTCTGTTCGACGTCTATAGCGGGCCACAGGTGGGCGAGGGCAAGCGCAGCCTCACCTACCACCTGGCCTTCCGCGCCGCCGACCGCACCCTCACCGACGAGGCGTTGATCAAGCTGCGCAAGAAAATTATCGGTGGCCTAGAGCGCGAAATCGGCGCGACAATCCGGGTGTAACTCATCATTTATAATAGAAATTGCCAGCTTTGCTGGCAATTTCTATTATGACAAGGTTCGCAGATACTTTACAGTTCCCCCTCTAGCCCCCCCCTAGCCCCCCCGCAAGCGGGGGGGGACAGCGCATTGTTCCCCCCGCTTGCGGGGAGCTAGGGGGGTAGTGCGTGTCAAGAATGTGAAGTAAAATTGGCCACTCTGAAACCTTGTCTATGAATATGAATATTTTCAGGAGGATAGTGCAATGACCAAAGCCCACAATTTTAACGCTGGCCCCGCCGTGCTGCCGCAGGTGGTGCTGGCGCAGGCCCAGGCCGAGCTACTCGACTACCAGGGCCGGGGGATGTCCATTCTGGAGATGAGCCACCGCTCGAAGGAGTTTGAGGCACTCAACGCGCAGGCGGAATCACGCATGAAGGCGCTGTTCGGGCTTGGTGATGGCTACCGCGCCCTCTTTATCCAGGGCGGCGCGAGCTACCAGTTCGCCATGATCCCGCTGAACTTCCTGCCCGCCGGTGGCGTGGCCGATTACCTTGTCACCGGGGCGTGGGGCGAGAAGGCGGTTGAGGAGGCGGGACGGATCGGCACGGCCCACGTGGCGGTCAGCACTGCCGAGGGCGGATTCCGCCGCACCCCCGACGTATCTGAGATCCAGCTTAGCCCAAGTCCGGCCTACGTCCACATCACCACCAACGAGACCATCCAGGGCGTCCAGTGGGCCAGCCTGCCCGACCTCGGCGACGCTCCGCTGATCGCCGATATGAGCAGCGATATTATGTCGCGCCCGCTCGACGCCAGCCGCTTCGCCCTGATCTACGCCGGTGCCCAGAAGAACATCGGCCCGTCGGGCGTCACCGCCGTGATCATCCGCGAGGATCTGATCGCGCAGGGCCGCAAGGATCTGCCGACGATCATGCGCTATGTCACCTTCGCCAAGAATAACTCGCTCTACAACACCCCGCCCGCCTTCTCGGTCTACCTGCTGAACCTAGTGCTGGGCTGGATCGCCGACCTGGGTGGGCTGGAGGCGATGGGTGTGCGCAACCAGCGTAAGGCCGCTCTGGTTTACGCTGCGATTGACAGCAGCGGCGGATTCTACCGAGGCCACGCCGTGCCCGAGGCCCGCTCGCTGATGAACGTGACCTTCCGGCTGCCCAGCGAGGCTCTGGAGAAACAGTTTGTGGCCGAGTCACAGGCTATCGGCATGGTTGGTCTGGGCGGACACCGCTCGGTAGGCGGCATCCGCGCCTCGATCTACAATGCGCTAGAGGAATCGTCCTGTGCGGCCCTGACCGACTTCATGGGCGAGTTCCTACGCAAGAACGGGTAATCTTTGGATCTTCTCATTGTTGGTGGAAGCCACCAACAATGAGAAGATCCGGGCTATTATGAAGGTTGTCATCCTCTCGAAGGCCCTGGTGGCCGGCGCGTACCAGCGCAAATTGGAAGAGATCGCCCGCCTTGGCGTGGAACTCACTGCCCTGGTACCGCCGAGTTGGCGCGAGCCACGGGTGGGTGAGCAACGTCTGGAGCGCCGCTTCACGGCGGGCTATCGCCTTGAAGCCCTGCCCATTGCCCTGAACGGACGGCACCACCTCCACTTCTACCCGGCCATCGGTTCCGCCCTGCGCCGCCTGCGCCCCGATGTGCTACACATTGACGAAGAGAGCTTTAACCTAGCCACCTTCCTGGCCATGCGCGCTGGTCTGTCGGTGGGCGCCCGCTGCTGCTTCTACAACTGGGCCAACATTGACCGGCGCTACCCGCCGCC
>JBAXMH010000441.1:0-2345 GCA_037134395.1 Chloroflexales bacterium
GGTCGCGGAATCATTCACCGAGGTCGCGGAATCATTCACCGAGGTCGCGGAATCAATGCCGATGCAAGAGTGGGACGATACCGCCTTTGTCTCTCAGCCTTCTCGGTAGCGCAACGCGCCCCTACGGGCGGCGGTCAACTCTATTCGCCAGTACCTCCACAAGGTGACGGGACTTCGTGGTACGGCCCAGGCGGCTCAGCCCGCCGCTGATCTGGGTCATGCACGAGGCATCCCCGGTGACGATGATGTCGGCCTGGGCCTCGGCGATCCCGGCGAGCTTGCGGTCGAGCATGGCCTCGGAGATCGCGTGCTGCTTGACGGCGAAGAGCCCGCCGAATCCGCAGCACTGATCGTGACCGGGCAGAGGTTTGATCTCGGCGTTGGCAACATGGGACAACAGCGAGCGAGCCTGACGCCCGAGTCCGAGAAATCGCAGGCCGTGGCAGGCATCGTGGTAGGCCAGACTGCCATGGTAGCTGGCTCCAACATCGGTGACGCCAAGCACATCCACGAGGTACTCGCTGATCTCGTAGGTACGGGCGGCGAGGTCGGCGGCGGGAGTGGCGTACGGGCTACGCTGAAAAAGCTCGGGGTAGAGGTGACGGATCATTGTGGCGCACGAGCCGGAGGGCAGCACAACATCATCCCCACCGCGCAGCACCTCAATGCTGCGCCCAGCCACCGCATACGCCTCGTCGCGAAACCCGGCGTTGAAGGCCATCTGGCCGCAGCAGGTGAGGCCACGCGGCACGTGAACCTCAACTCCCTGTGCTTCGAGCAGGGCGACGGTCGCTTGTCCAATGCCGGGGTAGACCTGATCCACAATACACGTAACAAAGAGGGTGACACGCCGACGGCCTGGCTTTGTCGTCACGGCGGAGACTCCTTGGGGCAGGCAGGTTATCGCAGGGGTTCCGCCAAATTATAGCAGACCAAGGCGGACACAATCTCTGAGAGCTATGCCTCCCAAACAAAGCGAAAGAGCATGAGCGAGGCAACTAACATAGCCACCGCGTAGGCTATCAAGGTGCGGATGGCTGGCAAGGCCAGATCCATCCCCGCAGTGTCGAGGGTGAGCGCGGTGGCCTGGATGGCGACGATGAGCGGGGGGACGAGCAGCGGAAAGGCGAGGACGGCAAAGAGTGCGCTCTTAAAACTGGCTCTGGCGATGATTGCAGCCAAAATGGTGGTTGCCGTAGCTAGGCAGAATCCGCCCGCCGACAGCACCAGGGTAAAGGCTAGCGGACTACCAACTTCAATCCGCACCAGAACGATGAAGAGTAGGCTGGTGACGGTGCCTAAGAGGACAAGGAGGGCGAGATTAAAGAGCAACTTGCCAAGGTAAACGGCAATCGGTGGGGCGGCCAGGCGCAGGGCCGCCATGGTGCGCGTCTCTTCCTCATATACAAACCCGCGTGAAAGGCCATTCAACGCGGCGAAGAGCAGTGCGATCCAGAGCAATGCCGACTGGATGAGCAGGTACTCATCACTCCGCCGCAGGCCGATGAAGCCCACCCCCAGACTCACGGCCACTGCCGCGCTCGCGGCGAAAAGAACCAGGGCGTTGAGGGCATAGCGGGTGCGCAGCTCGCTACGCAGATCTTTGATGAAGATAGCCCACGCTGCAGCCAGCAGATCACGTAGTCCGACCGGGCGTATGGCGGCGAGGCGACGTTCGATCTCGTGCGGTTCGTGCATAGTGCGCCTAACGCCCAAGCTCTAGCAGCAGATCTGCGTAGCGCAGCTCACGCGGATCATTTGTGGCCACCACCACAATGCCGTCCCGGCGCTGACGGGCAATCACCTGATCAACCACTTCGGCCCCACGTACATCGAGCGTCACCGTCGGCTCGTCGAGCAGAAGCACCGGGGGACGGTGGATGAGTGCGTAGGCGTAGCGCAGGCGCTGGGCCATCCCCGAAGAGTAGGAGGAAAGGCGATCATCGCCGCGCCCTCCGAGGCCAAGCTGCTCTAGCAGATCATCAATATCGGCATCGCTAAGGTGCAGACGGCGCACCTCCGCAAAAAAGCGCAGGTTCTCACGGGCCGTCAACTCACGATAGAGTGCCAGATCCGGCGCAACCCAACCAATCAGCGGGCACGCATCGCGAGGCAGCCAGTCCCTATCCGCATAGTGATACACAACCGAACCCGCCGTGGCCTGCTGGAGTCCGGCGAGCAGGCGCAGAAAGGTACTCTTTCCGCTGCCGTTGGCACCGCTCACCACCAGCACCTCACCGTGGCTGATCTCCAGACTCACCCCGGAGAAAACGGTGCGTGCGCCGTAGCTGGCAGCAAGATCGTGCGCTATCAGACGAACATTCATCGCCAGGATTGTACCATAG
>JBAXMH010000442.1:0-2340 GCA_037134395.1 Chloroflexales bacterium
CCATGAATCTCCTTTCCATCGAGTCTATTAGCAAGCAGTATTCCGAACGCCCGCTCTTTCAGGATGTCACCTTTGGCATGAACAAGGGCGAGCGCCTTGGCGTGATCGGTGTCAACGGCAGCGGAAAAAGTACCCTTCTGCGCATCGTCGCCGGTATTGAGCCTCCTGACAGCGGACGAATCGTGATCACAGGCGGCACCCACGTCGCCTATCTGCCGCAGGCTCCCTTGCTCCCCGAAGATAAGACCGTCTTAGAGGCGGTGTTCGCGGGCGACTCGCCGACCATTCGCCTGCTTCGCGAGTACGAGTTGGTGAGTGCGAATCTTGCCGAGCAGCCCGATAATGCCAGCCTGCTCGCCAAGCTCAGCGCCCTCACACCCCAGATGGACGCCCTTGGCGCGTGGGATGCCGAGGCGTCCGCGCACACCATTATTACCGAGCTTGGTCTGGCAGAATATGCCAACACTCCCATTTCCATCCTCTCAGGTGGGCAGCGCAAGCGCGTGGCCATGGCCCGCGCCCTTGTTGATCAGCCCGATCTGCTGATTCTTGATGAGCCGACCAACCATATTGACACCGATACGATTGACTGGATGGAGGAATACCTCTCCCGCAGCACCTGCGCTCTGCTCCTCGTCACTCACGACCGCTACTTCCTTGATCGGCTGGTTGGCCGCATGATCGAGCTGGATCGCGGTCGGCTCAGCAGCTATACCGGCAACTACGCCAGCTTTCTTGAGCAGAAGGCTGACCGGATCATCCGCGAGGCTGCTGTTGAAGATGCCCGCCAAAACATGATCCGCCGCGAGTTGGTCTGGCTGCGCCGTGGTGCCCAGGCGCGCACCACCAAGCAGAAGGCTCACGTCGAGCGCGCCCAAGCCCTCGTTGACCAGCGCCCTGAAGCTGCCCAGGGCAGTGTTGAGATTGATCTCGGCACCGGGCGACGCATAGGCAAGCGCGTCCTAGAGTTGCACGCCGTCAGCAAGAGCTACGGCGAACGTCTGTTCATTGACCGCTTCAGCCTGGAGCTCAAGGCCAATGATCGCCTCGGCATCATCGGCCCAAACGGCAGCGGCAAATCAACCCTGCTGAATCTCATCGCTGGCCGCGTGCAGCCCGATAAAGGCGAGGTTCGCGTCGGCGAGACGATCTACATCGCCTACTACGACCAGGAGAGTGCCGGGCTGAATCTGGATCAGCGCGTTGTTGACTATATCCGTGAGGTTGCCGAACTGGTGCGCGGGCGCGATGGTGCCCTTGTGGCGGCTACCCAGATGCTTGAGCGCTTCCTGTTCACCCCCGAGATGCAGTGGGCCAGCATCGCCTCCCTCTCTGGCGGCGAGCGGCGCAGGCTCTACCTGCTGCGCCATCTCATCCACAACCCAAATCTGCTCATCCTCGACGAACCCACCAACGACCTCGATCTCCAGACCCTCGGCATCCTCGAATCCTACCTGGACGATTTCAACGGCGCGGTGATCACCGTCTCACACGACCGCTACTTCCTCGATCGCGTCGTCGGACGCATCTTCGCCTTCGAGGGCAACGGAAAGATCGTCGAGTATCCCGGCAACTACAGCACCTACCGCGAGCATCATGCCCGTAAGACGGCAGCCCTAAAGTCTGCACTACCTGTGAAGACCAAGCCTGCGCTGCCCGTACCGTCCGTGCCCCAAGGCCCACGCAAGCTGAACAGTAAAGAACGTCGCGAGCTAGAAGGACTAGAACGACGGATTGCCGAGCTAGAGACAACCCGCGACACCATCGGCTCACACCTGAACAGCGCAGGTGCCGATCACGTCCGCTACAGCCAGTTGGCCGCCGAACTCGCGCAGGTTGAAGCGTCCATAGAATCAACCTTCACGCGCTGGGCTGAACTCGCCGAGTTGGCATAATATTCCTTAATCTCCTCATAAAATTGATCCAATACGGGAGTACCCCGTGAGCGGATGACCAGGGACTTTATGGCATCAGGCTGCTGTAAAGTCCTTTGTGCATAATAATTTGACAAGGAGTAGTGAGAGTGCTATACTACGCAGGTTGGAATGAACGAGGTCTCACTCACGCAAGTGATGTAAACCAGACAAGTTGGGTAAAACATCCGCGAACCGCGCTGAAATAACATTTCAGAGACGTCGCCAGGACATTCAGCACTGCTGAATAACTCCTGGTTTTGTTTTTGCCCATCTGTTCATCTAGCATGTACCTTCACAACTAAATCACGATAGTTTAGGTGAGTATCACGTCAATAAAGCTGGAGTATATGGCGTAAGCCAAGCTTCAGTCAACAACGCAGAGTTTGATCCTGGCTCAGGATGAACGCTGGCGGCGTGCCTAATG
>JBAXMH010000443.1:0-2325 GCA_037134395.1 Chloroflexales bacterium
TGTCTCTTCAAACGCCGCCTGCACGATATGGAGGTTCAGTACCTCAAGCGGATCGAAAACGAGAAGCGCCGCGCCGATGATCTGCTGCATGTGGTCATCCCCATCGGTGTCGCCCTCTCGACCGAAAAAGATTTTAACCAACTCCTTGAGCGCATTGTCATTGAGGCTCAGCATCTCTGTAGGGCCGACGGGGCCACCCTCTACTTGCGCACCGAGGACAACAAGCTGCGCTTTATGATCGTCCGCACTCGCTCGCTGAACATTATGATGGGCGGGGCCAGCGGCAAGGACATCCCCTTCCCCCCGCTGCGACTCTACGATGAACAGACCGGCGCACCTCAGCGTAACTATGTGGTAGCTCACACCGCCCTCTCTGGCGAGAGGATCAATATCGCCGACGCCTACGACGCGGAGGGCTACGACTTCTCGGGCACTCGCGACTTCGACTCCCGTACGGGCTACCACTCCACCTCAATGCTGAGCATCCCGCTCAAGGATGGCTTCGGACGGGTGACGGGTGTTCTCCAGATGATCAATGCCCAGGACGATACAGGCGCGGTGGTCGCCTTCGATGATGTGTCCGCGCAGATGCTTGAGTCGCTGGGTACGCTGGCTGCCGCAGCCCTGGCGGCCTACATTCGTGAGCAAGCTCTGCGCCAAGAGATCACGGAGCTGCGGATTGAGATTGACCTGGTGAAGAAGCAGCGTGCGGTTGAGCAGATCACACAGTCGAGCTACTTTGGCCAACTCCAAGAGCGGGCACGCCAGATCCGTGGCCTCGCCTCGGTGGCGGATGCCGCCGAGGGCGAGTTGGCTGCCGGGTCGCCGCGCCGTGATCAGGGCAGCGAGCTGAGGAAGAAGATCTACACCATCGGAGGCCAAGAGATCCACGTGCATGAGCAGGGGCCACCGCACCGGCAGATGATCCTGCTCATCCACGGCTGGTCGAGCAGTTGGTACGCGATGTCGCCTCTGATCAAGCTGCTCAGCGAGCGCAACCGCTGCGTGGCGGTAGACTTGCCGGGCTACGGCGATTCGCCGCCGCTGCGCCAGCGGGCCACGATCAATGCCTACGCCGATCTGCTGGCCGATCTGATCAAAGAGATTAGCCCAGGGCAGCAGGTGGTGCTGGTGGGCCACTCGATGGGCGGCATGATCAGCGTGACGATGGCCCTGCGCCATACACCACTGATCGAGCGCATGGTATTGATCTGCCCGACAATCAGCGGGAAGCTGTCGCGCTGGATCAACGCCTTCATCTCGCCGATCACGATGATCGAGCGATTTCCGGTCGCTAATCGAATTGTCGCGATGCTTGAGCCATCCATGCTCCGCTTGACCGACCGGCTGATGAGGCCGGCCTCGTTCGCGGATCGTACGGAGATCAGTGAGGACGACTACCAGCGCCTGCGGGCCGATGCGCGGCGACCAGGGCAGGGCCGGGTGCGCGCCGAGTGTTTTTGGGCCATGCGCGAGAACGACCTGAGCGAGAAGCTGGGCTTGGTCTCGATACCTTCGCTGGTGATCTGGGGCATGGAAGATAACACGGTACCCCTGCGCGACGCCAGCTTGGTGGATGATCGCCTCCCCGGCACTGAGTTAGAGGTGCTGCCACGGGCCGGTCACTGGCCGCAGTTCGAGAGTCCCGATCGCACCCGCCGCCACATTCGCTCGTTCCTGGGCAAGCCGCTCAAGTTGTTGAGGGTGCAGTTGTAGGGGTTTCAGCCCACCGAACGGGGATGAAGAGAAGGCAAAGGAGGCGCGTTACAACGCGCCTCCTTTGCCTTCTCTTCATCCCTTAGTTGTTGCCTTCTTCCAGGGCTTCAGCACGGAGATGAAGACCATGAAGAGCAGGAGTACGAGCATCGGGCCGACAGAGACCATCATAAGCTGGCGGCTGCTGAGAAAGGCGGGATTCTGAAGGACGAGCTGCGGGGCGGCGGCGGCCATCTCCTCCATACCGTTCAGCCACGGGCCGAGGCAGAAGCCGCCGAACAAGGCTACAGTGACGGTAATGACCCACTTTACTGTGACCCAACGCCACTTGAAGAAGCCCCAGGGAGTGAGCCAGCTTATCAGCAGCCCACTGAGCAGGGAGCCAGTTGCCGATGGGATGACCACCCAGTCGTCAATCAGTTTGAGTGCCACCAGCATGGTGTGGGCCTCAGATCCGGTCTCCGGGCGATAGGCAAACTGTAGGATGCTCATGCACACCGCCGCACCGACCCAGGCGGCGGTAAATAAGATGTGAAACCCCTTCAGCCATGCACGGCTGGTGGATCCGAGCTTTTTCACTGAGACGATTACTTTCGTTGTGATGGGGAG
>JBAXMH010000444.1:0-2253 GCA_037134395.1 Chloroflexales bacterium
CAGGTGTCAGGTGTCAGGTGTCAGGTGTCAGGTGTCAGGTGCCAGGTGTCAGGTGCCAGGTGTCAGGTTTACTGTTCGTAGTAGGCGCTTCAGCGCCTGTGCGGCTGAAACCTAAAACCTAAAACCTAAAACCTGAAACCTAAAACCTAAAACCTAAAACCTAAAACCTGAAACCTAAAACCTGAAACCTAAAACCTGAAACCTAAAACCTAAAACCTAAAACCTAAAACCTAAAACCTGAAACCTTGTCTTTGTGAAACTCAGGAGATAGATGGACATCAATGAGTTGCTGACCCGTGGCGTCGCGGAGGTAATTGTCGAGTCGGAGCTGCGTCAGCGGCTTGCCAGCGGCCAGGCTCTGCGCCTGAAACAAGGGTTCGATCCGACCAAGCCCGATATGCACATCGGCCATGCCGTTGGTCTGCGCAAGCTGCGTAAGTTCCAGGAGGCTGGTCATCAGGTGGTGCTGATTGTCGGCGACTGGACGGCCCAGATTGGCGATCCGAGTGGGCGTGATGAGACTCGCCCACGCCTTGATGCCGCCACGGTACGCAAAAACGCCGAGACCTATATGGAGCAGTTTTTTCGCGTGGTGGATCGCGAGCGTACCGAGGTGCGCTGGCAGAGTGAGTGGTTTGGCACCTTCACGCTGGAGAACGCCCTGGATTTGGCGGGGCGCTTTACCCTAGCGCAAATGCTGGCCCACGAAACCTTCCGCCGCCGTTACGATGAGGGCGCGAAGCTCACTATTCTTGAGCTGATGTATCCCATGCTCCAGGGCTACGACTCGGTGGCGATCTCGTCTGATGTGGAGTTTGGCGGCACCGACCAGAAATTCAACAATCTGGCAGGACGCGAACTGATGGGCCAGCTTGGTATGCGTCCTCAGCACGTTCTGCTGGTGCCGCTCATCCCCGGCACCGATGGCCGCAAGATGGGCAAGACCTT
The DNA here is from genome assembly GCA_037134395.1 of Chloroflexales bacterium. GTDB lineage: Bacteria > Chloroflexota > Chloroflexia > Chloroflexales > Chloroflexaceae > Oscillochloris. Next base: position 949 of record JBAXMH010000444.1, read on the forward strand.
CAATAATACAGTTGACATAACACTTTCGCCCTTCGACATGCTTGGCAAGATCATGTCCATGAGCGACGAGGTGCTGCCGCTCTACTTCGAGGTGCTTACCGACATGCCGCTGGCGGAACTAGCCGAGATCCGCACGGGTCTGGCGGGCGGCACTGCCAACCCGCGTGACCTGAAGATGCGTCTGGCCCGCGATATCGTGAGTCAGTTTCACAGCCCCGCTGACGCCGCGACCGCCGAGGAATCCTTTATCCGTCAATTCGTCCAGCGCGAGTTGCCCACCGACATCCCTGAATACGCCCTCGCCGCGCCCAGCGGGATCATTGACCTGCTGGTTGCGGCGGGTATGGCGACATCGAAGGGCGAGGCCCGCCGCCTGATTGACGGCGGCGGGGTGCGCGTGGACGGCGAGCGGGTTGAGGGCTACGGCCTCTCCCTGGCCCCCGGCGCAGGCGTGGTGGTGCAGGTGGGCCGGCGCAAGTTCGTGCGAGTAGTGTAAGTGCGACATAGCTCTGGAGTGGTTGAAGGTGCCAGCAAAGCTGGCACCTTCAACCACTCCATGTAAGTTTCACGAAAGGCACTCATGCGATGAAGATAGCCACTGATGTCCGGCTATCGGCTATCGGCTATCGGCTATCGGCTATTTTCACGAGGGGTAATAAAATGCCCCTGGGAAATCCTCGGCGGCAACCTTGCGCTTCCCGCTCCACTCCTCAATATCAATCCGGTAGACGCTGGTGCGGGCCAGTTCTTCGGCGACAATCGGTTGGTAATCCTCGCCCGCTCGCAAGTGCGGGAAATACTTGTCGAGCAGCAGTTGGAGTCCGTAGCTGGCCTCCTCAGGGTCGTCCACCACCCGCGCTGTGCCAAACACCGTTACGCCACTATACTCCACGCTAAACCCCAGCGCCTCCTTCGCCGGTAGCAGCCGCCCCATTTCGCTCACGCTCAGGCAGACCCGTGCGTCCGCCTCCACGTTGGCCCGCGTGCGCCCGTAACGCGCCGTGTGCATGTAGATCGCCGACCGCGCCGGGTCGTAGACAAACAGGTTGCTGTTGATGAAGGGCTGCCCGTCGTGCGCTGTGGCGAGGTAGCTGATCGGCGCACGCCCAAGTAGCGCAGCGATCCAGGCGTCGTCATGCACGGCGCGATCCTGGCGTTTTACCTCGGATCTCGGTCGGTTGTCGTTGTCATTGGACATCGGTTTTTCCTCTCGGGAATAGGCAGGGCATGTGCAAAGTCCGCAGAGTACCGCCCGCCCCCCCACCCCCAGCCCCTCCCCCACGCGGGGGGAGGGGAGCCAGATCG
>JBAXMH010000445.1:0-2243 GCA_037134395.1 Chloroflexales bacterium
GGCGTGTAAACCCCGGCGTTGGCAAACTGCGCCAGCACCTGACGCCACAGCGGGTCACGGCTGGTGATCCAGGTGAAGTAGAGGGCGGGCGGAGCGGCCACGCCGCCGATCAGCATCAGCGACACCCCGCCAAACCAGGGGATGCGTCGGTCACGCAGCCAGATCAAGGCGAGGGCGCCGGCAGGCACAAGGCTGATGATCAGCAGATCGTAGGCGTGCTGGAGGGTGAGCAGCAGCGCGAGTGTGGCCGCACCAACCACCACTAGGCGGCTATGCTGATCCAGAATGCGCAGAAAGCACCAGAAGATCGCCAGGATCAGGGTTGTGGCGACGGCGAAGTGCGGGAAGGCCGCGATCACCAGCAGGGTATTCGGCTCGGCCACGTAAACATCGAGCGGGAACGGTACGTCACTCATGCCCCGCGCATACTTCACGATCACCCAGATCCAACCCAGCCCGGCACCGAGGGTGATCAGCAGGTAGGCGTTGAGTCGCTCGGCACGACCACTGGTGAAGCATGCGATCACCGGGTAGAGCATCAGCAGCAGGGCCGTACCTGCGATAAAACGTAGCCCCTGGAAGAGTGCCGGGATGCTCCAGCCTGTGACGACTTGGAGCCGACCCACAATCAGCCAGAGCAGGTTGAAGAGCGCGGGCGGATTCGGCTCGGCGGTCATCCGGTTCGGCACCAGCCAGTTGTTGCGGTGGTCGCGTAGCCAGGAGAAGTACTGAACCGTATCCGGTACATCAAAAATGATACCCTGGAAGCGTCGCTCGGGTGGGCTCGACAGGTAGCCGTAGAGATAGGGCAACGCGGTGATCGCCAGCACTAGCGCGATCAGCCCGCCAACAATCCATCGCTCACTTACATCGTACCAGCGCCGCGCCGTACGTGCCCGATCCGGAACGACAGCGTACTCTGGCGAGGCTGGGGTATCAATCATAAGCGACGCTCCCTAAAGAGTAGGCACGACGCGCAGCAACGATGCGTAGTTTTGGGTCATCTGGATCACGTGCGGATCGCGCTGTAGGACGAAGATGATTGGCCCACCGATGACGCGCATGGCGCTGGCGGTCAGCAAAACAATCTTGTAGGCGACGACGCTCGCCAATCCGTAGTGCTTGCGAAAGAACTGCATCCGGCTGCGAAAGAGGCGTAGGAAGGTTGTCTGTGGCACTAGGCGCGAGCTACCGCCCCAGATGTGGGTGGCCGTAACGTCGGGAATAAAGTAGTTCTTCCAGCCAGCGCGGCGTAGCCGATAGCAGAGATCAACCTCCTCGGAGTACATAAAGAACTGTTCATCGAAGAGGCCGATCTGGTCAATCACCGAGCGACGCAGAATGAGGCATGCCCCCATCAGCGCATCCACCGGACGCATGTCGTCCATGTTCCAGTAGGTCAGTTTATAGTGACCAAAAGCCGGGTGCTGTGGAAAGGCCCGATCCAGCCCGAGGGTGGTGTAGAGTTCGGTGAGTACGGTCGGGAAGGCTGTCACCGAGCGTTGAAGACTGCCATCCTCGTAGAGCAATTTGCAGCCGGCGCTGCCCGCATCCGGGTGGGTATCCATAAAGGCGACGAGCCGATCCACCGTGTACGTATGGACGAAGGCATCCGGGTTGAGCAGCAGCAGGTAGCGCCCATGCGCGATGGCCGCGCCCTGATTGTTCGCTTTGCCAAAGCCGATATTCTCCTGGTTGACGATCATCCGCACCGCTGGAAATCGCTCACGCACAACGGCGACACTATCGTCGCTGGAAGCGTTATCAAGCACGATCACCTCAAAGCTGCTGCGCTGGACGGTCGCGTAGACACACTCCAGCGCACGGATCAGTAAGTCGCGCACGTTCCAACTGACGATGATGATCGAGAGATCGAGTGTTGCCATGATCTTGCAATCATTGACCAGTGGCCGCAATGCGGCTAAGGGTGAGCGACGTGACCAGCGGGGTCAGACTCGTATCGGTGGTACTGAGGTTGAGCCGGTACTGGACGAAGCGGTTCGGGCTGGCGATCTGGGCGCCAGTAGTTGTCGTCGCCCAGGTACTCCAGGTCAGACCATCGGCTGACGTGCGTACCTCAACACTCAGGCTGCTGCCAACGGGTGTGGTGGCAATCCAGCTCGCGGTCGTCCAGGTATTACCCAAGTTCGCATCAAGGGCACAGGAGGTGAAGGTGCCGCTCGCAGCGTAGGGCGGCAGGACACGCAGGCTGTCTATCTGGAGCGCGGGCGCACTGCCGCCGC
>JBAXMH010000446.1:0-2224 GCA_037134395.1 Chloroflexales bacterium
AGGGGCTGGGGGTGGGGGAGCGGGCAGCAATTTGAGAACTTTGCAACAGCCCTGGCTGTGTCCCCTGGGCTGATTGACGCCGGGTAGTTCGCAATGCTATCCTACGTAGGTAGAGATCAGCACAAGGAGCGATAGCTATGGCGAAGGCCGGAATTGTCTATGTCGGCACCGATAATGGCCTTGTGACGTACAGTGATCCCGGGGCGTCGGGTCAATGGCGGAGGGTGGGACGTGCGCTGGAGGGCCACGGGGTGCGGGCAATTATCGCCGCCGACTCCCCCGACGACCAGGGGGCGCTTGCGGTTATCGTCGGCCTTTCCAGCGGCGAGGCGCTGATCAGTCTTAATGGGGGCCAGAGTTGGGAACCGGCCCCTCCCGCCGATACGGATGCGTTAGGCGCACTCCGCACAAGCACCCGCCCCCGGATCGCCACCTCCCAGGGCGTGGCGCAGTGGATGGGCGAGCATCCGCCGGCCCCTGGTGCCCATGCGCTAGCGATGCTTGCCGGGAAGCAGGAGACGTTGCTTGCCGCTATCGCCGATGGCACGGCGCTCGTGTATAGCGAGAACAACGGGGCCAACTGGCAGGACTCTACCTTCTCACGCCCACTCCAGGGCGCGGTTACAGTGTTCGCTCCCTCCAGCTATCATATGGATACCTGTTGGGCCGGCACCGATGCGGGTCAACTCCTTCGCTCTACTGACCGTGGCCGCACCTGGGACGAGATAGCCTGTGAGCCGAGTGCGATCCGGGCACTGGCGGTGCTGCGGCTGATCTAGCCGGGGGCTGATGCAAAGTTCTTGGATTGCCGCCCGCCCCCCCCACCCCCAACCCCTCCCCCACGTGGGGAGAGGGGAGCTGGATCACTTTCTGGTGCGGAATACCCCCTCTCCCCTCGTGGGAGAGGGGGCGTACTGACTGTACACCAGCCCTGTGATCTAGCCGGAGGAAGAAAGCAGCGGCTCTGCCCTATGCTACAATAGGCCGGGTTTGGGATTAGATCGAAGGCGAGGAGAGATCCCTATGGCAAAGAAGACCATCCGCGATGTCGAGTGGGCTGGTAAGCGCGCACTGGTGCGTGTAGATTTCAATGTGCCGCAGGACGATACCGGGGCTATCACCGACGACACCCGCATCCGTGCGGCGCTGCCGACCATCCGCTACCTGCTTGAGAATGGTGCCAGCGTGGTGCTGATGTCGCACCTTGGGCGGCCGAAGGGCAAGGTGAATGCCAAGTACAGTATGCGTCCGGTGGTTGAGCGGCTCTTTGAGCTCCTCCCCGAGGCTAGCGAGGTGAAGAAGACCGAGGTGATCACGGGGGAGGCTGCCGAGGCTGCCGCCGCTGCCTTGAGGCCCGGCCAAGTGCTGATGCTGGAAAACACCCGCTTCGATCCGCGTGAGGAGAAGAACGACCCGGCGATGGCTGCGGAACTGGCCAAGCTGGGCGATGTGTTTGTGAATGACGCCTTTGGTGCGGCCCACCGTGCAAATGCCAGCACCGAGGGCGTGGCCCATCTTCTGCCCGGTGTAGCGGGTCTTCTTCTGGAGAAGGAACTGGCCTTTATCGGCGGTGCTCTAGAGGATCCCGCCCGCCCCTTCGTCACGATCATTGGCGGGGCCAAGATCAGCGATAAGATCAACGTGATTGACAACCTGCTCGGTAAGGTCAACGCGCTGCTGATTGGCGGCGGTATGGCCAATACCTTCTTGCTCGCCCAAGGCAAGACGATGGGCGACTCGCTGATCGAGCCTGACAGTGTTGACGTGGCCCGTGCGCTGATTACTAAGGCCGAGACATCCGGTGCCCGCCTGATCTTGCCTGTAGACGCAGTGATCGCCGACGCTTTCAGCGCCAGCGCCAACACCCAGGTAGTCAGCGTGGATGCCGTACCCGCAGGCTGGCGCATCCTCGACATTGGCCCCGAGACGGCGAAGATCTACGCGGCTGAAGTGACGGCGGCCAAGACGGTGATCTGGAACGGGCCGATGGGCGTCTTCGAGATGCAGCCTTTCGCTGGCGGCACCTTCGCCGTTGCCCAGGCTATGGCCGATGCCTCGGCCATTGGCGCAATCACGATTATCGGCGGCGGGGACTCCGTCGCCGCGATCGAGCAGGCTGGCCTGGCCGATAAGATGTCGCACGTCTCCACCGGCGGCGGCGCATCTCTGGAACTGCTGGAGGGCAAGGTGCTACCCGGCGTCGCGGCCCTGGCGGATCGGTAGG
>JBAXMH010000447.1:0-2218 GCA_037134395.1 Chloroflexales bacterium
CGCGTGGGGGAGGGGCTGGGGGTGGGGGAGCGGGCAGCAATTTGAGAACTTTGCATCAGCCCTGGGAATGGTACAATAGCCCCCCATGAATGCATCCCCGTTCACCATTGGCATTGATGCGAGCCGGATCGCGGTGGCCCGACGTACCGGTACCGAGCGCTACACCTATGAGGTCATTGCTGGTCTGGCCCGCATTGACCGGCGTTCAGCCTACACGCTCTACACCAATGGCCTGCCATCGGCCCTGCCGCTCCTCGGACCGAACGTGATTTTGCGCAGCATCCCTTTGCCGCGTCTGTGGACTCACGCCCGCCTTGGGCCAGAGTTGGCCTTGCGCCCGCCCGCCGTCCTTTTTGTGCCCGCCCATGTCGTGCCGATCTTCCACCCGCCCGCCTCCGTCGTCACCGTCCACGACCTAGGCTACCTAGCGTTTCCGCACACGCACACCGCCCGTCGTCGCCTGGAACTGGAGGTGACGACGCGCTGGAGCCTGCGTGCGGCCCGCCTGACGATTGCCATCTCGCAGGCTACCAAGGACGATCTGGTGCGCCACTACGGGGCCGACCCGGCGCGGGTGCGGGTGGTGCATCACGGTCTGGGCGAGACATTTCGGCGCATCGAGAATCCCCAGGTTATTGCGGATGCCCGTGAGCGCCACGGTATCGCTCCGCGCTACCTGCTCTATGTGGGGACTCTCCAGCCGCGCAAGAACCTGGCGCGCCTGATTGGCGCCTTCGCCTTGGTGGCGAATCGTCCTGATCTCGTTGGCGTCCAGATGGTGATCGCCGGGGGACGCGGCTGGCTGAGCGAGGATGTCGAGCGCCGCGCCGCCGAGTATGGCCTCGCCACACGGATACACTTCAGCGGCTATCTGCCCGACGCGGATCTTCCGGCCCTGCTCAGCGGTGCCCTGGCCTTCGTCTTCCCCTCACTCTACGAGGGCTTCGGCATGCCCGTGCTTGAGGCCATGGCCTGTGGCACCCCGGTACTCACCAGCACTACCTCGTCTTTGCCCGAGGTGGCCGGGGATGCGGCCCTACTGGTGAACCCCGCCAACACTGAGGAGATCGCCGCCGGGATCGTTCGTCTGGTCAGCGACGACGATCTACGTACCCGACTATGCGCCCGTGGCCTGACTCGCGCCGCCACCTTCACCTGGGATCGCTGCGCCCGCGAGACCCTGGCCGTACTGCGGGAATGTGGTGCGTAGACAAGATTTTAGATTTTAGATTTTAGATTGCAGATTTGCCGCAAAAAGACACAGAAAGATGTTTTTGCGTCTTTCTGTGTCCTTCTGTGTCTTTCTGTGGCCATAAATGACGAAAGCCGCAGAAGAACAACGTCGTCCCTACCCGATGACGGTACCCTGACCAGCCAGCGCCCGTGATACGCAATCGGCGGATCGGGCGTCGCCAAGGATCACGCGACCCACCCCCTGAGCGAGAGCTTCCTGGGCACCGAGAACCTTCTTCTTCATGCGGCCCTCAGCGAAACCCAGGTACGCATCAACCGTATCGCGTGGGATATGGGTGATCAGCGAGGACTCGTCGGGGAAGGCGCGGAGCAGGCCAGGCACATTCGAGAGCAACAGAAGCGTGTCGGCACCCAGGGCTGCTGCAATCGCCGCTGCTGCCCTGTCCCCATCCACATTCAGCGCCTCGCCCTGTTCCGAGCAAGCCAGCGGAGCTACCACGGGCAGGTAGCCCCCTGCAAGCAGCGTCTGGAGAAGCTCCGCATTCACCGTCTCAATCGTCCCCGTCCAGTCATCGCGCAGCAGCTTCTGCCTGCCATCCTCGACGATACGGATGGTTGATTTGCGCTTGCCCGACAGAATACGCCCGTCGAGCCCACTGAGTCCAACGGCGTTCACCCCACGGGCCTGGAGCCGCTCGACCAGACTTTTGTTCACCAGCCCGCCCGCTGCCATCATAAACAGCTCTAGGGTACGCCTGTCGGTGTAGCGACTGGTATAGCCGCTGGGCGAGGTGACGAAGCGGGGCGGATGGCCGAGAGCCTCGCCCAGCCGGTTTGTCTCATCAGAGCCGCCGTGGACGAGTACTACCGGCCCGCCCGCCTCACGCCGCGCCGCCAGATCGTCGCACAGGGCGTCGTAGTTATTGCCAGCGCTGCCGCCAACCTTGATTACGAGCATGTTCTATCCTTACAAGGTTTCAGGTTTCAGGTTTCAGGTTTCAGGTTTCAGGTTTCAGGTTTCAGG
>JBAXMH010000448.1:0-2216 GCA_037134395.1 Chloroflexales bacterium
CTGCGGTTCCAAAAGGATGATCCGATCCACGCGGAAGCAGCGCTCGTCGTGACGCTGCATGCAGTAGGTGTGCAGCAGCCAGTCTTCGCCGTGCCGTTCCAGTTCCAACGGTCGCACCCAGCGCTCGCTCTCCACACCGTCCGCCGTCTGGTAGTGCAGGTGCAGCGCCCGCCGTCGTCGGATGGCCGTGCGAATCAGATCCAGCGCCCCTCGGATGTCACCAGCGGACGGTGAAGATGTGGGGGATGTGGGGGGTGTCGGGCTGTCGGGCTGTCGGGCTGTGGAGGTGTCGGGCTGTCGGGCTGTCGGGCTGTCGGGCTGTGGAGGTGTCAGGCTGTCGGGCTGTCGGGCTGTCGGGCTGTCGGGCAACACCCCGACACCCCGACACCCCGACACCCCGACACCCCCCACATCCCCCACATCCCCCACCGCCACCCCCGCCCGCTCCAGCACTCGCTCCAGCGCCGCCTCGCCACCGGGACGCACCAGGGCCACGCCCGGAGCAATGACGGCTTCGATCTGGCGACGTATCGCGGGCTGACGGGCAAGATTCGCCATCAGTTCGGGACTCTCACTCAACAGGACGCTGCGCTGGCGTAGGTACAGTCCGTCTGTCGGCGTCAGCAGATCCGCCCACCCCTCGGGAACTGGCCCCGCCCGCCGTTCCAGCAGACCGCGCACCAGACTCGACGAGTGGCTCCGCGACCCCGCCGCCACGCTGGCGCGGCTCAGGCGGTAGGTTGTCGTGTCGGTATCGGCGGCAATCGGAAAAGCGAAGGGTTGCAGATCGAGCAGATCGACATCGCCCGCCGCGTGAGGGACGTACAGCGTGCCGGGGTCGCCGTACCGCCAGGGATGGGCCGTATTGTCCGGCGGACTCTCGGCTATCGGGTAGGGGGTAGCGACGATATTCACGTGAGCCTCCGACTCCTGACTCTCGGCTATCGGGTATCGGCTATCGGCGATGGTCACGTGTCTCAGGACCCCGAGCCAGGCCAGCGGCCCCGCCACCGCCATCTGCCACACCGCAGCGGCGCGGCGCGGCTGCCACGGGCTCCGTCCCGCCGGGCGCAGGCGATGCGTATAGCTATCGGCCAATGGCCCCAGGGTGCGACAGAGCGACTCATAGCTGGTTTCCACCGCGACCACCTGATCAGTGGGCAGCGCCGCAGCCCAGGCCAGCAGCCGACGACGCAGGGCGGGCCACGTGATCCCGCGTGTACACACGTGCATCTGACACAGCCACGCCTCGGGCCGAGGGGAACGCACCCACGCCGCCCGCAGAGCCTCCTGACGGTCGGCGTGGCTCTGGGCCAAAAAGCGCGCCGCAGCGCGTCCGGGTGCCGCCGCCGACCCGTGTGCCGCGAGCAGATCGAGGTCTGCCAGCAGCGGCAGAAGCCACGTCCCGAGGGCATCGGCCTCGTCCGGAGTCGCCGGGGCGAGCAGCGGGCGCAGCCGACGCAGGGTCACAGCGGTAGGCCGACCATCGTGGCGCAGCGGCAGCGGCGCACGGGCAGCGGCCAGGATAAGGGCGGTGGCCGCACGGAGGGCCAGGGGCAGATCGGAGGAGGGTGGGGGCGGTTCGGTGGCCGGCAACGCCAGTGGGCGCGGCAGCCACTCGCGCAACTCTGGGGCCAACAGGTAGGTGGCCGGGTGATTCGGCCCTGCGGCCGGACGGGGCAACAACCAGCCCATCAACACGAGCCGCTCGGCCAACGACTGCGGGGTGCGGTCACCCCGCAGCGCGGCCAGCGGGCGAATCGCACCCAAATCGGTAATGATGTGGGCGCGTGCGGCCCCCGGTGGGGCGGCGAGCAGCGCCTGCACCACCGCACGCTCCTCGGCGTGCAGGCCAAAGAATGCCTCGCGGGCGGCGACAGAGCGGCAAATCGCATGGCGCAGCCGATTCAGGCGCAGCTCCGGCGAGCACTGGCGCGGCATACTGACCCGCTGATGCGAGGCAATCAGGCGCAGCAACGTCTGCGGCACCTCGGCAAGATACTGTCCCCAACGCTGCATGCTTGACCCCCAACCAATGACCTGTTAGAATGACCCTAATGGCTGATCATACCAGCAGAGCGACGGAATCGCAAGATCACACCAGGGAAGAGGGGCATTCGTTAAAGACACCATGCGCCATCCCAATGCACCAAAACTAGATCGTCTCGGATGCGACCCTCAGCACAATACCGCCCCGTTCTGAAGGGGTTTGAAAC
>JBAXMH010000449.1:0-2210 GCA_037134395.1 Chloroflexales bacterium
ATCTTGGTGCGCAGGTTGCGGATGTGAACATCAATCGTGCGCTCGTAGCCCTCAAAGGTGTTGCCCGAGATGCGATCCATCAGGTCGAGGCGCGAGAAGACCTGCCCCGGCGCAGCCATCAGCGTACTGAGCAACTCAAACTCCGAGGGCGTCAGATCAACATATTGGTCGCGGATACGCACGGTACACCCGGCCCGATCAACAATGATGTCGGCGGCGCGCAGGATGTCGGGTTCGATTGCGGGGCGCTGGGTGCGACGGATGACCGCACGGACACGGGCGATCAGCTCGCGGACGTTGAAGGGCTTGGTGACGTAATCGTCAGCGCCTAGCTCCAGCCCGAGGATCTTGTCCTCGTCGTCCACTTTTGCCGTGAGCATGATCACCGGGGCGACGCCCTCTTTGCGGTACGCATTCATAAACTCGTAGCCGCCCATCTCCGGCATCATCAGATCGAGGATGATCAGGTCGGGCTTCTCGATGCGCGCCACGTAAAGAGCCTCACGGCCATTGGCAGCCTGAACGACATGGTACATCTCCTGCTCCAGGTAGACCCGGATCATGTCGCGCAGGTTCCGCTCGTCATCAACGATGAGGATGGTCTGTGTCATAACTGTCTAGCGCCGTCGTAAGCGGCGACGGCCACCGGCTTGGGTGAACAACGAGACGAAGGCGATAATCACGGCCATGACCACCAGGTTTTTTAGCAACTCAAAGGCGGAGAACATGCCGCCGCCCGCGTGTCCGCGATCACGCCCGCTACCTTCAGCACCTGAGGGAGCGCCCGGTCGACTCTGACCCTCAACAAAGCCTGCGGGCGGCTGACGCTCAAACCCGTCGCGACCACCTGATGTGGGGAGAATGCCCGAGGAGGCAAAGGCCAGCGTGGCCCCGACAACAAGCAGGGCAGCAAACAAGATCACCAGGGTACGGAGGATGATCTTCATCACGATACCTCCTGCTGCGTTGCAGATTTGGGTATCCTGAAGCCAAACAGGCGCGCCGTCGTCTTGAGTGTCCACTGCCAGTGCAGGGCGAGGTGCAAACCGACCATCAGCACCCCGAGGTTTGAAGTAAGGCTATGCAGACCGCGCCAAAGCGAACTGGGCGCGGGGCGGATGCCGAAGAGCGGCAGGGCAACCTGCGAGATCATCAGGCCGGTGAAGGTGAGCAGGGTGACATCAATGAAGAGGGCCAGGTTAAGTATGTAGCCTAGACGTACCTGCGTACGCGCCTTGCGCAGCATCGTCTTGCTCAAGGCGATGATCCACTGCCAGTGCAGCAGCATGTGAACAATGATCGCAACGGCAAAGGCAACACTGAGCCACTCGTGAATAGCGATCCCGCTGAACCGAGGGGCAGTGGCGATGAGGAAGGCGATAAAGGCGGCAATGTCAATCAGGAGGTTGGTGCGTGCCCGGATATGGTGTCGGTGTTCCTGTTTCATGATTCCAACTCTTGTTGGCGGATAGTGATGTCATCATGGTAGCAGGATGATCTTTAGGCATTGTTAAGGCGAGGGCTCAAGGGCATGGCTGATGCAAAGACAGTACGCCCCCTCTCCCCCTGCCCCCTCTCCCACGAGGGGAGAGGGGGTATTCCTCACCAGAAAGCTGTCCGGCTCCCCTCCCCCGCGTGGGGGAGGGGCTGGGGGTGGGGGCGGGCGGTAACCTGAGAACTTTGCATCAACTCTAGGGCTCAAGGGCAGCGCGTAGCCCGGCGGCGAGGAGCGGCAGACCGGCAATCTGCACGATGTGAAAGAGCCCGTTGTGATCAAACGGAACACCGAAGATAACCAGTTCAGCACTGCTGGCCTGGATAGCGGCGGCGAGGATCGAGAGCAGAACACCCGCAGCCATTTGCTGGGAGCCACTGAGGCGACCGGCCTGGGCGAGACGGGCGTAGGCAGCGAGGGCGAACAGCATCGCCACGGCCTCGTAGATGATGAAGATAAGAAATCCGCGCTGGATGCGCTGGCTGATTGTGTAGAAGCCAATGGCGCTCAGGATCAACCCCGGCAGAGCGCGGCGTGCGGCCCGCTCACCGAACAGATCACCGACTGCGCCAGTGGCAAAAAGAGCAACGGTAAATCCCAGGGTAAGGGTGAGAGGACGCCAGAGGAAGGTGCGACGCTCCTCCGGCATCTCTAGGCCGTGGACAACAGCCCCAAGCAGACCAGAGGCGCTCAGTGTGCCAAAGGTAGCCGCCCA
>JBAXMH010000450.1:0-2194 GCA_037134395.1 Chloroflexales bacterium
TGCCGGTGGTGGCAGCCGTGCCGGTGGTGGCAGCCGTGCCGGTGGTGGCAGCCGTACCAGTGGTGGCAGCCGTGCCAGCCGGGGCGGTGGTACCCTCCGGGCCTTCGGTCGCGCCGGTCTGTGTGATCTCAGCCGCCTCGGTGGGAGCGGCCTCAGTGGCAGCCGGCTTCGCGGTAGCGACCGGGACGGTCGGCTTGGGGGCGGCGGTGGGCTGTGCGGCAGGCGTGCCGCCGCAGGCGGACAACAGGCCCAGCAGTAGGGCTGCCAGGATGATAAGACTAGACGCTCGCTTCATGCTTTGATCTCCTCGATCAGCAAAAGAATCTGTCAAAAACCAGTAGTTACAATCCCCCTGGGTTGCTAGCCCGCCATGCACAAGACACACCATAGCACAGCATCAGGAAGCAGCAAACACCTCCTTTCTGGGGCCGCGCTCACTAGTGGCGGGGCAGACGAACCCCCACCATATGAACACACATTTTGGAGGATGCCCGTGAGCTGCGTCGCATCACAAAGCGACATGCGTGGAATTTACGAATTCTGAAGGGTATACGAGGATGAAGTCTACCCGAAGGTAAAATGTTTGTCAAGCATACACGGGTGCGTTGACGGGGATCTGAGCCTCTGCTATGCTGCATTGTGGTTTTCGTGATGACACAGTGGGGGAGTGCTATGGGCGGCGAAAGATCGCAAGGGCTGCCGATCTGGGCTTGGGGCGCACTGGTGGCCCTGGCCCTGATCATCCTGAGCAGCCGGGGCCACCTGTTCGAGAACCCAGCCCTCAGCCAGCACTTTGCGCTCCAGCCCACACCAGTGGGCGGTGTACAACTCCCCGACCTGGGCATTGGCAGTCTGGCCCCTGATCTCCAGAATGCGGCGCGTAAGCTCTGGCACCAGATTGGACTGGGCGGCAGCGGCACACCCATCGAGCCGGTGGCGATCACGCCCCGTATGCGCGTGACGGTGCGTGAACTGCAACCCGTAGGTGGCAGCCTAAAGGTAATCGGCAGCGTTACTAACATCGGCACCACCGATGTGCAGGTGCCGATCTCTGCCTTCGAGCTACGCGATAGTGCGGGAGCTTCCTATATCGCTGGCGGTGGGGCTAGTGCCACCCTGCGCCCCGGCGAAAGCACCCCCCTTGAACTGACGGTCTCCCTGCCCACAGGCCGTGGCCTGATGCTGATCACCCGCCTGCCACCAGACCCACCGACTCAGCAGAAGCTGCTGGTCGCCGACTCGATAATTAAATAGCTCATCTGTCGCGTCGTAGATGAGCTATAGCAATCCTCAACTGATTATGAAAAAGGAGTCGAGCCTTTAGGCGGCCTTATCCGGCTCAAGCCTCGACTCCACGCACCAACCCCAAGAGGATTGCTCTATGATCAAAGGTTTCTCTAATGGAGTTCATCCCCGCACAGATCGCCCAGATCCACGAGAGAATCGCTGCCGCCGCCCGCCGCGCCGGTCGTCGCCCTGAGGAGATTACCCTCGTTGCTGTGAGTAAGACTCACGGCCCAGACGTGATGCTCGCCGCCCTCGCCGCCGGCATCACGGATCTAGGCGAGAACCGTGTGCAGGAGGCTGCTCCCAAGATCGCCGCCCTTGCCACTCATCTCCCCCGCCCGCGCTGGCACATGATCGGCCACCTTCAGCGCAACAAGGCCCGTGCCGCCGCCGAACTGTTTGACGTCGTACAGTCGGTTGACAGCCTGCGCCTCGCTGAAATCCTTGATCGTCACGCCGCCGAGATCGGTCGCCGCCTACCCATTCTGCTCCAGGTGAACGTGAGCGGCGAGGTCAGCAAAGAGGGTTTCGCTCTGGCCGGCGGGATCGCTAGCCGCGCCGCCTACGACCTGCTCTACACAGATCTGGAGCGGGTCGTGGCCCTGCCACAGCTTGAGGTGCGCGGGTTGATGACCATCGCCCCGATGATGGACGATCCTGAGGCGGCTCGGCCCATCTTCCGCCTGCTGCGCGAGCTACGCGACGATCTCGCCCACCGGCTGCCGCACACGTGCTGGGATGATCTCTCAATGGGGATGAGCAATGACTTCGAGTCAGCTATCGCCGAGGGAGCGACGATTGTGCGGGTGGGACGGGCGATCTTTGGGGCACGACCATAACCCTCTCGCAATACGTGAAAATAGCCGATAGCCGATAGCCGATAGCCGATAGCCGATAGCCGATAGCC
>JBAXMH010000451.1:0-2179 GCA_037134395.1 Chloroflexales bacterium
TAGGCATTGCCCTTGGGGAAGGCCGCGTGCGCGACACGCGCCGTCTCATCCGGAATGATGTAGGCCAGGGGTGCATCCAGCGACATCTGCCACCTCCATGTGTGCGGTTCGGCCCGACGCCAGCACGCCGGTAGGGCATAGCATAGCGCACGCGGGGCTGCCTTGTACAGACGACCCCAGTTCACGTGCCCGCCGATTCGGAGTTTGCCAGCAGTATCTTTGCAACAGCCCTGGCTGCTCTCCTGTTCCCCGTCAGCGAGACGCAGGCTTTACCCTATACTTATGATTTTCTCAGACTCTTCTGCACATGTTCAGATACTATGTGTAGGCAACAATGTAGTTGCACCGTCACTGCACTGGGGGCGGCAGAGCCGCCCCTGAACCGATCCTCGTAGGAGTATTTATGGCCTCACGCATCCTGGTTGTAGACGATGAGGTGGAACTGACCGCGTCGCTCAAGCGCGGCCTGACTCTAGAGGGCTACACAGTTGATGTCGCCAACGATGGCCCGGCTGCGATCTCAGCGATGATCGGCCACGCACCCGATCTGGTCATCCTCGACTGGATGTTGCCTGGCCTCGATGGGATTGAGATCGCACGGCGGCTACGTGCGACTGGAACCACGCCTGTCATCATGCTCACCGCCCGTGATACGGTGGACGACCGGGTGGCCGGGCTGGAGAGCGGCGCAACCGACTACCTCTGCAAGCCCTTTGCCTTCGCTGAGTTGCTCGCCCGTGTGCGCGTGCAGTTGCGTGCACATCAGAGCCAGGGCGGCAACGAGGTGCTGCGCTTTGGCCCGATCACCCTGGATGTCTGCGCACATACGGTGACGGTACGTGCCCACAATGTCTCTCTCACGGCCAAAGAGTTCGAGATCCTGGAACTGATGATGCGTAGCCCGCATCAGGTCATTACCCGCGAGGTCTTTTATGACCGAATCTGGGGCTATGATTTCGGTGGCGAGGGCAATGTGATCGAGGTCTATATTAGTGCGCTGCGCCAGAAGCTGAGCGTAAACGGGACGCCACGCCTTATCCAAACCGTGCGCGGTATCGGTTATGTGCTACGTGAGGATGTCTGATGGGGCGACCTCTGCCGCTGCATATTCGCCTCGCCCTGGGCTATACCGGATTCTTTACGCTTGTGCTGGTCACGCTCTCTGTCGGCGTGCTGGTTGCAGTGCGACAGACCCTGCTGGCTGAGCTGGAGCGGCACCTCCAAACGAGCGCCGACCTGATCAATAGCGATTTTGACATGAGCAACTCGGCGCTCAAGTCATTCTTCAACAGCCCAGAGTTTCTGCTCCGCGCACTGCCGCCGAGCGTGGCAGGCATCGAAATGCCCGGCCTCTACGCCGAGGCTGTGGCAGAAGATGGGGCTGTGGTCTCAACATTGTGAGGTTCATCCAGCGTATCCGCAGCCCGTGGATCGTCCTTTGCCTCCTGGCGCTCATCGGTGTCTCCTTCGCTGCTGTAAACCCAGCCGCCGCACAGATTTCCCAGACCTGTTTCACCCAGACGAGCTTCTGTGTCGAAGGGCGCATCGGCCAGTTTTGGTCGCGGAATGGCGGGCTGGTAATCTTTGGCTATCCGATTGGCCCGCAGGAAGATATGCAGATCGAGGGCAAAACCTACACTGTCCAATGGTTTGAACGGGCCAGGATTGAGCTACACCCCGAGAACGAGGCCCCGTTTGACGTACTGCTGGGTCGCATGGGATCCGAGCGCCTGACGCAGGTGGGCCGTAGCTGGATGCAGTTTCCGAGGAGCCAGCCGCAGCCAGGCTGTCAGTTTGTTCCCGAGACCGGTCACAATGTCTGCGGGCAGATCCTGGAGACGTGGCAGAGCTTCGGGCTTGACCTCTATGGCCAGCCGGGGGTCAGCGTTATCGAGCGCCTTGGGCTCTGGGGACTTCCGCTGAGCGACCTGACGACCGAGACCCTGAGCGACGGGCGGCAATATCAGGTGCAGTGGTTCGAACGGGCGCGGCTGGAGCTGCATCCCGAGAACCCGATTCCCTTTAAGGTACTCGGCGGGTTGCTTGGCAGCGAGGTTTACGTACAGCAACATCAGACTGCAGCACCAACCCCGGTGCCGACGCTGCTACCGCTGCCAAGCCGCGCCTGCACTGCGACCCCAAGCAGTGAGCGGAGCGTCTATCGCAAGGGTGTGCTGCT
>JBAXMH010000452.1:0-2157 GCA_037134395.1 Chloroflexales bacterium
AAACCTGAAACCTCACACCTGAAACCTGAAACCTCACACCTGAAACCTTGTCTAAGAGGACTCTGATCTATGCCTAACGATAGACATAAAGTTGCCAACCTGCATGTTCGCGAATTGACGCCCTTTCTGCCGCCACGCGAGCTAAAGGCCCAGTTGCCGCTGAGCGATGCGGTGGCTCGTACAGTGGCCGAATCGCGGGCAACCATCCGACGCATCCTGCGCCGCGAGGACCCCCGGCTGATGGTGGTGATTGGCCCTTGCTCGATCCACGATCCCGAGGCCGCCCTCGATTACGCCCGTCGCCTTGTGGCCCTTCAGGCTACTCTGGGCGACCGACTCTTTCTAATAATGCGCGTCTACCTGGAGAAGCCGCGCACTACGGTGGGTTGGCGCGGTCTGATCAACGACCCGTACCTCGACGGCAGCTTTAATATGGGTGCAGGACTAACCATCGCCCGCACCCTGCTGCTGGAGATCAATGGCATGGGCTTGCCCGTGGCCACCGAGATGCTCGACCCGATCAGCCCGCAGTATATTGACGATCAGATCAGCCTTGCGACGATTGGCGCACGCACCACCGAGGCCCAGACTCACCGCGCCTTGGCCAGCGGCGTCTCGATGCCCGTGGGTTTTAAGAATGGTACCGATGGCGGCATTCAGGTTGCGGTTCACGCCTGTGTCTCGGCAGCCGGACAGCACAGCTTCCTGGGCATTGACGATGGCGGGCACAGTTCCGTAGTAAAGACCACCGGCAATCCCGACGGTTTTGTCATTCTGCGGGGCGGGCGGGCCGAGCCGAATTACCATGAGGAGTATGTGGTGCAGGCCGCCCGCCTGATGCGTGAGGCTCACCTGAACCCGGCGGTGATGGTGGACTGTAGCCACGCCAACGCCAGCGGCGACTTCCGCCGCCAGGAGGCCGTCTTGCACACGGTGATTGATGGGGTGATCCGCAAAGTCGGCCCCATTGTCGGCGTGATGATCGAGAGCAACCTGATCGAAGGGAAGCAGACCCTCACCGCCGACCACTCACACCTGAAGTACGGTGTCTCGCTCACCGACGGCTGTATTGGCTGGGAGACCAGTGAGCGCCTGCTGCACGAGGCGCACCTGGCTCTGCGCGAGCGGTAAGGAACCTGCCGGTTACTTCTCGTCGGGATCGTGGTTGATGATCAGATCATCGTCATCATCGGGGAGTAACCCGCCGTTATCGCGAAGCACATGCATGCCTGAGGGATCGCCGCCGATCAGGAAATGGTAGTTGCCTTCGCCAACCGCACGCCGGAGTTGGGCGATCACATGGGCGACACTGTCGTTTGGCCCGTTGATAAAGAGAGGCTTACCATCACTGCCGCCCGTATGGACGGGCGTTGGTTCGGCGTCTGGGTTTGCGCCCTCAAGCAGATAGCACGATTGGGCGAAAATCGGGTCGGGCGGGAAGCCCAGGCGAGCGGCGTACTGGTAGCCGGTATCAACGATCTTCGCCGCTAGGTTGATGTTGGAGGGAGCCATCGGCATATGGTGGACGATATGGGCACGCAGTCCGGCGGCATACTCGGTCGGATCCTTGAACATCATCACCTGCGTACTCTTTACGCCCAGGCATGCCAGATCAACCAAGTACGACGCGGCGGCCACTTTGCCTGAGCGCGGCGACATCCGGGCCACCAGGACGGAGGCGAGGGCTCCTTCTTGATTCCAGCCCTGCGAGAGCAGCACCTCGTAGACCGACCAGCCGACGGTGATCGCCATGCCGCCCACCGGCTTCGCTGGTGGTGCCGCACCCTTTTTCTGTTGCTGTTTCTTGCCCATGATGACCTCGTTTGCTGTCTTTGCACCGCTGTGGCATGATAGCATGGCTAGCCTTCACGATAGTCGCCTGATTCTACTCAACCCTCACCCCCCAGCCCCCTCTCCCATAAAGGGAGAGGGGGAGCCGGACGCATCCTGATACAGAATCTCCCCTCTCCCCTTGTGGGAGAGGGGCAAGGGGTGAGGGGGCCGAATCTGCAATCTAAAATCTGCAATCTGCAATCTGTCTTAATTCCCTGTACCCTTGTCTAGCGAGAGCAGCTACTACATTATGTCCAATGCGGCCCTCCCCGCCGTGATACACGGCACATGGCTGCCCAATGAGGGGCGGCTTTTCGTGTGGGG
>JBAXMH010000453.1:0-2120 GCA_037134395.1 Chloroflexales bacterium
CTGGCGAGCGCTGCCTCAAAGGTGACAAAGGAGGGAACACGGCGGAGTTGATCAAGCCTGATCTGTCGGCCCAGCGATTCGTGGATTTGGGGGAGGTCATTCGCCCGCCGCTGCCGCCTTCGATTCGCGCCAAATGCGTGACGCACGGCCTCGGCAAGGACGCGCTTTGGCTCAGGAATACCCTCTACCTGATGCGGTACCGCAGGGAGCCCGAGGGATTGCGCGTCCTCGTCGGTGCCGATAACGGTGCATAATGTCAGGCCGTCGGCTAACATCCACGACTCAACCATGCGTACAGGTATCAGCGGAATGATGTGGCGACAAACATCCACGCCCACTGCACGCGCCGCGTGTACGAGCTGAAGCCCCGGTGTGTAGCGCTCGCGCATGGCCCGCTCGACCGATGGCGCATCTGCGTCCATGTGGATCGCGAGCGCCTGATAGCCCGTAAACTGCTGCGCTAACCACAGGACACCCTGGGCATGAGTCTCGCTGTCAGGCGGAAATCGGCTTATGATCGGGTCGAGGACATCGGTTGTGCCAATACCGCGCTGTCGTAACAGATCATCCGCTGTGCGTTGGAGGAGCGGTTGAAAGAATCGCTCGTCTGTTGGCCCTTCTACCGCCAAGGCCATCACCAACATGCTCATCGTGACCGTCCTGGCTTCAATGTTTCGAGCGCCTCGCCGGGATCGACGGTGCTTAAATAGCGTTCGACCTCGCCGAGCGTGTATATCCGCTCCGCCTCATCAGTCGGCAGCGCGAGCCGTGTTTGTCGATCTGGCGTAACTGGGGCCATGCGCGTGATCCGCACACTTCCCTCTGACGACTTGCCGCGTACTCGTGTCGCGGTGTAGGCAAAAAGGAGCCCAGGGACAGATTCACCACCTATCCGTTTGCTCTGTTTGACATACTCTGCCATGAGAACAGGTGAGTGGGTGTTGACCAGCATTTGGCGCAGGGGCAGGTGGATCGCGTCATCATCATCAAAGTGTGTGGCGAGATCGCGCAAGAGCTGTACGGTGTTGTGGATACGGGCTGGGTGGATGCCGTTCTCGGGTTCTTCAAAGCACAGAACGCCCCGATACTCGGGGTCGTTCTTGAGTGTAATCAGCGCCAGTAGGCGCAGTGTGCCGTCAGAGAGGATGCGCGAGGAGAACCTGCGCCCATCTTGGGTGGTCGCATACATCACATAGCGATTTCGGGAGGCATCCTCTTCGATCTCAAGGGTTGTAATCCCAGAGACAAGCTCGCCAAGATCACGGGCAACGTCGTGCAGGATATAGCTATTCTCTGCCTTGAGGCGGGCGAGTGTGGACGGCAGAAAGCTCCCGTCGGGGGCGAGCGTCTGCTGTGCGTTCATGGAGCTGGGCTGGCGTAATGAGCGGGGGTTGAGCTGGAGGAACCGCCACGAGCGCATCTCTTCACGTGCCGCGAGGGCGTGGGGGAACTCGGTATTGGTCACCCCACTCAGCATGGTGCGCTCAATCCGCTCGGCAACACTCGACTTTCGCCCACCGTGGCCGTCTTGGTGCAGGGAGATCGTCGGAACCCCCTCGCGCTGCGTGGTTGATGTGGAGATAAAGTATTCTTTCCGACGAGCGCGCATCCGGCCCGTTCGTGATGATGGTATCCAGTGTTCGTGGTTGCGGCGAATCTGATGTGTCGCCCACGAATCACCATCACGAAAGATGGGAGCGAGACGCTCATGGGTGACATAGAGTCGCTCTAGGCCACGATCATCTTTGCGCCGCTCGATCTCTAGCTCGTAGCGCATCCGGGTATACGTGAGTTGCTCCTCGGCCCCCCAGCTATCGCGGATGGATGGCTCAACCAATAACTCCACCCCACAGCGCATCTTTGTCAGTGGAATACCATCAGGGCCAATCGTGAAGAGTTCATACGCCTCACCACGCATCTCTTCGCGCTCGGTCTCAGGGCTCTGGAATGCGGTGCGCAGATCGTTATCGGCAAGGCGTGAGAGCAGGCGCAACACATCAAAGAGGTTGCTCTTGCCGACCGCATTGGCCCCCACAACGCACACCACTGGCTCAAGGTCAAGGGTAAAGTCTTGAAACATCTTGAAGCCATCAATTTCGATTCGGGTGATCATCGTGTAC
>JBAXMH010000454.1:0-2116 GCA_037134395.1 Chloroflexales bacterium
ATCGGCTATCGGCTATCGGCTATCGGCTATCGGCTATCGGCTATCGGCTATTTTCGGCTCGCTTCCGGGCCACAATCACCAGCGTCCCACATGTCAGTTCGTCGCGGGTGTAGTCCGCCAGCTCCGCCTCCAAGGCCGAGGTGAGCCACTGCTCGCCCTCGCGCAGGCCGCAGTAGTGGGTCAGCACCTCGAAATGCTCGGCAAAGGCAGCCAGAAACTGGCCCTTGCGCCAGCGGTTGAGCGGCACCGTGAAGGCACGACGCTGCGCTCGCAGGTGATCCCACGGCTCGGCACCGGGGGGCAGGCTGCGCAGCGGGTACTGGGTGAAGCTGACATTATGTCCACCCGAGGGGCTGGTAAAAAGATGAACCCCGGCCCAGATCATCCCGCCCGGACGGAGAACCCGCTGGAGGTTAGCCAGCACCGCCGGCACATCGAGGAAATGCTCGAAGGCCGCGTTAGAGATCGCCAGATCGAAACTGCGGGAGGCGAAGGGCAGGATACCCACATTGCCGACGATCAGGCCGTGCTGATCCATTGCCGCAGACGGAATTCCCAACTGAAGCGCGTAGAGTCGCCGCAACACCTTATAGATGCTGCGCTTCCAACTTATACCCGGTCGGTTGACAAAATCAATACCAACAACCCGATGTCCAGCGTTCCGCATCAGGGCATACTGCGGGCGCAGGCTACCGTTCCCCACATCCAGAATATCGCGAGGCTGCGATAGATCAAGCCACGGGGCGAGGTCACGCGCACGCTGCGCCGCAGTCCCAGACTCCATCTTCGCCCGCACCCCCGCGAGCATGTGCCAGGCGTAGCGCGGGTAGTCGCTCAGCAGAGGACTCACGATTCACCTCCAAGGCAGATTTCAGATTTTAGATTTTAGATTGCAGATGTGCCGCAACAGGACGCGGTGCATGTGCCCAAACTGTCACGCTGGAGTGAAACATGCCTGAGGCTTGCTTCAGAAAACGACAAACCCATGCTCGTTGCGGCTTTGCGGCTTTGCGTCAGATCGCTGAACTGTCAAGCTGGTTTGAAACATGCGTGAGGCAGAATGGAATGTAGATCACGTTGCGGATAACGCCGAGTCACGGCAGGGGAGCGTCCGATCCAACCTTGTCGGTATGCCAGTTCTGCCCCAGGGAGAGGAAGCCACCGAGGAGGCTGAAGGTGATAGAGAGGACGCGGATAAGAAGCGCGCTGGCCAGGGCTGCCGGGGCAGATACGCTGTAGGTAGCGAGTACGATAATAAACACACTTTCGAGGACGCCGAGTCCGTTGATGCTGATCGGCACCATAAGAGACAATGAACCAATGATGGTCAGCCAGATCGCGGCACCCGGCGATATGACGATCCCAAGTGCCTGGAGAACCGCCCAGTGCGCCGCTATGAGGCTTAGGATCGAGCAAGCTGAGATGGCGTAGCTGATCAGGATCATGATCACCCATTCGCGCCCGCTCCGCCGAAATGTACTCGCTTTATCGTCGCCCTGCTGAAAACGTGAAAGCATTCCCTGTACCTGACGACCTCGGCGGTAGACAAACACCCCACCTATCCCCACCGCTACCACAACCCCGATGGCAGCGAGGGGCCAAAGCCCGGTTAGCCGAGCGAAAGAGATCGTCATTCGCTCCATAATGCCGTCGGGCAAGCCGAACCAAAGCCCTGGCACAAAGAAAAAACTAAGGCCGATCAACCCCATCCCTCTGTCCAGCATCACAGAGAGCAGCGCCTGCGACCATCCCACGCGCGTTCCTGTCAGCGCAACTCGAACTGCATCGCCGCCAACACCGGTGGGTAAAAAATTGCTGCTGAACAGACCGGCCCCATAATACGATGTCAGCGTACTGAGCGAGATAGTGTTCGGCGGCAGCAGACCCCGCCAGCGCATAATGTTAAACCCGTGGACGATCAGAAGAAACAGCGCCGCTAGCCCCACAAAGCTCCAGTGTAGGCCCGCGATTGAGTCATTAAAAAGCCCCCAGTCGAGAGATCTCCATAGGATAACGCCAAGCCCGAGCGTGCAGACTACCTGCACGAGGCGTAACCAGAGAGACCAGGGTGTTTGGCGCATGTGCATGCTATGCGGGCTTCTGGAAGTAGACGCCC
>JBAXMH010000455.1:0-2114 GCA_037134395.1 Chloroflexales bacterium
GATGATCGGCTGCGCTGGCAATCCCCACCTGGCAGCTGCGCAGCCTGAAGAGGAGATAATCATGCCCAAGCGACGCGCCCACGGCGAAGGCACACTGTCCTACGACGCCAAGCGCAAGCGCTGGTTCTACTACCTGCCCCGCGACGAGACCGGCGCCCGTCAGCGCATCAGCGGCAAGACCCGGGCGGAGGTGCTGGCCAAGGCTGAGGAGCTGAAGGCCAAGCGCGCCCAGGGCCTTGACCTCGACGCCAAGCAGCCCACCATCGAGCAGTTCAGCGAGGTCTGGCTGCGCGACGTGGTCAAGCGCACCCGCCGCGCCAGCACCCACGACAGCTACGAGCAGATGTTTCGCCTCTACATCAACCCTAGGCTCGGCAAGATCCGCCTCGACAAACTGACCGCCGCCCGCGTCCAGGGCTGGATCAACATGCTCGTCGACGCCGGCCACCGCGCCGCCACGGTGCGCAACGCCTACCTCCGGCTGCGCGGCATGCTCGATGTGGCGGTGCGCTACCGATTGATCAACGCCAACCCGGCCAAGGAGGTCGACCTGCCGCCGCTCACCAATGATCGCCCGCGTGTGCTTAGCCTCGCCGAGGCCCGCGTCCTACTCCGCGCCGCCGACGGCACGCTCGACCTGCGCAAGCCGTACACGACCAAGAACCGCCGAACCAAGAAACAGCCAAAGCTGGGCACGCGCTACGCGTTGGTCTATCACCTGCTGCTTGCGCTCGGGCTGCGCCGCGGCGAGTGCCTCGGGCTGAGCTGGGACGACCTGGACTGGGAGGCGGGGACGGTGCAGGTGCGCCGGCAGGTGCAGGTGGTCAAGATGAAGGTGGTGGTCAGCGAGTACACCAAGACCGACGCCGGGCGGCGCACCTTGCCGCTCGCGCCTGCGCTGCTTGAGCGGCTTCGCGCGTACCGGCTCAATCAGGAAGAGGAGCGTGCGCTGATGGGGCCGGGCTGGAATGAGCGCGGGCTAATCTTCGTCGCCGAGACCGGTGCGCCGGTGGGGCCGTCGAACCTGGCTCGCCACTACCGGGTGCTGCTCGTGTGCGCCGGGCTCGGCCCGCTGCGCCTGCACGACCTGCGCCACACCTGCGCCACGCTCCTTGGCGAGCGAATCAGCGACCGGGTGATCGCCGCCATCCTCGGCCACACGCCGGGCACGGTGACGGCGCGGTATGCGAAGGTGACACTGACCCAGATGCGCGAGGCCCTGGAGGGGTTGTATCAGGAGTTGACTGAGGCGGACTGAGGCGGACTGGGGGGAAAGGTACGCAAATGGTACTCACAATGGTACTCACCCCCCCAAATGGCAAGAGAAACGCGGAACTCTCGTACGAGAATTCCGCGTCCTGATGCGGAGCGGGCGACGCGATTCGAACGCGCGACCATCTGCTTGGAAGTTGGCTGGAAGCGCATCCTCACTTGTCCACAGGCGTGTTTTAGCGCGTCTCAACGCGATCTCAAAATCCGTCTTAATCCACATTTTCCGTCTCCGTCCGCCCCCTTGGCAGTACGCTGGCAGTATGAACCTCTGAAATGGTGTAAAGCGTTTTTGATGCAGATAATCATAGCAAGCAGTGTAAATCGTTTTGTTTTGCGCCTCTCGGAGAGCTTCAAGCGCATCCGGACTATCTGTGCTGGCTCGATAGACACTTGACGGTTTGTCTCATGAACTGGCAGCGGGGACGATCTTTGTGAGCGCGAGTAAGCTCTGGGTTGTCCAGGATCTTCCGGTGCAGCCAGCGCATTGTCGGTGCAACCGAGCGGCAGGCCACACCCCATTCCATTAGTATACGTCCATATCGGTTTGTAGCCACCAAGCAGGTGTCCCGCGCCTTCGGTGCCATACCAGGCCGCCATTGCGCCGGGTCAGCGGCCTGGTGGCTGAGGCGCAGGCGCGCACTCGTGGTAGCATGGAGCGGCGATATGAAACGAAAGGAAGGCACCCGATGAGAGGAGCAGAGGCGCTCCTGCGCACCCTGGTGGCCGGCGAGGTCGAGGTCTGCTTCACCAACCCCGGCACCTCCGAGATGCAGTTTGTGGCCGCCCTCGACCAGGTGCCGGGCATGCGCGCGGTGCTGGCCCTGTTTGAGGGCGTGGCGACC
>JBAXMH010000456.1:0-2098 GCA_037134395.1 Chloroflexales bacterium
GCGGTTCGGCCTGCGCACGCCAGGCGGCGACTGAGCAGTATCACTCTCTGTATCACGCTGCGCGCCCAGAGTGATACCACGAGCGGCACCGGATGTGGTTAGTAAGGATGTGACTCAGCCGGGTTTCACTGGCGTAGAGCTGGGCCGTGCGCTCCTCCACCCGGCGCTCAAGGTCGGCATTCAGCGTTTGGATGCGGGCCTCTGCCTGCTTACGCTCGGTAATGTCGCGCAGAAAGGTCACCATATGGTACTCCCGCCACGTGCCTCGGTACCCCTCTGTGCAACCGCGACAACAAGCATCGCTTCCGCGCCTCCGCACCAACAGGGAGAGCGGATCTGAACCTCGTCCTATGGAACATTCTGTCGTGCCGCTGCGTATCTTGTGTGCAGCCCCGTCTTCCACCGTGCGCAAGGAGGTCGATATGCAGCAACGTCGCAAAGCCGCCGCCGATGTGTTTCAGGAGCAACAAGGTGTGCAACAGGCCGAAGAGCCTCCCCGCGATCCGTCATTCGACGCCGCGATATCCCCCTTGGCGGCTCCGTCGTCCGTGCCAGGATCGCCGTCGCTGCAATCACGTCGCCAGGCAGCCCCCGCCCCGGTGCCCGTCAGCCTGCTCAAAACATCCGAGCAGCTCCAGCTTGAGAAGGAACCAATCCCCGTCCGCGAGACCGGCTTCTGGATCTTCAAGCAGATCATTGTGCCGCCGAATGTCTATGTGGTGCATACCCGGATCGGCCGGCCCGCGCCGGTGACCATCGGGATGGGACTCTCGTTTCGCTACAACCCCTACACCGACGCCTATTTGGTGGTTCCCGCCGCGATGCAGACGATCGGGATTGTCGCCAACAGCATCAGCCGTGAAAAGCAGGGCATCAATGTGTTGGCCTATGTCCAGTGGCAGATCAACGACTTCAGCGTCGCCTACCGCAAGCTTGATTTCTCCGATATGCGCGACCCGCTGGGGATTGTCAACGCGCAGCTGCGCGAACAGGCCGAAGCGGCGATCAAGGACAAGATTGCCACGATGAGCGTCGAAGAGGTGTTGACCGACAAAGAGCCGATCATTGCCGAGCTGACCGCACGCCTGAAAGCCGTGGCTGAGGGCCGTGGGGATGATGCCGACGAGGGCCTGGGTATCAAAATCGTCACCGTGCAGATCAAGGAGGCGCTGGTCAGTTCGCAGCGGCTGTGGGAGGATCTCCAGGCACCGTTCCGCTATGAGCAGGAGAAAACGGCGCGGATCAGCTACCTGCTGGCCCAAGACGAGATCCGGGTGAAGGAGCTGCAAAACCGCAAGCTGGCCGAAACCAGCGAGGCGGAAACGATGGTCGAGATTGCCCGCACAACCCAGACCAAACAAACTGAGGCGCAGGAGATCCGGCTGGAGCAGGAGGGCATGCGCTTTACCCGCGAGCAGCAGACCACGCGGCAGCAGATGCAGCTTGAGCTGGAAACCGCACTGGTGCATCAAGAAGCGGAGCGGCGGCGAAGCGCCGAGGCTGCACGGATCGCCCAGGAGACGACCCTCGACGCGCTTCGGCGCGCCCAGGCCGAGGCGCTTACGCGGGCGCAGTTGGATGCGGATGCCGGAGCGCAGGGCAAGGCGCTGCAGGTCGCCCGCGCCTTGCAGGAAATGGCCGAGGAGACGCGCCTGGCGGCCAGCCAGCTTGAGGCCGAGCAGCAGCGCATCGCCCGTGAGATGACCTTCAAACAGATTGAGGCGGAGCTGCGTCAGGCGGTGCAGGCGCAGGAAGATGCGCTCCGCCAGCAGCAGCAGCACGCGAATCGCGAACGTGTGCGGCGGGAGACGCTCGCGCAGTTGGAGTTGCAGGAAGCCACCGACCGGGTGCGCCTCGCGACCGCAGCGCAGGAAACCGAGATCGAGCGCGTGCGCCAGGAGGTACGCAATCTGATGGGCGAGCGTGATCTGGCCAGCCGGCTGGTGGAGCGCTTGCCGGAACTCGCTGCGCATATGCCGGAGATCCACGAACTCAAGGTGCTACAGAGCAGCGGCGACGGTGCCTTTGATTCGCTACCACTGTTCCTGGCGAAGCTCATCTCGGTCGCCGAGAGCCTGGGGATCGATCTGCGCCGCAC
>JBAXMH010000457.1:0-2096 GCA_037134395.1 Chloroflexales bacterium
CGAACACGGTACGAACGGGGCGTAAGTGTGACATAGGGGCTGATATGTTACACATCTCGACTGTTGTGTTTTGAATCATGACGACACACGGTCACGGTGCCAGGAGCGGACGCTGCTTGGCGAAGAGGTGGGCAAACACGACGTCGGCGGGGTATCCCTGGAGCAGCCGTTCGTGGACATAGAGCAGGAGTCGCTCAATGAGCGCCTGCGCTTGCTGGCGACATGCGTCCCCAATGGTCTTGATCGGGGGGCTGCCTTTGGTCAGTGATGGGGCCAGACACGCGAGATGCAAGAACGTATACGCCACGAACACCAGACACCAATGTTTGCCAATGGCTTCGGCGCTGCGCATGCGATACGCATCCCGTCCCAGATGCCCCTTGCCATCCTGGTAAAAGGTCTCCGTCGGCCAACGTCGCAGGTAGGTCGTCAGAATCTTCTGGGCGCTCCAGTCCAGACGGTTGCTCAGCAGGAGGGCCGCCGTGCCCGTCCGCTCGGCGTTGGCAAAGCTGATGACCAGCCGTACCCGGCCCACGGTCGTCAAACGCACGACCAGGGTGAAGCACCAGTAGGTGGTCTTGCCGACCGTGACCGCACGGTAGGCATCAGCGGGAATATGCGGGATCAGATCCTCTACCGCGATATGCGGCCCGGCAAACCGGATCGGCTGGCCGGCCGCATCCCGGAGCTCAAAGCTATTCGTCTCAATGTTCCGGTTCTTCTTGACGATACTGACCCAGGCTTTGCGCCGTCGCTCCAGCACCGTGACCAGTTCTTCCGCCAGGTACCAGCTATCGAAGACGACCACGCCGAAGGGAACCTTGTGCCGAATGGCCGCTTCCACCAGCTCAATGGCCAGCGTAATCTTGGTGCGAAACTGGGTGTGCAATGCCGCAAACTCCGGGTCCATCATCAGCACCGGGTCAATCTTCTTATGCAGCGCCGTGCGGGCCTTCTTCGTCGTTGGAATGACCTGCTCGGGGAAATGCTTGGTGACAAAGGTCTCCCACTGGGTCACGTCCTCACAGCGGCGATACACGCGCAGATCCAGCGGGATACGGACGGGGCCGCTGACACACACACTGGTGACCGGATTATGCGCCAGCGGGTAGGTGCCATCACTATGGTTGTAGTGGCGGTCAATATGCGCAGACAGACTCCCGACGTGTTCGCACAAGGTATCATCGAGCACCACGACGGAATCAGCCTTGCGGTGGCGGTGGCGGCGGGTCTGCTCCAGCGCATACCGGATGCGGCGGTCATTCACCTCCGCTTCCTGCCACGGCGCGCGGGACAGAAAGCGCGAGAGATTGGTCTTATCCGCACTGTCCAGGATGCAGCGAGCGATGTTCGCCAAGCTCTTGTTCGGTAGCACCATCAGGCCGGTGAGGTAGTGTTCAAAATGGGCAAACTGCGGGGCGTTCTCAAACAGGTCGCGGAAGGCGGCCGCATGCACGGTCACGAGCGGTGCTGGGGCCACAATCGGGAGTTGCATCCGTTCCTCACCTTCGCGCGATCATGCGGTCACTGCCCATCAAGCCTAGCACGATGCGTTGGAACTGGCAAAACACAACAGTCGAGTTACACATATTGGCTAAAATTGACATAATATATCCGCCCGCCCTGGCAACCACCTTTGTGTCTCAAGATCCTGATCGCGTAACCCATTCCCGTAGCTATCGTGTCATGTACGACACCTGATAACTGATAACAGATAGACAAACGGGGAGGGCAGCCATCGCTGCCCTCCCCGTTTGTCTATCTGTTACGTTTTGCTCCCTGCTCGCTCCTCTGGTGTGAGGTCGCTTACGCGGCCAGTTCACACGAGAGGAGGTGAGGCATGTGTGGCAGAGTCTGAGACGCATTCTGGGTGTGGCCCTGCTTGGCCTAACGCTCGCCCTGGGGATCGCACAGGCGCAGCAGCAGGCGCAACAGCCCACGCCGATGCAGGTCGCCGATCCTGGTAACGGATCCGGCGGCACGTAACAGGTCACGGGCGGCTGATCGGGTCAGTGGGCGTGGTACCACCCGCTGGCACACTCGACCAGACCCCGGCCCCAAGCGCAGACAGACTCGCCCATACCATCGGTGACGCC
>JBAXMH010000458.1:0-2093 GCA_037134395.1 Chloroflexales bacterium
ACGGTGTTGTGCGCTCGGTATGGGTGCATTAAGCGGCGATGAAGCGGAGACAAAGCGGAGTGCTATACTACCCTTAATCGGCGCTTAATACGCCCTCCACCGTCGCTTTTCCTGAATCCGATGCTTCCACTACCACTATGATCACACGCCGCCTCGCCGACATCAGCGGGCCGTTCTTCGACCCGCACAAGCCCTTTCGCAATTGGTCGGCGTTTCCCTACGCCCAGATCGATCTGCCGTCCCCGCCCTACGTTGATGCCGCGCAGTTACGCTGGGGTCTGGCCCGCGCACACGACCACCTCCGTGCGCTGCATGCCCAGGGCTACACCGGGATCGTGATTGATAATATGGCCCACATGGTGGCCTTCGATAGTCCCGGCGAGGCGATCTACGCGGACGAGAGTCCTGCGCGGCTGCGGGCGCTGGCTTACCGGGCCGCCTTTGGCGAGTTGTTTGATCTCGCCATCGCCCTGGGTATGGAAATCTTCGTCACCACCGATATGCAGTGGAGTACGCCCGAGGTGCGGCGGGCAGTCGGTACGCTTGACGCGGCGAACCCTCGGCTCGCGGCGCTCAACCAGCGTGCGCTGGCCGAGCTTTTCCATGCCTTGCCCCAGGTACATGGATTGGTCGTGCGTGTCGGTGAGGCTGGTGGTGCCCACGACCAGAGCGACGCCTACGCCGGTCATATGATCTACACGACACCTGCCGCTCTGCGTGATCTTATCCGGACTCTGCTGCCCGTTTGCGAGGCGCACAGGCGATTGCTGATCATGCGGACCTGGAGCGTTGGCATCGGTGATCTGGGCGACCTGATCTGCTCACCCGCACGCTATGCTGAGACCTTCGGCGGATTGAGTTCGCCCGCGCTTCTGGTTTCCGTCAAACACGGACCAGCCGATTTCTTCCGCATGCTGCCGCCCAACCCGACCCTGGGCCTGCCCGGCCCGCGCCAGATCATCGAGTTCCAGAACCGCCGTGAGTACGAGCTATTCGGCCTGATCCCCAGTTCTATCGCCGACCTGCACGCCGCCGCCCTCATGCGTGCGTCTGCCAACCCCCAATGTGCTGGGATCTGGGCATGGAATAGCACCGGCGGCTGGGGCGGCGGAACGGCCAGTCTCGGCGCTACCGGCTGGAGCCTCTGGACCGAACTGAGTAGTGCGCTCACCGCAGCACTGGCCGTTACGCCTGCCCTGGATGCCGAGGACTTTGTGCGCAAGTGGATGCGCCTCCGCCTCCCGAGCGGGGTATTCGCCGACGCCGCAGCGGATCTCTACCGGGATTCGGCTGACCTGATCGAGCAGGGCTGGTATCTGGGACGGCTGCCACAGGCAGAGGGCAAGGTAGGAGGCGTGTACCTCTCACCACTGTTGTGGGTCTGGTGGATGCGGCCTACCGCCGCCCTGCCGATCTGGGCTTATCTGGCCGAGGCGGTGGGCGATGTGACGACGACTCTGCGGGCCGGTGAGGATGCGGCGACGCGGGCGACTTCCCACGCCCAGCGCCTGGAGTCCATGAACCCCGGCGGCGACGATGCGGATATGCTTGTCACAAGCGCCCGCTATTTCGCCGACACCCTGGCCCTATCCCACGCAATCAAGAGTCTGATGCTGCCCCTGATGGCTCAGGCTCGACATGGGGCTGAACCTGATCCTGGCGTATTGCGAGCGGTGACCGCCCGCGTCCGCGCCATCATTAACGCGCATCGCACCGCCTGGGGTACACGTACCGACTTTCCCGCCCTAGAACTCGATGAGATTGCACAGTTTGTTGGCGCACTAGAGCGTCACCCGCACATGATCTGGCTTCAGGCCTGCGCAGCCTGCGCCGCTGTGCGTATGGTTCGGCATAGTCGCGGCATGGGGGTCGCAAGTGCGGCGGGTGCAATTGGTCTCGTGCTGGCCCTGCTCACTCACCGGCGCGGGCGGCTGGGACTGGCCGGGCTGGTGGCGGGGCTGGCCCTGGCGATGCCGCTGCGCCGTCCGGCCCTCCGCGTCGGCTTGCCCTGGCTGAGCCGCCACCTCCACCTCCTGCCCTCAATCTTCTTCGAGACCGGGCCATCCGTCGCTGAGTGGGCCGCTTAACCCATA
>JBAXMH010000459.1:0-2084 GCA_037134395.1 Chloroflexales bacterium
CCCGACCCCCAACCCCCGCCTCAAGCGCCGTATTCACCCGCCAGCCCTCGGGCACCACGACAGTGACCGCGAGTTGCTCGTTGGTGCGGTCAGGCACGTACATGCACACATTGGCCGGGTTGAAGTAGCCGTGACGGGAGTCGAGATGACTGGTGCGGACAGTCAGTTCGTTGGCGTAGACCTTGTAGCGCACGACAACATCGGGGACACGGTTGGCGTCAATCTGCCAGGTATCCTTCGCCGTCTTTCGCCAAGGAAGCTCTGTGCCATCGGGGCCGTGGGCCGTAAACTCCTGAATATGGCGAGCAAACTCGCGGATCATGTAAGAACCCGGCGTCCACGCCGGTAATACCAGATTGAGGCAGGGCGCGGATACAGCGTCAACCACCACCTCGACGTGGTAGAGATGAGTGTGCGGCTCGGGCATGGCGATGGTGTAGGTAATCATGTTGTGATACTAATCCTAATCACTGCCAGCCGTGCGACCTATTCTGTCTTTTGTTTGCACACAAGCAGCCGTCGGGTCGGACGGCTCGCGCTTGAGCAGATCGGCGGTGGTGGCGTGGCTATTGGGGGCGGACAGGTAGGCGGCGTGACGCGGGTTGGATGGGTTTGCCGGGGCGTGGCCCTTGATCACACGCTTCTGCTGCCGGTAAAGTTCAAAGGCGTCCCAGAGCAGTGTCATGCCAAAGATGCTGCACACCCCGCTGGTCGTCAGGCTCGACGAGATCAGGCTGCAATAATGCAGCCCCAGGCCCGCAAAGATCAGAGCCAAGGCGGCGGGACGTACATCGGGGCTGTGAGCCTCAATCCAGCGCACCCCGACGTGTCCCCACCAG
The DNA here is from genome assembly GCA_037134395.1 of Chloroflexales bacterium. Taxonomy (GTDB): domain Bacteria; phylum Chloroflexota; class Chloroflexia; order Chloroflexales; family Chloroflexaceae; genus Oscillochloris. The sequence continues at coordinate 840 of JBAXMH010000459.1, forward strand.
ATCCCCAGAAATGTCGCGGTGGCCATCCAGAGACCAACGTATTGCATGATGGCACCGATCCTCTCAGCTATAGCAATCCCATCCCAGTTATGAAGGAGGAGTCAAGGCTTCAGCCGACTAAAGCCTTGACTCCTCCTTCATAGCTCCAAGCGGATCGCTCTAACACCTGACCTGCAAAGTCCGATAAATCTACACAAATCTATGTACGTGTGGCGCATTTTACTAGCTTGGCAGAGTCGCGTCAACCGTCCTGTAGAACCAATACTTTTCGAATAACGATTTTCCCTCTTGACTTTTTGTTATTCATACACTATACTTAGTGTCAGGTTGATACTATTCACGTATGGAAGGCAGGCAGGCGATGGCACGCACTCTCAACGATCTGATCCATCTGATGCTGCGGGCTATCGAACCAGAGGATGTCTTTGGCATTCTGGGCGACGAACCCGACGAGGAGTTGCGGCGGCAGTACCGGGCGCTGGCCCTCGCTGCTCATCCAGACCACAATCCCGGGCAGTGGACGGCGGCTAACGAGGCGTTCCGCCAGCTTCAGGGCTGGTATGAGGCGGCGCAAAGCAAACTGGCCGAAGGAACCTACGGCACGGTTGAGCGTATCCGTGCCACCAGTGGCGGACGCAGCTATGTCGGCTACCGTGAGCCGATCACAGGCGACCTGTGCGATCTCTTCGCGGCACGCGAGAACGGCACCCCGGCACTGCTGAAGGTGGCACGCAGCCCACGCAGTAACGATCTGATGGCCGCCGAGTCTCGCGCCCTGAGTCGGATTGACAAGGAGTTGGCGGGTCAGCCGGTACGTGCCCACTTCCCAACCCTGGTCGAGTCCTTTTTGCTGCGCGATACGGCGGGTAATCAGCGTCACGTGAACGTGCTGCGCCCCGAGCAGGACGTATTCTCACTGGCCGAGGTGCTGCGGGCCTACCCGCAGGGTCTGCATCCGGCTGATGCCGCCTGGATGTTCAATCGCACCCTGGCCGCCCTTGGCACCGCCCACGGGATTGGCCTTGTTCACGGCGCGGTGCTGCCGACGCACCTGCTCATTCGTCCATCCGACCACAACGGCATCCTGATTGACTGGTGCTACAGCGTGGCGATTGGCGAGCCGATCAAGGCGATCAGTACGCCCTACGCCGATGACTACCCGCCTGAGGTGTCGGCCCGCCAGGGGGCCACACCTTCCACCGACCTGTACATGGCCGCCCGGCTGATGGTGCGACTGCTCGGCGG
>JBAXMH010000460.1:0-2077 GCA_037134395.1 Chloroflexales bacterium
CCGTATGAACCTCGGCGCAGAGATCACGCAACTCCTGGGCGCGGGCAACCTCGGCTGGTGAGCGCACCAGAGAGACCAGCGTCACCTCGTGGTGGGTCGCGAGGTGCCTCAGCAGGTGATAGGTCTTCACCTTCGGCCCGCTGTCGGGCGGGTAGGGCAGCACCTGGGTGAGCAGGAGGATCTGCATAAGGATCTCTATTCTCCGGCGACAGCGGGTGCTGTGGCGGGCGCAAGAGTGCGCCTTGTCCAGAGCAAAAACATACCCGCACTGATCACGATCACCACCAAAGGCACCAGGCTGGCCGGGCCGCGTAATCCAAGGGCCATACCCAGATTGCGGGCACTATCGCCAGAGACCCAGGCAGGCAGCACGTAGCCGATCCACGGATTTGTGATCGTGTCCGGTGGGAAACTCTGGCCTGCGCATGTCTCCAGCCACACCATGCCGACTGACAGGACGATCAGGATCACCGACAACACACGGTGGGACGAGCGCTGCCAGTGCGTGGCGACCCAGTATCCAGCGGGGATGGCCAGGAAGGGAATCATCGGCACGATATAGCGCGGCCCGGCGGCAAATCCGCCCCACCACATCATCGAGGAGCCGTAGAAGAGCAGGGTGAGCAGAACCACCAGAACCAGCGCCCACCACTCGGCCCGCAGGCGACCCGTGCGCCACCAGGCGAGGAAGCCAGGGAGCGCTAGCAGCAGCCAGGGAGCGCGCACAAACAGCCCACGGAACAGGCCGAACGTGAGTCCCCACAGTGCCGCAGGGTGCGGGTAGGTAATGCTCATAAAGCCGGTGTGATGCTGATCCTGCCAGAGCGCCGAGTAGGCATAGCCAACCGGAAAGATCGTCCCGAAGGCTCTCATATCGTAAGTAACAAGCAATAATCCAGGCAAGGCAGCGCCGACCGCGAGGGGAATAATCCAGCGTGGCCCGCGCCGAACCAGGGCGTAGACGCCGATCACAGTTGCCGCGAGGGCCACGGGGTACTCGCTAATCACGGCCCAGCCCAGCAGCAGCCCGCAGAGCAGGCCACGCGCATCACCAAACCGTCGGACAGAGTCTCCCGGCCACGCGAGGGTAAAGGCACCGAACAGCAGGGCCGCGCAGAGTTGATGGCTGTAGAAGTTACCGGCGTAGGGCGCGGCGGTTGTCCCCAGACCATAGGCCAAAGTTCCCAGCGCCGCCAACGATTCGCTCGCGCCCAGGCGCAGCAGGAGCCGGTAGAAGAGGACTCCTAGCGCCGCCGCAGGCGTGGCCACAGCCAGCAAGGTAAGCAGATACTGAACCAGCGCCACGCGCAGCTTATCCTCGCGTAGTCCACTCCCTTCGGCACGCAGGCTACTCTCTAGCGACCCGACACGACCGAGGCGGGAAAGACGTTCGGCCACCGGCGGCAGATTGAGGATCGGGCTTAGAGCCATGTAGGCGGGCATCGCCAGCAGCGAGAGACCTGGCGGCTTATCGCTGTAGGTGCGTCCCCGGTAGAGGGCGTAGTCGCCGGTGTTGGTGACATAACGATCAATGCTGACCGTATGATCGTCCACCAGCGCCAGCACCAGATCCAGCCGCGAGTTCTGGTTCCAGTCGGCCCAGCGCGGCAAGGTGTAGGCGTAGCAGATCAGCAGCAGGCAGAAAAGGACGGCGGTGCGGCGCATAGGCGCTGTCGCTCCTCTGAATATATCTGAGATTTAATATTAGGGAGAATAACAAGTACTCGTAACAGTGGACTAAATAGGCAAATAACCCTATATGACAAGTCTCAGATGGCCAAAAAGGCAGTAGAGCATAAGTAACACTGTCACCCTGAGCGAAGCGAAGAGTCTCGACCGAGATTTTTTGCTTCGCTCAGAATGACAGGATGCCTCACGGTGTGACTTCTGCGGTATTGCCCACATAAGGCTGGGCCTCCATCTTCTTGATGGAGGCCCAACCGTCTCGACAATCCCACCTTCAAGCTTTCCAGAAGAGATTAGGAGGGGCTATTTAGGGAGTGGGCGTGCGGGTTGCCGTGGGCGTGCGCGTTCGCGTGGGCGTGCGGGTTGCCGTGGGCGTGCGCGTTCGCGTGGG
>JBAXMH010000461.1:0-1983 GCA_037134395.1 Chloroflexales bacterium
CGTGCATCAACAGCGGCATCCACCAGAATCAGGCGGCGCAGCAGGTCGGGCCGACGCAGGGCCAGTTCGGTTGCCACACAACCGCCCATCGAGTGGCCGAAAAGAGCGATATCACGCAGGCCAAGATCATCACAGAAGGCGGCCACCGCGTCGGCCAAGCCAACAATCGTATCGGCACGCCCGATGGGTGAACCCCCGTGGCCGGGAAAATCCAAGGCGAAGCAGCGGTGGTCGCGCCCGAGGTCGCGCAGCGTCATCCACCACAGCTCTTTAAAGGCCCCCCACCCGTGCAGCAGCACCATCACCGGCCCATGATCCCCAGCCCGCAGATAGCTCATCCCAAGGGTATCGTGTTGCTCAAAGATGATGGTGGCGGGCGAGGTGGGTTGATTCATCACGGGTGAAGATCTTTGCCTATTTGGGTTTAGTGGTGGTTTCTTCATTGTAGCATCAGCGCCTGATGGCTGGGTATGGGCTGGGCGGGTTGAAGGATGGGCAAAAATTGTGCAAAATTATTGCAAATTCTTTGCAAACAGTTGCGAAAAAGCAACAATAGGTGTACACTTAGGATTATGACAGATGGCCGTCGTCGGCCAATATTTCAGAAATTCACGCATGTGCGGGGTATGGTCGAGGGCACCCCCACTCCTGGAAAGGCTGCGATAATGCCCCTCCATCTGACAATATGTCGCGTGTGTACGCGGAACCGCCCGGAGATGCTTCGTGCAGTTAATCAACTCGCGACATCTTACCCAAAGGAGATCGAGATCATCGAACTCGATTGTATGGCCGCCTGTGACGATATTCCGGCGATTATGATTGAGACCAGCTACTACGCGCATGTGGCACCCCAGGAACTGATCAGCCGCATCCGCGAGATGCTCAAAGTATATAGGTAGCGGAAGGGTGTGCAAGAGGGGCGGTATATACGCCGCCCCTCTTGCACTAGAGACCAATCCCGCGCAGATATGCGCGGTTGCGTCCGGCGCTCTGCACCGGCGCGCCCATGCCGGGTAGCACATCCTGCTCAACAGTGACGTAGCCGCTGTAGCCGCGCCCGCGCAGCCATCTGGTTACGGCGGCGAAGTCTACGCAACCGCGCCCCAGTTCACAGAAGAGGCCGCGCCTGATCGCGGTAAAGTAGTCAATTCCCTCGGCGCGGGCCTTCGCGGCGATCTGCGGGTCGCAATCTTTCAGATGGACGTACCAGATCCGCTCAGCGAAGCGCTCCAGACCCTCCAGCGCACTTGCGCCGTCACCCGCCCCGTAGACATAGTGGCCGGTGTCGAAGACCAAACCGAGCAAGGATGGGTCAGTCTCTTCTAGCAGAGCCGCGATCTCGGTAGGGGTCTCAACAAAACCGGCGCAGTGGTGGTGAAATACGGTGCGCAGGCCAGTCTCGTCGCGCACAGCGCGGGCCACAGCCTCGGCCCCGCGCGCAAAGATGTGCCACTCGTCCGGGCCGAGGATCTGATCGGGGCGCACCCGCCCGGCCCAGGCAGTACGCACCCGGTCGCTGCCGTTGTTGTCGGCCAACACCAGGAAGGGCCGTATCTGGGCACCCTCAGACGCGGCGGCGAGCAGGCGAGCCACGCGCAGAGCCGCCACGACACCCGGCGCGTGGGTGGCGGAGTCACGTAGGGCCACCGGTACAAAGGCTCCGGTAAGGCTGATAGTGCGGTTAGCCAGTTCGGTGCGTAAGGTGGCCGGATCGGTGGGCATGTAGCCCCAGTCGCCTAGCTCGGTGCCAGTATAGCCAGTGGCCACTAACTCGTCGAGCATGCGCGGGTAGTCAATCCGCTGGCCCTCCAGCCCTGCGAACTCTAGGGTGCCCCACGAGCATGGGGCGTTGCCGATGTGGATGGTGGACATTTAGGTACTCCATTATCAGGTGGCAGGCGGCAGGTGGCAGGCGGCAGGTGGCAGGCGGCAGGTGGCAGGCGGCAGGTGGCAGGTGGCAGGTGGCAGGTGGCAGGTGGCAGG
>JBAXMH010000462.1:0-1969 GCA_037134395.1 Chloroflexales bacterium
CCGCTTGCGGGGGGCTAGGGGGGTAGGGCGTGTCACGAGTGTAAAGTAAAATGGGCCGCTCTGAAACCATGTCCTATCAGGAAGACTCATGGAGTTGATGAACGAGCGTGCCGATGGCATGGGCACGAGCGCGGCACGCAAGGCCCGCCTGCACATCGGCCCGTCGCCGGGGCCGCACAACGCCCTGTGGTACTGGCCGCAGCTCACCGGCGGCTACCTGCGGGTAGCCCGCAATGCCGCCCTGATCGAGATCGCCCGCTATCTGCCCTTCATCCCGCTGAAGAATGCGATCTACCGCGTCCTGGGCGTACACGTCGGGCGTCACGCTAGCGTCGCCCTGATGGTGATGCTCGATATTTTCTTCCCGCAAGATGTGACGATTGGCGACGAGTGTGTGATCGGCTATAACTCGACGATCCTCTGCCACGAGTTTACCAGGGACGAGTGGCGCCGTGGTCCGGTGATCATCGGCCATCGGGTGACGATTGGCGCAAACTGCACCATCCTCCCCGGCGTGGTGATCGGTGATGGGGCCACAATCTCGGCTATGAGTCTGGTGAACCGCGATGTGCCCCCCGGTGCGTTTGTGGGTGGCGTGCCAATCCGCCGAATTATGAATTGAGAATGTTGCATACTGAATGCTTCGCACTATTCCGTATTCAGCATTGTTGGAGTCCCGATGCTGCGGCTGATTGACTGGGTGTACGGGTTCATCACCAAGAACCCGCTGATCTTCTGGGCCTGTATGCTGACCAACGCGGTGGGTGTGATCTGGGGCGGGCTGATCTGGTACGGGCCGATGCTTATGGCGGCACCTCTGTGGGCTTGGCCCTTCATCCCCGACTGCCCGGAGGCGGCCTTGTGGGCTACCGTGGCCTTCCTGCTGCTGCGCTACGGGCGGGACAAGGGCTGGTTTACGGCATTTGCCGCCTTCAGTTGCGTCAAGTACGGGATCTGGACACTGATGTTCTGGGCGAAGCACTGGAGCGTGGCGGGATTTTCCGACCCCGAGTTTCTGCTTGAGTTGATGCTATTTGTCTCACACGTGGGCCTGACGGCAGAGGGCGTGCTGCTGGCAACGCGGATCGGCCCGCTCTCCATCCCGCCGCGCCTCGGCGTGATCGGCTGGTTCGCCCTGTCAGTCTATGTGGATTACCAGCTTGGCTATCACCCCCCGCTCACCTATGCCGTGCCTATGGCGTATGTCTTCTGGGTTGCCACAGCCCTCACCACAATGATTGGGGCCACGCTGCTGCTGCTGCCCGCCACCGCTACGCAGCGCTCCTCCGAGAAATGTGATAAACCGCCCCCCTCCACGTTTATTAGGTGGCGTGGACAATGACAGGGGGCAGGCGATGGAGTGTCAGGTGAACGAATACGATCACGACGAGGCTGCAAACCCGCACGGCGGAGCAATGCAGACCATCCGCCACGAGCTACGCACACCGGTGAACCACATCATCGGCTTTAGCGAGATGCTTCTGGATGAGGCGTCTGATCTTGGCATGCCTGAGCCCTACGGTGATCTGCACCGCGTGGTGGTGGCGGGCCGACAGGTCTTAGCCGCGATCACCGAGATCCTGGCCGGGAATGACATCGCCGTACACGACTCCGACCTGCGTCTGCTGCACAGCCGTATCGAACCCTACCTCAACGAGATTGGCCAGGTCTGCGCCGAGATGATCGTCGCTTCCGACTCCGAGGAGCGCCAGCAGTTCAGCGCCGATCTGCGTAAGATCGCGGCGGCATCACGTCACCTCGATAAACTGGCGTCCGGCTCCCTGGCCCTGGACGAGTCGCTCGCCGCCACCGGCGCACCCGTTGGCCACAGCGACGATGATGCTGTCACTTTCGGCGGGCACCTGCTTCTGGTGGACGATAACGACATGAACCGGGATATGTTCTCGCGCCGGCTAGAGCGCCTGGGCTACCGCGTCACCGAAGCCATTGATGGTCGGCCTGCCCTGGA
>JBAXMH010000463.1:0-1964 GCA_037134395.1 Chloroflexales bacterium
GAGGGGGGCCAGCACAAACTGTCATGTAAAATTGGCTCCGCTGAACCATGTCATAGAGCAAAAGTCACCCTGTTACACATGTCACGCTGAGCGCAGCGAAGCGTCCCGGCGATGTTCATGCACACCGGGACGCTGAGCGCAGCGAAGCGTGACAGGGCGATTTTTGCTCTATTGCGTTATTTGGTATCGTACGTGCGGTTCTAACTCCTACACCGGGGTGGTCTGCCGCTTCACCGGGCGCTTGCGCTGCGACTTGCGCGTGAGCCCAATAAGAGCGACAGCAGCCGAGTCGGGGCCAAACTGTGCAACCACCTGCGTACGCGAGTTGACGACCAAGTCGTGGTAGAAGTGGGATGTCTCCGCCCGCGTGTTACGGGCCTGTTGGAGAGCCACCTCTGCTGCCTTCTCCGCCAGCTCGGCCTGAGTCAGGGACGCCTGCACCTGGAGCAGATGCGGGACGCTGTAGTCTGCATTGGTCGGCTGATATTCAACTATACTCTGGAGTGCCTTGACTGTCTCGTGGTCGGCAGCGAGCGTGTCGGGGGGGACTGGTTTCGTGCGTTGAGTCACCATTGAGTCCTTTCGTTGTGAGAAGCCTGCTGTATCGCCGCGATTGGCGTATTTGTGTAGTATAGTCGGGGCGCTATCGAATGTGTAACCAAGAAGAGTGAGTTGAAGGGCCGCTTCACCAACTCACCCGCCCTCATCCTCGACTCACCCGCCCTCATCCTCGACTCACCCGCCCTCATCCTCGACTCACCAGCCCTCATCCTCGACTCACCAGCCCTCATCCTCGACTCACCAGCCCTCATCCTCACAGTTTCGGCATACACAAGACATCTTGATGCGATGCCTGAAACCTAAAACCCGGCATCTGAAACCTTGTCCAGGATGGTCGCCGCAGGGGACAGCAACCCGCTGAGGCCGCGCCGGATCTGGAGCGCGCCAACCTCAGCCAGGTGGCGGGTACTCCACATAACACCTGCCGCCCGCGTCTGTCGCTGCACGATAGCGCGGCGCAGGTCGGCGGCGGTGCGACCGGGGAAGTACGTGTAGCCCATTCCCACGGTCGGCAGGTGGTGCGAGTCGCTACCACCAACTACCGGCAATCCATGGGCGGCGGCAAACCGAGCCGCCAGCGCATTGTTATGCGGCGACCACAGCCCGGCGTTGAAACTCTCGACCGCATCCACTTGCGTTGCCCACGCAGGTGCTGCGTGCCTGCCGAAGCCAAGGGGGCCGGTGCGCCCCAGCGAGTTGACCAGAAAGCCGAATGGGTGCGGGGCGATCACCAGCGCACCCTGCGCCCGGGCGGCTGCTACCGTCTCGGCCTGGGGCCGACCGGGCGGTAGCTCCTGCTCAAGAAAGAGGACGAGCAGGTGGCCATCTTGAGTCGAAACCTCCTCACCGACGATCACCTCAACCCCATAGGCTCCGGCCATACGTTGCGCCTCCAGAGCAGCGGTGATGGTGTCGTGATCCGTGATAGCAATCACCCGCAGATCGGTGCAGGCGACGTATGTAAGCAATTCGCGCACAGTCGCGGCTCCATCGCTGGCCGTGGTGTGTAGATGCAGGTCGGCCTTGCTGTCGCTGGTCTCCATACGTTGCTCCTCCCACGAGACAGATTCTCATAGGCAGCATAACAGCACGGTGTTGTGCGCTCGGTATGGGTGCATTAAGCGGCGATGAAGCGGAGACAAAGATTAACCCCATCGCTGTTCAGCGAGGATGTGAACGATGACACGAGTTCTTAGCAGAACCTTCGAGATCTGTTAAAGCTCATTTAATCAAACCCTGCTAGGATGGCTTGTCGCCTTCACCAAGCCAGGGGATCTAAGGGCAATACTTTTCGAATAACCAGATCTCAGCCGACCTTTCCCCCTCACCCCCTGCCCCTCTCCCACCGGGGGAGAGGGGAGATTCCTCACCAGAGTGCGTTCGGCTCCCCCTCTCCCGTTCTG
>JBAXMH010000464.1:0-1927 GCA_037134395.1 Chloroflexales bacterium
TTGCGTCACTCGCGCTCACACTGGTCGCGGCGCTGGTGGTAACGGTGGGCGGCACGCTTACCGTGGTGGTGAAACTGCGTACCGTCGAAGGAGTGGCACCATTGGCATTCACGGCGCTTACGCGCCAGTAGTACGACGTGTTAGCTGCCAACCCGCTGACCGCTTGGCTCGTACCGGTGAGTCCCGCTTGGTCATAGACCGGACTCGTCAGATCGGCGTTGGGTGAGACCACCACGCGATAGCTAGTGACTCCCACCGTCGCCTGCCACGAACAGGTGGGGGTCGTGCTGACACCCGTTGCCTGGTGGCTTGGCGCAACCAGTTGTGGGACGCAGGGCGGACTACCGATTGCCGCATTCGTCGTAAAACTCCACTGCTCCGACCACGTCGCGTCGTTAGCATTTGAAGCGATAACTGACCAGTAGTAGGTAGTCGCGTCTATCAGGGCCGTACCGGGTGTATAGCTGGTGGCGGTCAGGCCCGCCTGATCAATCACGGGCGCTCTGAAGGTGCTGCTGCTATCCACAATTAGCCGGTAGGTGACACCCGCGCCGCTATCGGCCCAGTAAAAGGTCGGTGTCGTATTCCAGGTGCCGCTGTTCGCCGGGCAGAGCTGTTGGGGATAGGCGGGTGACACCGTGGCCCCTGCACCGAGCACGATACCGTCATAGGCCGCCGTAGGATTACGGTCATAGGTTGCGCCATTCGGGGTGAAGCGGATCGCCTGCCCACTGGTGAGTCCGACGGCATTGTAGGAGTGAAGTACCGCCGCAGTACCGGCAGCATTCTCGATGCCCACTGTGGCATTGTTGCCGTGCGCCCGACCATCCTGGGCGACCAGATAGCGATACTGGACTTGGATGGTGTTGCTACCTTCGTACAGGATGATCTGGAAGGTACCCAACGGTGTTTTTTGGCTATAGAATCCGGTATTTGTCCACTGGACTACCAAACGACGGTTTGGTGCCGTGCCTGCGGTGGCGTAGAAGATCTTCCCATTGGTTGACGTACCATCAAGGTCGTCCCAGAAGGCCGCAATAAGGTTATTGGGAGTGCTAGCGGTTGGCAGTGTGGTACTGCCAACAGCGGAGTCCGTGAGGGTGTTGAATGAGATGAACCCGTTGGTTGAGAGGGCGAACTGGGTATATGCGGTGCCGTAGAAAGTGAAGGGGAAGCCAATGGGCAGTGCGGTGGCGATACCATCGTCAATGGCAGGATAACTACTCGTTGCGGTAAGCGTTGGCTGCGTACCCTGCACATAGGTTTCCGGTGGCAGTTCGGCGTAGGCGGGGTGGCTTGTCCCCAGAAAGCTGGCGAGCAGTGCGAACAGAATTGCGTTGACGGCGATGATAATGAATGGCCGACAACAGCGCGGGTGAGATGACGATGTCATGGGAAGACTCCTTGCGTGCGAGAGTGATCAGAATCTGACGACGTGATGACCCGAATATCGTCCACAGGAGACGAGACAGGGCATGCAGCATAGAAGCATCCTTAATCTCAGCGAGAGCGCATCGGCCAGTGATTTCTCCTTATGATACACCCCCAAATGCGCTGATTCGGCCACAAATAGGGATACAAAAGGGATACCGGGGGTGAAATTCCAAACACGTGTGCATACTGTTTTCGGGTTAGTGACGTGGAAATGCTTGAGCATCCCGGCACCATGTCATGCTGAGTATCAAATGGCCGGCGGGCCAGTGGCGCCGGGAGAAACAGGCGTTCTTGCACCTTGCCAGCAGGTGTAGCATGGGAGTAGAACGCGAGACACGCTAAGACCGTTGACTTCGCTGGTGTGCATGAGCCCGTTGCTGAGTATGGTTCTGGGCACCGATGGACTGGCTGATTGCCTGTCAGATCACGACCGTGGCGATGGTCGCCAAGTGCCGGTCGTGCAACGCTGTCTTCAGCATCGCCGACCAGCTCG
>JBAXMH010000465.1:0-1911 GCA_037134395.1 Chloroflexales bacterium
AAAGGTCGGCATGAGATCTGCTTATTCGAAAAGTATTGGGGCTAGGGGGGGTGATCGACGGGAGCCTTAAGGAAACACTATGCTACTGACGAATCTGAAAATTGTGCTACCGGATACGGTGATCGAGAGCGGCTCGCTGCTACTCGACTCGGGCCGGATCGCCGGAATTTACGCGGGCGATGCTCCCAGTTATGGCGGTCGGACGGTCAATGGGGTTGGACTGACGGCCATTCCCGGTATCATTGACCTGCACGGCGACATGCTGGAGCGCGAGATCGAACCCCGACCCGGTGCTTTCTTCCCGGTGGATATGGCCGTCCACGAACTCGATAAACGCCTGGCCTGCGCCGGTATCACCACCGCCTACGCCGCCCTCTCCTTCTGGGACGTGGATCGCCCGGAGAGCGTGCGCGGCGAGGTGATGGTGCAGCAGATCATCCGCGATATGGGCCGTTTGCGTCCGACATTGCTCACCGACCTGCGTATCCACGCCCGTTTCGAGGTTTCGACGCCCAAGGTTGCCCCGCTGTTGGCCGAACTGATTGCGGCTGGCCAGATCCAGATGCTCTCGCTGATGGATCATACCCCTGGCCAGGGCCAGTACCGCAATATTGAACACTACGTCAACTTCATCGCCAAATGGCGGCAGATTGATCCCAGCCACGTTGAAGAGGAAGTGCGCGAGCGCCTATCCCGCGCTGGCGACCTGATGGAGCGCTGGGCGATTGCTCGCGACATCGCCGCCCTGGCCCACGACATGGGCCTGCCGATCTCCTCGCACGACGACGATACCCTAGAGAAAGTTGATCTGGTGGCCAGCATGGGCGCGACGATCAGCGAATTCCCAGTAACGTTAGAAGCCGCCGAGGAGGCCCGCCGACGCGGTATGCACATCATTATGGGCGGGCCGAACGCCCTGCGCGGCGGATCGCATTCGGGCAACATCAGCGCCCGCGAAGCGATTGAGGCTGGTGTCGTAGACGCTCTGGCCTCCGACTATCACCCGGCGACCCTGGTGCATTCAGCCTTCAGTCTGGCTGCCTCGGGCATCCTGAGCCTCCCCGCCGCCGTGGCCTTGGTGAGTGCTGGCCCCGCCGTCGCCCTTGGCCTGGACGACCGGGGCTGGATCGCCGAAAACCTCAACGCCGACCTCGCTTTGGTCGAGGACGGCCCGCGCCCACGGGTGCGCGCCACCATCCGTGCGGGTGTGCCGATCTACTGGGACGCGGCTATGGCGAGAAGGTAGGAAAACCGATGCCCACAACCACCCTTGGCCCCGCCCCGAGTATTCACCCCACGGCAACAATCACGGATTGTCGTGTCGGGGGATGGACGGAGATCGGCCCGCACACCCATATGGCCGAGAGCGATTTTGGCGACTACAGCTACTGCGCTGGCGACAACCAGATTATCTACGCGACCGTGGGCAAGTTCTGCTCAATCGCCTCGCACGTGCGGATCAACCCCGGCAACCACCCGATGGGCCGCGTCACCCAGCACCACATGACCTACCGGCGGGCGCAGTTTGGCTTTGGCCCCGACGATGCCGCATTCTTCGACTGGCGACGCGCCCACCAGTGCAGCATCGGCCACGATGTCTGGATCGGCCACGGGGCGATCATCATGCCAGGGGTGAGCATCGGCACCGGGGCGGTGATCGGCTCCGGTGCGGTCGTCACCCACGACGTGCTGCCCTACACCGTCGCCGTGGGCGTGCCCGCTCGCCCCCAGCACCTGCGCTTCAGCGCAGAGGTGGTCGCGAAGTTGCTCCAGATCGCCTGGTGGGACTGGGATCGGGCCACCCTGGGGGCGCGTTTCGACGACCTGCTCGATGTCGAGAGGTTTGTGCAGACATACGGCTAACCACGAATAGGTCACGAATGCGCGAATAAGGCTTCTACACTGCGCTAT
>JBAXMH010000466.1:0-1869 GCA_037134395.1 Chloroflexales bacterium
TCAGGCCACGGGCCGCCTCGATCTGCTGGCGGTAGTGCGCCATGTAGGCGTAGCTCTCGTCGTGCAGGCAGGGGATGTGGTAGGCCCGCCCGCCCGCCCGGCGCGCACCCCAGTAGCTTGTGCCGAACATATAGGGCGTGAAGATAAAGATCCGCTCGCGCTGTTCAGCCGCAATTGCCGCCTCCAGATCATCGCTACCGATGATCTCGCGCACAAAGATCGCCTCATCAAGCAGACTGATCCGCTCATTGCCCAGCAACCGCAGATTGAGCGAGTCAAAGGCAGCCGCGTTGCGCGGGCGCACCGGGAAACGTCGCACCGGCACACCATTCAGCACCTCGCGGCCCACGGGGAAGGTCGGTGTCTCCCAGTCGGTGCCCAGGCCACCGGCCACCGTGGCGAAAACCTCAACCGGGACACCGCGTGCGGCTAGTTCCTCGGCGTTACGGCGCGACTGAAACTCAGCGCCGCCGGGAACCTGAAGACCGTACCACGGGACAACAAAGGTGATCGTGGGGACATCCCATGCCTGTGTGCTAACCGTGGGTGTCATAGGCTACTTCGCCACACCTGAGTTGCTCTCGACGTGTTCACGGAGCAGGCGAACCTGCTCGCGCAGGTGGATGAGTTCATCGCGCAGCGCCTCTACCTCAGAACTCACATCGCTGGCGGCGGCGCGGCGCGCCAGACTATTGAGTGAGCGCACGACCGCAGCATTAAACTCCTGCTGACGATAGATCATCGTATCGAGGTAGCCACGCACCTCGTGGTGCAGGCGCACACGCAGCACATCCCAGGCTCGGCCTGGCAGCGAGGAACTGGGCGGCAGACGGAGCGGCTCATAAATCGCATAGCTGGCGTTAACAACGTGCAGGGCGCTATCTAGATCGTGATTATCCTGATGGTCGCGTCGCTCACTGATCTGGCGGCGGATCTGGCGCATAATCGCAGCCACATCAACCGGATCATCTACGGGTTCCGGCGACGGGGGCGGTGGTGGATCAGGTTGAGTTGGCGGCGGATCAGGCTCGGTCTGCGGCAGATCAGGCTGGGTCATAGGAACCTCGGCGACGAGAATAGGTGCGGGCACGAGAGATTCAGCGCGACGGGTGCGCTCTTCTGCCACCACGGCGCGGTACAGGTCGAGCAGCAGGGTGCGAGCATGAATTAGTGTTTCGGCAGGCAGATCGCCTCGGCTCGCCAGAATAGCAGAGAGATCAGCGAGGGCCGCGTGGTAGGCCGCCTTACGTGCCAGACTATCGGCCAAACTCCAGCGGGCGATCTCTTCCATCTCGGCGGTTGCGAAGGCGGTGAGCGCATCCGGGTCAAGCGGGCCATGACGCAGCAGGAAGCGCACCCGATTGCGGTGGTAGACGCGCTGATGGGCGGCGCTCTGGGCACCGAGGGAGCTATTTTCGTGGTGGATAAGCCGGGCTGCTGGGGCGTAGATCACCTGATACCCAGCGGCCCGCACGCGGTAGCATATATCAACATCCTCGAAGTACGCGGGGGAGAAGCTCACATCGAGTACGCGCAGATCCACCGGCAGCCTGCCGCTGATCGCCAGAGCCGCGCCCGTTACCCATTCCACGGATTCCTCATCGTCATACTGCCCGGTGTCCGCCTCACCCGCACCCCGATGACGCCCCTGCGCAGTTGGCCAGCGGATCAGACCGCCGGTATGCTGGAGCGTAACACCGTCGGGGTGGTAGATTTTGCAGCCGACCACACCCGCATCGGGGTGACGCTCGAAGGCATCGGCGATAGCACCGAGCCAGCCGGGGGCAACAACCGTATCCTGGTTAAGCAGCACAACCAGATCGGGGGTAAAATCGGCGGGAGCGGGGGCGTTACCGGCCCAAAGGGCGC
>JBAXMH010000467.1:0-1838 GCA_037134395.1 Chloroflexales bacterium
TGCCTCCTGCCTCCTGCCTCCTGCCTCCTGCCTCCTGCCTCCTGCCTCCTGCCTCGCCCAAGACGCTGATGATAATCGTGCCCTCACCGACGCGCAGAGCCTGCTCAACGCTATCGGTCAGCCGGGTGACGAAGCCGTCCCACTCACTACCCGCGCTGGCCTCGGCAAACCCCGCCCCCGCCCCTGTTTCCTGTCTCTTGCCCCCTGCCACCTCCCGGTTCGGCATCACCAGCCGGTCAACCACCACCTCAATGCTGTGCTTGACCTTCTTATTAAGCTTGATCTCCTCATCAAGCCCGTGGATCTCGCCGTCCACGCGCACGCGCACGAATCCCTCGGCCTTCGCCTCAGTGAAAATATCCTTGTATTCGCCCTTGCGCTGAGAGACCACCGGGGCCAGCACCATAAAGCGCACTCCAGCCAACAAACCAAGCACACGATCAACCATCTGCTGGGCGGTCTGCGAGGCCACGGGGCGACCGCACTGGTGGCAGTATTGCGTGCCGACGCGGGCGTAGAGCAGGCGCATGTAGTCATAAATCTCGGTGACAGTGCCGACGGTAGAGCGCGGATTCTTCGAGGCGCTCTTCTGCTCAATCGCAATAGCCGGTGAGAGACCCTCGATCAGATCAACCTTCGGCTTCTCCATCTGGCCAAGAAACTGGCGGGCGTAGGACGAGAGACTCTCGACATATCGGCGCTGGCCCTCGGCGTAGAGCGTGTCGAAGGCCAGCGAACTCTTACCCGATCCGCTCACCCCCGTCAGGACAATCAGCTTATCGCGAGGCAGTTCCACATCAACGCCCCGCAGGTTATGCTCGCGTGCGCCCTTAATAATGATCGTATCTTTTCCCATACACCCTCATTGGATGACGAAAGCGCCGCCAGCGAGCAAATGCTTGATGTGGCGGCGCTACGTTGTTATGAAACATCTATATTCTGCGCGATTCCGTGTCTTTCTGTGGCAAAACCTCGCTGTCTACTTAACCAAACCCTGACTCTTCAGGAACGCGGTCGCAACAGCAGCGACCTCCTTCTTATCCGGCCCATCCACCTGCCAGTTCAGGCCCGACATCACATTGTCGGTGAGGGAGGGGGCCAGTTTGTTCAGGATGGCAGCGATGCTAGGGTTGGCAGCGAGGACATCCTGGCGCACCACCGGCGCGATCTGGTAGATCGGGTAGATGTGTTTGTCGTCCTCAAGCGTGGTCAGCCCGAGTCCGTTGAGCTGACCATCGGTGCCGAAGGCCAGAACGACATCAACGTCACCACGGGTGAGAGCCTCGTAGCGCAGGCTACCGGCATCGAGCTGGACAAAATTCGCACCGCCGAACTTCGGGTCGAAGCCGTAGGCCGCCAGCATGGCCTTGTTATCCTCACGCTCGGGAAATTCGGGCGGGCCACCCAGCTTGAGCTTGCCCGAGAGCGGCACCAGATCGGAGAAGGTTTTGACGCCCAGTTCGGTGGCCTTGGCCTTGGTAAGAGCGAAGGTGTTGGTATCGTTAAAGGGCGAGGCGTCAAGCCATGTCAGCTTGAATTTTTCCTCATAGCCCTTGCGCACCGCCGTGAGGATCTCCTTGGCATCGGCAATGGACTTTGCTTTGAGTACTTCGAGCAGGCCAGTCGAGGTGTACTCGGGGTACATGTCAATGTCGCCAGCGACGATGGCGGCCTGGGCAATGGGCGTAGCGCCCAGGTTGAACTTGCGCTCAACCGTGAAACCGTTAGCCTCAAGCATTTGGGCATACATCTCGGCCACCAGAATGGCCTCGGTGAAGTTCTTTGAGCCGATCTTGATCGTGGCCCCGCCAGTTGTTGCGGGGACGGTCGCTGCGGGG
>JBAXMH010000468.1:0-1792 GCA_037134395.1 Chloroflexales bacterium
CTCCTGCCTCCTGCCTCCTGCCTCCTGCCTCCTGCCTCCTGCCCCCTGCCTCCTGTTGACACACCCCCCCCCTACGGTATAATGTGGACAGAGTTTCTCAAGAACCCGTGAGGGTCGTCACGTAACGATGTAACGCAGCCTGGAAACGTGCGGATGCCGAAACCAGAGCTGAAAGGAGATGGTTATGCCGATAGGTTGGCCCGAGCTACTCATCATCCTGCTGATCGCAGTCGCTGTCTTCGGTGCGAAACGCCTATCTGGCATTGGCGGCGCACTTGGCAACAGCATCCGCGAGTTTAAGAGTGCCGTACGCGAAGACGACGCGCCCAAGACCGACAAGGCCGAGGGTGAGAGCAAAGCGTAACCGTCCCACAAACGGTGGGCGCTCGGGGGTGGCTGCGCCGCCCCCGAGTTTTTTTATGATGTGAGACAGTATTATGGCGAATGACTTTTTCGACCGGGCGACGATTAGCGTGCGTGCCGGCAACGGCGGCAGCGGTGCCGCCACCTTCCGCCGCGAGAAGTTTATCCCGCGTGGCGGCCCTAATGGCGGCGACGGCGGGCGCGGCGGCCACGTGTACCTTGTGGCCGATCCTGAGCTGAATACGTTGCTCCACTTTAGCTTCGAGCGTAAGTTTACCGCTGATCGCGGTGGCCACGGCCAGAAGAACAGGATGTACGGTGCCCACGGCGAGGATCTGGTGGTGCGCGTCCCCCCCGGCACTGTGGCGCGCACGGTGATTGATGGTGTGGCTTACGAGATAGATATGGCCATCCCTGGACAGCGCCTGCTTGCCGCCCGTGGCGGCAAGGGCGGCCTGGGCAACGTCCACTTCACCACCTCCACCCGCCAGGCTCCGCGCATTGCCGAGTACGGCGAACCGGGACAGGATCTGACGATTGAGCTTGAGCTGAAGCTGATCGCCGATGTGGGGTTGGTGGGCTTTCCCAACGCCGGCAAGAGTACCCTGCTCTCGGTGATCAGTGCCGCCCAGCCTAAGATTGCCAGTTACCCCTTCACCACCCTCCAGCCTAACCTTGGCCTGGTGACGGTGGGCGACTACGAACGTTTTGTGGTGGCCGATATTCCTGGCTTGATCGAGGGTGCCCACACCGGGATTGGTCTCGGTCACGATTTCCTGCGCCACGTTGAGCGTACCCGCGTCCTTATCCACGTAGTGGACGCCGCCGGGGTGGATGGACGCGACCCGCTGGAAGATTTTCGTCAGATCAACGCTGAACTCCGCCAGTACCGCCCTGAGTTGGCAGAGCGGCCCCAGGTTGTGGCCCTCAATAAGCTCGATCTGCCCGAGGCCCAGGAGAATCTGGAACGGCTGCGCCGCGAGATTCCCGCCGATCACGCTGACATCATTCCCATTGCGGCGGCCACCCGCGAGGGTGTAGAATCTCTGCTACGCCGAGTCTCCGAGCGCCTGCGCGAACTGCCTACCACGCACGTTGCACCAATTGTTGACGACATGCCCGACCTGGAGTGGGGCGTCCCCGTGGTTGATCCCAACATCTACAACATCGAGCGCGAGGGTGGCCACTGGCGGGTGCGCGGCGTGAAGATCGAGCGCCTGGTGGCCATGACCAACTTCGATCAGCCCGAGGCCGTGGATCGCGTTCAGCGCGTCCTCGACGCCACCGGCATCAGCGACGCTTTGCTGAAGGCTGGTCTTCAGGAGAACGATACGGTGATGATCGGTAAGCAGGAAATGCTCTGGTCCGACACCGAGCGGTTTACGTAATTGTGATGATACAGGGTGCCAACTTCGTTGGCACCCTGTAT
>JBAXMH010000469.1:0-1786 GCA_037134395.1 Chloroflexales bacterium
TGCTATCATAAGCTCCATGATCTACGAGTGCTACGCTCCCCTCTATGACACAAGTGGACAGATACGGTTTGCCCTGCTTGTGGCCGTCTATCTGCGTGAGTTGCTTGCGCGTCACCCTGTCGGCGGCCAACGTATGCTTGACCTCGCCTGCGGCACCGGCACCCTAGCCATATCCCAGGCCAGCGAGGGTTGGCACGTTGTCGGCATTGATAGCGCCCCGGCCATGATCGCACAGGCGGAGGCGAAGCTATCAGGCGCGGCGCTCGCAGGCAGCGCCTGTTTTATGTGTGGCGATATGCGCCGCGTCGCCGAATTGCTCCCGCCGAACGGGTTCGATCTGGTGACATGCACCTACGATAGCCTAAACTATATGACGAATGCAGCCGATTTGTTGGCCTGCTTTACCTCGGCAGCCTACGCCCTCGTCCCAGGCGGCCTCTACGTCGGCGATATGAACACGCGCCACTTTCTGGAGTTCGAGTGGGGCGCATACGCGGTGCGCGAGCAGGATGGCTTCGTGCAGATCGAGCAGAGCCACTTCGATCCACAGCTTGCGATGTCCACAATGGTGCTGACCGGCTTTGTGGGCGACGATGTGGCGGGCTACGAGCGATTCGACGAGGTGCATGTGGAACGGGCCTATCCATCCAAGCTGGTTCGCAAACTGATTGAACGGGCGGGACTGCACGTAGAGGCATGCTACGATAGCTTCACCGCCAGCCCCCCCGGCCCGTACACGCAGCGGATCTTCTGGGTGGCGCGAAAACCTGCCGAGGCGCAGTATGCTGCGCCCTTACAAGACACCATGACGACGCCATGAAACGAATTGTTGTGATCACCACGGGCGGAGCGATTGGGGCGCGGCGCGGGCCGATGATCGGCGGGGCGGTACCCTCGCTCAAGGGCGATGATTTTCTGTCCATGCTGCCGCGTAGCGGTGTTGACTTAGTCTTTGAGGAGTTCGCTAATCTGCCGGGTAGCCACTTTACCGCCGTCAGTGCCCTCGATCTGTCGCATCGGGCGGATGGCCTACTCGCAAACGCTAACATTGACGGCGCGGTGATCCTCCACGGCCCGGACACTCTGGAGGAGACGGCCTATATGCTCGATCTGACCCTGATTACAACGAAGCCGGTGGTGTTCACCGGGGCGATCCGCAGCTCGGCGAGTACGGGGTACGACGGGGTGGTGAATCTGGCGAACGCTATCCGCCTAGCTGCCGCACCCGAAGCCCAGGATCTGGGGGTGGTGGCGATCTTTGATGAGGAGTTTCACGCGGCCTCGGAGCTTCAGCAGGTGCATAGTCAGGCTCTCGGTGCCTTCGCGTCGCCGGGGAGCGGCCCGCTCGGCCAGGTTGAAGGCGAGAACGTCTACCTTCGCCACCGGCCCGCAAGCCGGCAGCGCATTGTCTGCCAGCACCTTGAGGAGATGGTGGATCTGATCCGGGTGACTCAGGGTGCCGATGTGCGCCAGTTACGCCACAGTATTGAGGATGGGGTGGCCGGTGTGGTGATCGAGTCCTTTGGCGGCGGTCGCCTGCCCCCCTGGTGGTTGCCGATGATCACTGATGCGATCCAGCGGCGCACGGCGGTGGTGATCGCCTCCCGCTGCATGGCGGGCGGCCTGGGCGATGAGTTTGGCTACGTGGGTGCCTTCCACGATCTGCGCCGTCTGGGGGTTCTCTTCGCCCAGCAACTAAGCGGCCCCAAGGCGCGGATCAAGCTGATGGTGGCCCTCGGTGCCGCCCGTAATACGAGCGAGATGCGGAGCTGGTTTGCTCTGTAGG
>JBAXMH010000470.1:0-1779 GCA_037134395.1 Chloroflexales bacterium
CTGCGGCACTTGATGCGCTGGTGAATGAACTGGCCGCTGCCCTTGATGACGAGACCCTGCTGGTTATTGATGATTACCATCTGGCGGACGAGCGCCCGGATCAGCGAGCGATCATCGAGCGACTAATGGCGGTGCAGCCGCTTCGCCTGCATCTGGCCCTCTCTGGGCGGGCTGTACCGAGCTTGGCCGGCATGGATACGGCCCGACTGCGCGGCGAACTGCTCGAACTTGGTTCTGCCGATCTCGCATTCACTGCCGCCGATCTGCGCAATCTTTTCGCCCGCGCGGGTCAATCGCCGCCCGCTGATGCTGATCTGGAGGAGATCGTCAAGGTGGCCTGTGGCTGGCCGCTGGCACTTCAGGCCACCCTGAGTGCAACCGACTGGCGGGCCGCCCTTGGTTTACATCCCGGCGATATGCGTGCCGCACCGCTCGACTCCTATCTCGCTGATGTGGTTCTTGGTGATCTGCCTGCCGATCTACGCAACTTTGTGCTGCGCGCCTCAGCCCTACGCTGGCTCGACCCTGAGGCAGCGGGGCTGCTGTCGGGCGATACGCCTGCGATGCCCTTGCTCGCAGAGATCCGACGACGCCAACTCTTTCTCTCTACAGACTCGGATGGGCGGCTGATCTTCCAGCCGATCTTCCACGCTTTTCTCACACGCCGCGCCCAGAGCGAGATTGACGAGTGGGCCGACCTGCATTTGCGCCTGAGCGCGCACTATCGTGCCCGCGCCGATGGCGAGGCCGTCCTGCATCACCTCACTGCGGCTGGTGACGTGGGGGCGGTGGGCGCTCTGGTTCACGCTGCCCCGGCACTATTCGCCGCTGGTCATCCGGATCGTGTCCTGACCTGGGTGCGTCGGCTGCTCCCGTTTGTCGGTGAGCCGCCTGCCCTGATCGAGGTACAGGCCGCTGCACTGCGCCGTCTCGGCATATTCGATGCTGCTTTGTCGGCGTACGCTGCCGCCGGGCTGGCCTTCGCCGCCGTGGGCGATATTGATGGCCAGGTGCGGACGCTGCGCGGCAAGGCCGAGGTGTATCTTGACACAGTGCAGCCAACCCCGGCCACCGATCTGCTCAAGCGAGCGCTCAAGTTGCTACCGCGTACACGGACATCTGAGCGAGCCGAACTCCTGCGACTCCAATCCGAGAACTGGGCCAATCATGGGCGGGCTGATGTAGCGCTGATCCTTGAGCGGGCGGCGCACGTGCAGGAGACAGGCGGCACGAGACACGAGGCGGGCGTATCTCGTCCGACTGGCAAGGTGCCGCCGCGCCTGCTGCTGCGCGCCGGTCGGCTTGATGAGGCCCGCCAGCAACTTGAGGCCCAATTGCGGGACGAGGTTGGGTTGGGTGATGCGGGCCTACAGAGTGGTGCCCACCGCGAACCGCTACTGTTACTCTCGATGATTTACTCGATGCTCGGGGGCGGTACTCGCGCTCTGGCGATGGCCCGGCGCAGTTTGATGGAGGCCCAGCAGTCGGGGTCACGGCTCACGGAGGCGATTGCCGAGCTCCGTTTGGGCCACGCCTACCAGATGGTCTCTCCTAGCGATATTGGCCCAGCCCAGACCCATTACGCCGCCGCGATACAGTTGATTGATCAGGTTGGCGTAGCTCGTACCCGTGCCGAGGGCATGATGGGACTGACCCTGCTGCACGGCCATGCGGGCGATCTGACGCGAGCGGAGACCTTTGCCCAGGAAGGCTTGCAGATCGCTGCCGCCGCCGGTGATGAGTGGACCGCCGCCTGCCTGATGCTGGCCCTCGGTGGCT
>JBAXMH010000471.1:0-1766 GCA_037134395.1 Chloroflexales bacterium
CAGACCACCGTAATGATCTCCGAAGGAGGACGTAATGCGTGTTTCGATCTTCTCGCCTGCGGATCAGCTCCCGCCCACGCGGCGCACCCAGTCGTTTGTCGCCATCGAAAATCAGGCCGTCGCCGCCGAGATCGCCGGATTTAGCACGTTCTGGCTAGCCGACCAGTGGCTGCGCATTCCACCCCGGCTCCCTCTTGCGCTCGGCATGATCCAGAAACTGAGCGTTGTCACCAACCGGATCGATCTCGGGATCGTGATTCGCCTTCCGCCGGAATCGCTCTGGGAGCGCCTGCTCAATGAGCTACAGCACCTCAACGATCTCTCCAGCGGGCGCGTGCGGGTTGCTCTGGATATGCGCGACCCAGGCGACGCCATCAGTTCCAGTGCGATTGAGGAACTCTTGGACGCGATGAGCGGGCGGCTCGACGCGCACGGCACATGGAGCCTGCCCCACCGCCTGACTCTGTTCGCCGATCCGATCAGCGTGATAACGGCGGGCAGGCGTGGTCTGGGTTTGTTGGTTGCGCCGGACGATACACGGCACTCCCGTGGCCGCGCATTGGCGCACTACCACGAGGCTCGCGCCACTCGCCCAGGCTGGGTGACACGGCTGCTCAGTGTGGCGGTTGGCGCGGACCCCGACGAGGTGGCGAACTTGCGCCGTCAGCTTCCGCTTGAGGCTCCGCTGCTCAGTTCTGCGGTAGAGCGCACCCTGGTGGGAACCCCAGCCGAGATCACGGCACAGCTTACGGTCGCCGAGATTGCCGACGGACTCGATGAGGTGATCTGCGCCCTCACGCCCGGCGCCCTGCGCCCCACGCTGCCGCTCCAGACTCTCGATCTGCTAGGGCGCGCTGTCCTTCCGCACCTTTACACCGCGCCATCGCCCGCCTATTGGTGATGGGGTACTCCGCACATGTGAGATTATTTTGATTGATTTGTGTGTATGATTAAGTGTGCGGCTCTATCCACAACGAAATAGGGACGAGGAAAGAGACTATGGATGTTCTATGGTTCATTCCAACATCGGGCGACGGGCATTACCTGGGCACCACGACCGGCGGACGGGCGACGACGTTCTCCTACCTACGGCAGATCGCTCAGGCGGTTGATGATCTGGGGTATTTCGGCGCACTGCTGCCCACGGGGCGTTTTTGTGACGACTCCTGGATCTTGGCTTCGGCCCTGGCACCGCTAACCCAGCGCCTGAAGTTTCTGGTTGCGCTGCGACCGGGCCTGATCTCGCCAACCTTGGTCGCTCGTATGGCCTCGACCCTCGACCGTCTCTCGGATGGACGCCTGCTGATCAACATCGTCGCCGGTGGCGATCCGGTTGAACTGGCCGGCGACGGACTGCATCTATCCCACGATGATCGCTACGCAGAGGTAGACGAGTTCCTGACCGTCTGGCGCGGACTGGTCAGCGGCGAGAATGTGACCTTTGAGGGCAAGCATCTGCACATTGAGGACGGGAGCCTGCTCTACCCGCCAGTGCAGAAGCCCTACCCGCCGCTCTACTTTGGGGGATCGTCGCGTGCGGCGCACGAAGTGGCGGCAAAGCATGTAGATAGTTATCTGACCTGGGGCGAGCCACTGGCGGGGGTGGCGTTGAAGGTGGAAGATGTGCGCCGTCGGGCCGCCGCCTATGGCCGCACGGTGCGCTTCGGCGTCCGTCTGCACGTCATTGTGCGCGAAACCGAGGAGGCGGCATGGGCGGCAGCCAACGATCTGATTCGCTATGTTGATGATCAGACCATCGCGCTAGC
>JBAXMH010000472.1:0-1766 GCA_037134395.1 Chloroflexales bacterium
CGCCATACGGCTAAGTTGACAGCCACAATGTAGCCCGTATAATGAAACCGCTTTCCCTCACGTCAACCGTGTGACATATAGACACTACGAAGGAGTCCGCTGATATGGACTGGGGCAAACAGAATCGCTGGGCGCAGATCACCAAGCCGGATGGGCGCTGCTTCTTCCTCGCGATGGATCATGGCTATTTCCTCGGGCCAACCCGCTGCCTGGAGAAGCCCGGCGAGATGGTTACGCCGCTGCTTCCCTATGTTGATGCGCTCTTCGTCACCCGTGGCGTGCTGCGTGCCAGCATTGACCCGAATATTAAGGTGCCGATCATCCTGCGCGTCTCCGGTGGCTCCAGCATCATCGGCGCTGACTTGTCTAACGAGAGCGTGACAACCTCGATTGATGAGGTTATCCGCCTGAACGCCGCCGCTGTCGGACTCTCCGTCTTTGTCGGCTCCGACTTTGAGCACCAGACTCTGAATAACCTGGCTAACCTGATCAACTCGTGCGAGCCCTACGGCATTCCGGTGATGGCCGTCACCGCCGTGGGTAAAGAGCTTGAGAAGCGCGATGCCCGCTTCCTGGCGCTTTCCTGCCGCATCGCCGCCGAGCTGGGCGCCACAGCGGTGAAGACCTACTGGTGCGAAGATTTCCACAAGGTTGCCGAGAATTGCCCGGTGCCGGTGGTGATCGCCGGTGGCCCCAAGTGCGACACGATCATTGAAGTCTATGAGTTTGTCCACGACGGAATCACTCGTGGCGCGGTTGGCGTCAACCTGGGTCGGAATGTCTGGCAGGATGCCCACCCGGTAGCGGCGGCCCGTGGCCTCCAGGCGCTTATCCACGAGGGGCTCACCCCGGCGCAGGCCAATGATCTCTACCAGACGATCACGAATGATGTCGTTCCTGCTTAGACGCGGTTTCAGGTACGTGACAGTTTGTTGCCAAACAACCCCCACCCCCAGCCCCTCCCCCACACGGGGGGAGGGGAGCCGATCTTGCGCATCCTGATGCGACATCTCCCCCTCTCCCCTGGTGGGAGAGGGGGCAGGGGGGAGAGGGGGGGCCAGCACAAACTGTCACGTAAAATTGGCTCCGCCGAGACCTTGTCTTCGCACGGTTATTGGGAGGGTTTCAGGAAGGGCAGGGCCCTTCCTGAAACCCTCCCCTTATGGGTGAAATACGATGCACAACCAATGGAACCCCGAGGACGCCGCACAATTTCCCGGCGACCTGGGCCAATGCGTGTACGCCTCGCGGCTGCTCGGCGCAGACCCGGATCTTGTTCTGCACGGTGGCGGCAATACGTCGGTGAAGATCGCACGGTCTACTATTTTTGGTGAACCCGAGGCGCTGCTTTACGTGAAGGGCAGCGGCTCTGATCTGGCGACGGTCGAGGCGAAGGATTTCGCGCCGGTACGTCTGGATCACCTGCGCCGTCTGACCACATTGGAGACTCTTTCTGATAGTCAGTGGCTCAACGAGTTGCGCGGCAGTGTGGTTGACGCCTCTGCTCCCCCGGTTTCGGTTGAGGCGATGCTGCACGCGCTTCTACCGGCGAAGTATGTTTTCCATACGCACGCCGATGCGGTGCTGGCGATTACCAATACCCCCAGCGGCGCGGAGCGTATCCGTGCGATCTACGGCGATAGCGTGGTGATCGTGCCCTACGTCCGACCGGGCTTCCCGGTGGCTAAACAGTGCGCGGCGATCTTTCAGGCTGAGCTTTCCGAGCGCACAACCGGCGTGGTGCTGCTGCGCCACGGTCTGTTTAG
>JBAXMH010000473.1:0-1765 GCA_037134395.1 Chloroflexales bacterium
TTCTGGCCCGGTTCGGCATGATTGCCTACCACGGCGCGGGCGAGATGCCGCACCCGACCCATTACGGTGCGCCGTACCGGGTGCGGGTCAACGACGATGGATCGGTCACGATCCCCGTCGATAACCCGGTGACGGGGGAGTTCATCCACGAGATGCACGAGGCAGCCGCCTCGGGAAACACACGCGGCTACAACGATGTCCGCACCCAGGTCGCGCCCGACGGGATCACCATCTGGCCCGGCCAGGCGTAGGACGACACGGAGCGGGCGGGCCACCGGCCCGCCCGCTCGCCCGCACGAAAGGAGCATCACCGATGGCCACGGGAAACGGACGCCGGTCTCAGGCCGGCGGCGGGAAGACGGTTCATTATTTGAGCCGCACCGGCAACACGGCGGCGAAGCGCCAGACATCGAAGACCGATCGGCAGACCGCGAAGCGCCAACTCCGTCAGGAGCAGGGGGAGGAGACGAGACCACCGCCACGCAGTCAGGGCATCGTGCCCTGGCTGCTTTGAGTCCCGGAGGCCATCATGGGAACCCATACCTTCATCGCTGCACCGCCTGACATGACCGCCGACGCCGCACGCATCCTGGCTGCGACCCGTGCGCTGTTCACCCTTCCGCTCGTTCTGGAAGAGAAGACCTTCTTCCTGGAGATTAGCCCGGACACGCTGATTGCCATCCACGCGCATCGGAACCCGCGGAGCCCCGAGCGCCATTTCTGCGGGTATCTGGCGAGCATCGAGCGACCGCTCGAACGGGTGCACGATCATGCGAGCTGCGGCCCGTGGCACACCTCCACCCCCGGCGCGCTGATCGCCATGGCCCTCGATGCCTATCAGCAGGTGCAGGACTCCTGAGCAACCCGCGTACGACCACCGCCACGCAGCCAGGGCATCGTGCCCTGGCCGCTTTCCATTCCCGGAGGAACGACCGTGATCATCATCGAGCACAACGACCTGGGCCGCCAGCACACGCGCGGCCTGATCTCCTCCCGCGAGTTCGCCCGCGAGCTGTGGCATCAGCTCTGCCAGCAGATGCCCTACCTGGCAGGGCTTGAGCCCACCGAGGTTCTGGCCGACGTGGCGGGCCTCCCCCGCGAGGTGGCCGAGGCGTACCACTACGTCACCCCGCGCGAGCGGGCCGAGATGCTGCTCTCCGAGGGCGACTTCGGCCTCGACGAGCAGCACATCGTCCCGCTCCGGCCCGGCATAGCCCTGCTGCTCTCCCGGGTCGCCGACGATGGCCAGCCCTCCTACGCTGGGCGCATCGTCGGCCTGGGCGGCCGCACCATCGACGGGCCGGGGCTCTTCACCGGCCCCTGGTTCACCCGCCGGCCCCACACCCTGATCGCCCTGGCCCTCGACGACGCCGCAAACCTGGACGCGGTTGAGGCGGCAGACCGAAACCGCCCGACCGCGCCGGTCACCCCGGCGGCTGGCCTCCCCTGGATCCCTGGAAAGGTTTAGCCCGATGCACGCCACCTGCACCATCCACCTCACCCGCAACGACCTCGATCTGCTGCTCGACCTGGGCGAGATCACCGCTTTAGACTATGTGATGACTCTGCTCGACCGCGTCCGTCAGGGGCTGCCCGTCCTCGCGCCTCTGAGCGACGCCGCCGTACTGAGCCTGTTCGACCGGCTGCCGCCCACGGTCATCGCCGTCATCCCGTCCGAACCCGCCGTCGCGGTCTGACCACCTCTCCCTCCGACCAGCGGCCAGGGCATCGTGCCCTGGTCGTTTTGAATACCTGAGGAACACCA
>JBAXMH010000474.1:0-1763 GCA_037134395.1 Chloroflexales bacterium
GTAGTTGCTCAATAAGTCGGGGGAAGATCAGGTTCCGCCCAGGAGGCACCCAAGTTGAGGGTCTTGGCCCGCTCGGTGATGAGGTCGGCAAGTGCGGGCATCTGCATGGCCCCGGAGATACGGTCGTGGATGTAGGCGTAGAAGCTCACGCCCAACTTTTTGGCCGTCTCTACGATCGTCATGCCGGTATCCCACGCCTTGGCCCCTTCGGCGGTGCGCGGGCCGTTGCTCACGTCGCGCTTGCGCACCCGCGCCCGACACGCCAGTTCCGATGCGTTATTGTGCAGGGGAATTTCGGGATGCACCAACACCAGCAACAACGCCTCCTTCTTGGCCTGGGTTTTGGCAATCCGGGCGTCGAGGTCGTCATAGCCGGTGACGCGAGTAAACAGGGTGTCAAACGCCGTGCCCAGCCGCACGCGCTCGGCCTCCGTCGGCTGCGCCTGGTAGGCCAGCAGTTCCCGATAGAAGGCCCAGTAGTCGCGCTCGAAGGTGGTCAACGCCGTCAGATGCACGCCGAAGCGTGGGCGCAGCTTCTTGTAGTGACGTCCGTCATGCACCCAGCAGAGCGCCAGTTCCTCGGTCAGCCCGACAAACTGTGGCGCATCATCGCAGAGCAGCAGCCGGATGACCGGAAACTCCACCTCGGCGTGGTAGGCGGCGACCGTCATGGCTTCCCGAATCCAGGTCTGCTGGCGCGGGCCTGCGGTGGCCACATGCTGGGCCAGCAGGGCCGTGATGGTCGTTTCATCCCGCACGATGTCACGCGGCAGATGCACCAGATTGCGCCGGACGCCCGCCGACAGATGCATGCGGTCGAGGTACGTGTCGGCTTCGGCATTCAGCAGGTAGGTGCGCGGACGCTGGTTACGCAGGGCGTCCAAGACGCTCAACCGATCCTTGCCGGGCAGCGTGTAAAACACGCTGGCCAGCGGGTTGCTGATCACATGGCAGTGGTGTGCCTTGCCATTCACCCGCGTGGCGGTGTCATCGGTCTGCTGCCAGGGCGATGCCGCGATGGCGGCCTCGGCAATCGCACCTTTCTCGGCGTGCCGTTCGTCCTGCTGCGTGATCAGCAGGTTCGAGATCTGCCCTTCGGAGATCTGGATGCCCAGGTGGTGCAGGAACTCGGCAATCTTGGGCTCCGTCATCTGGCTGGCGAAATACCAGATCCAGATCAGCGCCTTCAGCGTCGGGCCAAACTGACCATCGTACCCCGTGGGGAGATCGGCGAGATAGGTGCGCCGCTCGCTGGGCGAATACCACTTCTCCTTGGAGAAGCGCACGTTGTCGGTGTGGAAGGTGACCTCTTGGACGATCACCTCCTCGTAGCCCTTAAACTCCGCATCGGGCGGCAGCAGATCGCGATCAACTTCCCGCGTTTCCTCACGGTCAATCGGGATGGTCTCGTTTTTGGCGCGTTTGACCCGCCCGCGCGGCACGTGACGCTCGGCCTCCGAGGAATGGTCAACCGGATCAGGACGACGCGCGGGTATCTTGGGACGGCCCTGTTCGCCCTTCAGGCGGTTGTTCTCATCCTGCAACTGCTGAACCTTGTCCCGC
Organism: Chloroflexales bacterium; assembly: GCA_037134395.1. Taxonomy (GTDB): domain Bacteria; phylum Chloroflexota; class Chloroflexia; order Chloroflexales; family Chloroflexaceae; genus Oscillochloris. Next base: position 1,564 of record JBAXMH010000474.1, read on the forward strand.
AGCTGCTGGTTCTCGGCGCTCAGTTGCTCGACCAGATTCATCAACCGCCGGATCACCTCCCGCAGCTGCGGGTCAGCGATCTGGTCAAGCTGGAGGTCGTCGAGCATCAGTCGTCCTTCGTTCGGTGGCGTTTAGGTCGGCGATAGTATACCCGCTCTCGCTGGTATCTGCCAAGCTACCCCGGATTATTGAGCAGGCAC
>JBAXMH010000475.1:0-1753 GCA_037134395.1 Chloroflexales bacterium
CGAACTACCCTATCCCTACCCGCGACGACACCACGATCCGGGCCTTCCGCGACCAGGTACGCGCCCAGATTGCCCAGGTCGGTACGGCCCTAGTGGATGTGCGCAGCCCCCAGGAGTTCAGCGGCGAGCGCATTCATATGCCCGATTATCCCCAGGAGGGTACCCTGCGCGGCGGCCATATCCCGACGGCGGTGAATATCCCCTGGGCTAAGGCGACGAATGCGGATGCTACATTCAAGAGCGCCGATGAACTGGCCGCACTCTACGGCGAGCTGGGCATCACGGCTGACAAGGACGTGATCACCTACTGCCGTATCGGTGAGCGTTCTTCGCATACCTGGTTCGTGCTAACGTATCTGCTCGGCTACCCCCAGGTGCGCAACTACGATGGCAGTTGGACCGAGTGGGGCAACGGCGTCGGCTTGCCAATAGAGAAGACGTATAACGGGTAGGGGTGACGGATCGTGGATCGCCAGGAGATCATCGAGCGGCTCTTCGACTACTACGAACATCCGCGTCACTACGGCCCCCTTGAGGGTGCCGACCTCGTGCATTCGGGCGGTATCCCCGACTGCGGGGATACCGTAACGCTCTATCTAAGATTTGATATGGCGGGCACGGGGCTATCTGGCCTGAGCTTTGAAGGGCGCGGCTGCACGATCAGTCAGGCCGCCGCCTCGCTATTGTGCGAACAACTCCAGGGCGCATCCCTGGACACGATTGATGCCCTGGATGATCACGCCATCCTCACGATGCTCGGCCACGAGGTGGTGCGGGCACGTCCGCGTTGCGCCACTCTGGCCCTCAACACGCTCAAGTCGGCACTGGTGCGCTATCGCGCTGGACGGGACGTATGACAACACCTCTGGATCTCATCGGCAATACACCCCTGCTACGGCTCCCCTTCCCCGATCTGCCCCCCGGTGTGGAGATCTTTGCTAAGGCTGAGTGGTATAATCTCGGCGGCTCGGTGAAGGATCGCCCGGCCCTATGGATGATCCGCAGCGGCGAGGCCAGCGGTGCCCTGCGCCCCGGCATGCGTATTGCCGATGCCACCAGCGGAAATACCGGCATCGCCTACGCCACCATTGGCGCGGCCCTCGGCTACCCGGTCACGCTGGCGCTGCCGGCAAACGCGAGTCGTGAGCGGATCCGCACCCTGCGCGCCCTTGGTGCAGAGTTGATTCTCACTGACCCGGCAGAAGGCACCGATCTCGCAATCACCACGATCCGGCACCTGGTGGCTGCCGACCCGGAACGCTACTTCTACCCGGACCAGTACAATAATCCGGCTAACCCGCAGGCCCACTACGAAAGTACCGCACCCGAGATCTGGCAACAGACCGAGGGCAGGGTGAGCCATTTTGTGGCCGCCCTCGGTACCAGCGGCACCTTTATGGGTACCGCCCGGCGTCTGCGCGAGTATAATTCCGCAATGCGCCTGATCGCCGTACAGCCCGATGGCCCCTATCACGCCCTGGAGGGCGTGAAGCATATGCAGAGTACCCGGCTCATCCCCGGCATTTACGATAGCACGCTCCCTGATGCGCTGCTTACCGTGATGAGCGAGGATGCGTTTACAATGGCCCGGTATCTGGCCCGCAGCATGGGTCTGCTGGTGGGTATCTCAGCGGCAGCAAATGTTGCGGCGGCGCTGTACGTGGCCCGCGATCTGCGCCAGGGTACGGTAGTGACGATCCTCTGCGATAGCGCCGCCCGCTACCTCAGCGAGCGTTTCTGGGAGGAGTCGGAT
>JBAXMH010000476.1:0-1744 GCA_037134395.1 Chloroflexales bacterium
GCGGCATAGGAATGGGATACGGCTCTCGGTTCAGAGGGCTATCGTGGCAGCGCTGACGTTGTAGAATTTCGCAGCGGTGCCACAAACAGGAGGGCGCTTGATCTAGGCCGCAAGGCTGACTAGATCAAGCGCCCTCTTGTTATTTGCTGGGTCATACTCCAGTACGTCACTCGTCCCAATTGGACGCCCCAGTATCTCGCTATAGTAAGCGCAAATCCCCATCAGTTCCAAGGTTTTCACCTCGAAAATTTTCCCCAATTCGTAGTTGGTGAGGCGGGCGCGTCCTATCTCCGCAGAAGGATCGCCGCTGATTTCCCGCATCTTGGCGGTTATCCCTTCGGCAGCCGCGCGCGTCGATAGGCGTTCGCCGGTTTTTTGTTGCGCCTCATAGCGTAGCCTGCGTGTTCCAATGATGATCCTCGCCATACTCGCTTCTCCTGCTGCGGCGATCTACTACGGCGGCGATCTTATCATGCCGTATTGTCGTTGTCAAGATCCACTTTGCTACTTGACAATAGCAAGTAGTCACTGTATAATTGCAACTATAGAACGACAGATTAGCACCACAGGAAAGCAAGGAGCCACCCCATGACCACCCACCGCCGCCCTCGCTCCCTGCACACGTTCCGCTTCGAGGTCGAGGTAGGCGGCGTGGTGATCGGCTCCGTGGGATGGAATCGCGAGGATGGCTACCGCGCCGAGACGCAGAATGCGCAGGTGCTAGGGTGGTTCGACCGTAAGCGGGAGGCAGAGATGGAGCTGATCGAGGCCACGCGCCCGCGTCGGCGGGCGGCGTAGACGACACCGACGTGCAACGACACCACAAGGAGATCACCATGAGCAACGAACGCGGGCGCAACAAAGCTGAGGATGTCGCCGTTGCCGAGCGACCGGCCCTGCAATGGGCCAACGGGCGCGTCGAGTACAAAGGGAGCCGGGGGCGGTTCGAGTCGCTGGTCGGCTGGCATGTCCAGGTGGGCAAGAGCGAGGCGTTTGACGCCTTCGCCCAGGCGGCGGGCATCCCGCAGATCACCATCCGCCACCCGCGCAAGGGCGAGGCACCCGCCCTCGTCACCCACTGGTCACTCGGGGAATCCGTGCGGCTCTATCCGATGACCTACGGCCCGCTGGCGACCACAATGCGCGGGGCGGTGCGGGTCGCTGACCGCATGGCGAGCGAGGCGGGGATCGTCGCGGTGTGGGGCGACGGGCCGAGCTACCTCAGCCTGTTGGTGCTGCTGGAAGTCAAGGGGGAGATGTGCCACGAACCGCTAATCCTCTCGGAGAAGTCCACGATGACCGATCATCTCTACACCGCCCTGATGGTGCATCTCCAGATGTGCGAAGCGGCGGATGCGGTGGCCGGGTGCCAAGTCCCCTGCGTCTGGATCGCGCTCCCGCTGGGCGCGGGCCGCGAGTACGACGCGGGGACGGAGCAGACCACCACGGTCACGATGATGGAAGCGCAGTATCCCGACGGCGCGGAGCAGATCGACGCGGAGTATTTGAAGCGCATCAGCCTGTCCCGCGATGTGCGCTCGTGGGCGCAGAATCTCTGCGGTCAGAGCATCCGATGGGCGCAGGATGTGCTGGCACGGCAGCGCAGCGGCGGCGCGGCACCCGCCAGGGGCGCGTAGCCGGAGACGACACCCGCCCCCCGTGCTGCGGCGCAGCACGGGGGGCGCGGGGAGGCCCATCGTGTCACCTCTGACCTGAGCGAAAGGAAACCACCCCATGCCCTGCA
>JBAXMH010000477.1:0-1738 GCA_037134395.1 Chloroflexales bacterium
CTAGCAGTTCCCGCAACAGGTGGCGCTGGAGTTTGCCGGAGGCGGTGCGCGGCAGTTCGCTCAGGACGATGATGCGGCGAGGTAATTTGTAGGTAGCCAGGCGACCGCGCAGGTCGGTGAGGATGGCGGCTTCGGTGGCGGGGTTGCGCAGAACGACGGCGGCCACCGGCACCTGGCCCCAGTGTTGGTCGGGCAGGCCGATGACGCCAGCTTCGGCGATGGCGGGGTGGGCGAGCAGGGCCGCCTCAACCTCGGCGGGATAGATGTTCTCGCCACCAGAGATGATCAGGTCGCTGCGGCGATCCGCCACGTAGAGGTAGCCTTCGTCGTCACGGTGGCCCAGGTCGCCGGTGTGGAGCCAGCCGTCGCGCAGGGCGGCGGCGCTGGCTTCGGGATTGCCGACGTAGCCGCTGGTGATGGTTGGGCCGCTGAGCAGGATCTCGCCCACTTCGCCGGGTGCCGCCTCGCGCCCGGCGATGTCAATGCGCAGGCCCACCGGCAGCAGGGGCTGGCCTGCCGAACCCAGCTTGCGCAGGGCGTCGGCGGGGGCCAAGGTGACGGCCTGGGAACTGCTCTCGGTGAGTCCGTAGGTTTGGACGACGGGCACGCCAAGGGCGGCGCAACGCTCTAGCAGGGGCCGGGGGGCGGGGCCACCGCCGAGCAGGGCGCAGCGGAAGTGCGGCGGATAGGGCGTATCGCCGCGTGCGTCGAGCATGCGCTGGAGCATAGTGGCAACCACGGAGATGATGGTTACGCCCTGGTTATCAATGGCGGCGTTGACGGCGACCGGATCGAAACGCTCGTGCAGCATCACTGGGATACCGTAAATCGCGCCACGCAGCAGGATGGAGAGTCCGCCGATATGGAAGAGCGGCAGTACGGCCAGCCAGCGGTCATCGGCGTGCAGGCCAAGGTTGAGGGCCGAGGCGGTAGCGCTCCACCAGTGATTGCCGTAGCTGAGCATAGCCCCCTTGGGCGCGCCGGTGGTGCCGGAGGTGTAGATGATGGAGTGGGGAGATTCAAGATTGATTGATTGCTGTTCGGCCCTCACCCCCAGCCCCTCTCCCTCCGGGAGAGGGGAGATCCGACTCCCTCTCCCAGAGGGAGAGGGCTGGGGTGAGGGCCAGAGTTCATCAAACGAGAGAATACCCAGGGCCGGGGAGGGGATGCGGGCAGCTAGACCTATGTGTGGCGTATCGGTGAGGAGCAGGATGGTGGCACTGTCCGCAGTTTGAAAAACAAGCTCGGCAGGGGAGAGACGAACATTAAGCGGGACGAGGATGGCCCCGCAGCGCGGCGCGGCGTGGACCAGGGCCACATAATCGGCGCAGTTGGCGGCGAGGATGGCCAGGCGGTCGCCGGGGCGCAGGCCACGGGCAACCAGGCGTGCGGCCAGATCGTCGGCGTGCTGGTTCAGCTCGGCGAAGGACCAGGCGATGCCGGGGGCGAAGAGGGCCATGCGGTTGGGGTGCGTGGCGGCGCGGCGGGCGAGCCAATCGGGGATGATCATAATATGTTCGGAGGGGCGCGCCGCGGCGCACGGGCGCGTCGCGACGCGCCCCTACCATCATCCCAACAATAACCCCAGCGTCAGCAGGACACCGAAAACCATGTGCAGGCGTCCGGTGTCGCGCAGGGCGAGGTTGAGCGGGCGGCCGCGCTGCTTGCCGACGCGGTCAATCAGGTTCAGGGCCAGGGGTACGCTGAGCCAGACCAGCAGGACGAAGGGCGATGCTCC
>JBAXMH010000478.1:0-1687 GCA_037134395.1 Chloroflexales bacterium
TGGGTGTGACCAAAACATGTAGATCGCTCATGCGGCTTGGCGGAAAAGCTGCTCTTCCGGCAATGCGGCGGGCGAAGTGGCATACAAACGCTGGTGCTGCTGCTGGCGATGGAAGATCCAGTAGGCATCCCAGTCGCCATTCAGCCGGACGGCCCGGAGGTCAAGCACCGCTTGCGCACCAGCGATGGTCCAGCGCATACCTGCCTTTTCCATGCGATCTTTGACCAGGTGCCCACACGCGCCTTCCACCACGCCCGTGCCAATCGGCCACCCCTGGGCCAGATAGTCGTCATAGTGCCTATACGGCTGGTTGCGACGGTAATACCCACTTGTCCGTAGGAGGGCCTTGCGTTGGGTCTCGGTACAGGTCGAGCTGGCGGCCTCCGCCTCCAGCGCCGTGATGACGTCCATCGTCGTGCCTTGGAGCAACTGCACGAGCTTGGGGCGTATCCATGCCGTGCGCCCGACATGGGTTTCCCCCAAGAGCGCGTTGACCGCATCCCAGAGGTATTCGTTCACATGGATGATGTCCACAACGAGCGTGTAGCCGGGCAACTGCGCCTGCATCTGATCTTGGAGCGCCTCGGCTCCATCGGTGAGTGCGACCCGATGCTGGATGTGCGCCCCGTCGCGCGGCGCCGCACGCGCCGCGAGGTCGGCACAGGCGGTGGCTTTGCCCGCCAGCGTCGCGTGCTGCTCTTTGCCCACCGGACGCGGGCGCGGGCGCACCAATGCCGGGTCGGTGGCGTGCAGGATGGCATCGGCCACCTCGTCCGCCGTCCGCACGTAGGGGGCCACCGTGTAGAGGGCGGTGACAATGGCCTCTTTTTTGGTGCCCCGCTTCTGCCCTTTGCCGAGGCGCACCGGCTGGGCCGTAGCGTCCTTGATCATCGGCACCCCTTTCCCATCGGCTTGCGCGACCAGAATGGTTCCCTCCGTCGTCGGGTCAGCTGCCGCCACCGGCTGGGCATAAAAGGCGTCCACATCGACCGCCGAGCGCACCATCTGTTGTTCGCGGGTCTGCACTGACACGGTCAGCCCCAACAGGCGTTCCAAGAGGGTCTGATTCTCACGATAGGCCTGTTCCGTGTCGCCATAGGCACCCCATTCGCGCAGCAGATCGGAATACGCAGTCGCAGGCAAGCTGAGCTCGGCATCAAGTGGGGTGGCGCTTGCCTGTCCGGTGGCCGTGAAATAATGGCGGGGCACCCACAACGCGCCAAAGATGGAGATGTAGCGCACAGAGCGGCGGCCGTGAAACGTCATCGGCTGCCCGTCGGGGGCCACGGGGGTCGGCGGACGGGCTGCCGCGCGGGTGCGAAAGAACAGACCCAGCAACGCAGCCCCCAGAGCCAGCAAGCTCCGGAACAGGTGTAACTCCACCGTGTAGACCGCGTGTTCGGCACTCGCCGGGCCGGTGACATAGTCGACCAAGGTCTCGAAGTCGCGGCGCAGCTGCGGTACAATCGACTCGGTGTTGAGGGCCATCGTCTGCCTCCTGCATGCTATCGGCTTGTTGATGACTCCGATTATCTCGCAGGTTGGTCGAACCCTCAACATCTTCCCCTTGCCACGCGTCAACGCCGCAGATGGCGGAGTACACACACTCGTTTTACCGCATCAGGACGGGATGAAACCGTAATACCTTGAAGCTACTCTAGGCCATCTACAGATTTTGGTCACACCC
>JBAXMH010000479.1:0-1681 GCA_037134395.1 Chloroflexales bacterium
GAATCGCGGGATGAGTGACCTTTTCAGACAGCTTCTCAGGAGATGAGGGACATCGTGCGTGTGCTGTTGCTGGATAACTATGACTCGTTCACCTATAACATCTACCAGTACCTCAGCGAGCTGGGGGCGACGGTGGATGTGTACCGTAATGATGCGATCAGTGTGGCCGAGGTTGCGGCCATGCGGCCCGACCGGATCGTGATCAGCCCTGGGCCGTGTACACCGAGTGAGGCCGGCATTAGCATTGCGCTTATCCAAGAACTGGCCCCCCACGTGCCTATCCTGGGAGTCTGCCTTGGTCACCAGTCCATTGGCGCGGCCTACGGCGGCGCGGTGGTACGTGCGCCCCAGGTGATGCACGGCAAGGTCTCGCCGATCCGCCACGCGGGCCAGGGCGTCTTCGCTGGCCTGCCCGACGCCTTCCTTGCTACCCGCTACCACTCACTGATCGTCCGCCGCGAGGATTTGCCCGCTGAGCTTGAGGTGACAGCCTGGACGGACGACGGTCTGATCATGGGTCTGCGCCACCGCGAGTACCCTGTCCAGGGGGTGCAGTTTCACCCCGAGTCGATCATGACCACCAGCGGCAAGGATCTGCTCAGAAATTTCCTAGCCTGATGGCAGGTCGCTCGCTTGCAGGTGGCCGGGATCCGAATGCACGCGGTTGCTAATTCCCTCATGTCACGCTTCGCTTCGCTCAGCGTGACATGGTTACTTATGCCCTACTGCCACAAGATCTCGATACGGAGAACATCATGTCAATCACTGTAGATCGCTTCGCCCAAGGCATGACCTACAACGCCTATAAGGCTCAGATGACCCGCAACCGTGAGCGATTGGAAGCCAATGAGCAGACCCTCGACCTAGACGGGGCGGATCTGGAGTTTTTTACGGGCCTGCCGACTACATTGAACGTTATGGCCATCGGCGAGGACTGGTGTGGTGATATGATCAACAGTCTGCCGGTGCTGAATGCCCTGGCGGCGATCAGTGGCAAGCTGAACCTGCGGATCTTCCTGCGCGACCAGAACCTCGATCTGATTGACCAGTATCTCAAGGAGGGCAAGTACCGTGCGATCCCGGTCTTCGCCTTTTTCGATGAGTCATTCAACCCAATCGGCCACTGGATCGAGCGCCCGGCGAGCGTAAGCGCACTCCAGGCCGAGATGTTCACACAGCTCTACGCCGAAGACCCCGCCTTTGCCGGGGTTGCGCCCGATACGGCCATTGGTGAGTTGCCTGAGGCAGCTCGGCTGCGTCTGATGCAGGCATTTGGTACCTTCCGCGAGGAACACCGCCATTTCTCCGACCGCGAGGTGGTGCGTGAGCTGCGGGCGATTGTCTCGGGTGGTATTCAGGCCACGGAGTCTACGCACGCGGTGCCAACCCGGCCTCACCTGCCCCAGAAGCGTGATCGCAGTGCCGGTAAGCCGATGATCAAGATCAGCATCACGTACTGCGCGGCCTGCGGCTACGAGCCACAGACCCTAGCCCTGACCTTGGCGCTGATGAACGCATTCGTCTACGATCTGGCCGCGATTGAACTGATTCCCTGGCAGGATGGCTCCTTCGATGTGGTGGTTGACGGCGACCTGATCCACTCGATGTACCGCGAGGGCGGGTTCCCCGAACACGAGACGATCATCGCCGCCGTGCGCGAGCGGCTGGGGTGAGAATAGCC
>JBAXMH010000480.1:0-1675 GCA_037134395.1 Chloroflexales bacterium
AACCTGACCCCTGACCCCTGACCCCTGACCCCTGACCCCTGACCCCTGACCCCTGACCCCTTGTCTCAGGATCGGAACATTCGCGGAGCCGGTTTCGTCTCTGACACAGAACGTCAGATTCTCACTCCGAGGAGGTTTCCAATGAAATTATGTTTCGCCCGATCCCGCGCTACCATCGCCCTCTTGCTCACCACGTCCCTGTCTCTGATTGCCGCATGCGGTGGTAATCAATCCCCACAGGTCTTCTCCTCTATCAATTCTGGGTTCTCTGGGGTACCAGGGAGAGGGGAAGGGGGAACTGGGAGTGACGGCGGATCTGTACACGCCACCTCCGCGCCTGTCGCCACCGCCGCACCTGCCGCCACTGCCGCGCCCGTCGCTGCGATGAAGGAAGCTCCCTCCAGTGCGGCAGCAGCCACTGCCGCGCCTGCCGCCGCCGATGCCGCCGCTCCACCCGCTGCTATGGGCAATACCGCCGCCGGTGAGGTTGCCGCCGCCGTCCCCACCGCCGCTGCCACCAGCACAAACTCTTCGGCGGCGCGGCCCCTGGGCCAGGAGGCCAGCCTCAAGGCCGGTGAGATCAATGATAACGACCGCTTTAGCGAGTATCTCAACTACCTCACATCTTACCAGGGCGATGGAATTCGCACCGCCGATGTGAGCGAGCGCTACCTGATCAGCGTGATTGACGACAACCAGCGCCCCATCCTCGACGCCCGCGTCACCATTTACGCCGATAGCCAAGTCGTCTTCCGTGGCCGCACCTACGCCGGTGGTCAGACGATTTTTCTGCCCCGCACCCTCGGCGTTAGCCCCAACGTCACTGGCTTCCGCGCCGTAGCCGAATACGGCAGCGCCAACGCCGAAACTAGTTTTAATCGCAGCACGGGCGGGCATGTTGAGATCGGACTACGCGGCGTGCAGCGCGATTCCGCCCTGCGCCTCGATCTGCTCTTCCTGCTCGACACCACCGGCAGTATGAGTGACGAGCTTAGCCGCATCCAGCAGACCATTGACAGTATCGCCCAGCGGATAGACGCCTTCACCCCGCGCCCGCAGATCCGCTACGGACTGGTGGCCTACCGTGATCAGGGCGATGAATATGTGACTCGTCCCACCGACTTCACCACCGACCTGGGCCAGTTCCGCACGAGCCTCAACCAGCTTGCGGCCAAGGGCGGCGGCGACACCCCCGAGGCCATGGATGCAGCGCTGTACGACGCGATCTCGCAGGCCAGTTGGAGCGACCAGCCCGCCGTGCGCCTCACCTTCCTGGTATCCGACGCCGGGCCGCACACCGATCGCCAGATGCAGTTCACCTACCTTGACGGTGCCCGCGAGGCGGTGTCCCGTGGTGTGAAGATCTACCCGATTGCCGCCAGCAGCACCGATGCCCCCGCCGAATATGTCTTCCGTCAGCTCGCCCAGCAGACGATGGCCGGATTCGTCTTCCTCACGTACCAGTCTGGCCAGAGTTCTGGTGCCCCCGGCGAGAGTACCACCCTAGAGGCGGGCGCACAGCCCTACAGCGTCGAGCGCCTTGATGACCTCATCGTCGGTATTGTTGAGCGCGAACTCGCCGCCGCCGTCGGCGCACGCTGACGATCTCTCTCTTTAGGGACGCAGATCTCTATTATCCCGTTTTTGGTGGTATGTGTCACGCAGAGCGAAGCTC
>JBAXMH010000481.1:0-1671 GCA_037134395.1 Chloroflexales bacterium
GAGCATATTCATCGTCATATCGAAATAGACATTCGCATTTTCCACAGGGCGACCGTCTGCATCAAGAAGGGTGACGCGCAAATGCTGGGTTGTGTTCACCTGAGGAGCAGATGGGCTGTCGAGGGTGAATGTCAGGCCCTCATGCGCCTGCTGTGCGCGCACGAAACCATCGGCCAGGGGCGGGAGTATCGAGGCAGCGCAGGACGTGAGGCAGAGTGCCAGCAGGATCGGCCCCATCAATGTGCGGATCATGCGTGCCATGTGCTGTCTCCTCGTACAGGGTTCCAGAAATTCCTATCGGGTTTAGTGATGGCCTTCGTGTCCAAGATTCGGTGGCCGGGTTCCGGAGTCCGGCCGCCGGAACCCGGCCACCGAATCTGCACGGGCGGGATACATCCACAACCCGGTACGAACTTCCAGAAAGCTGTCCTAGCGTCTCTCCGCAAGCAGTCGCTCCACATCAGGCGCGATCACCGTGTGCGGCGTGCCGTAGCTGTAGATCATCCGTAGCTGTCCCTGCGGATCAATCAGGTAGGATGCGGCGCTATGATTCATCAGGTAAGCAGCGGAACTGCCGCTCACCGCTTGGCGCTGGTAGAAGAGCCCGTACTCGCCACCGATCCGGCGTAGCGTCGCCTCATCGCTCGTCATGCCGATAAAGCTCGGATCAAACGCCTTCATATAGCGTTCCAGCACCGCCGGCGTATCGCGCTCGGGGTCAACGCTCACCATCAGCACCGCAAGCTGATCGGCTCGGCTGGCAAGATCTTTCTTGACTCGGATAAACTCTGCCAGCGTTGTCGGGCAGACATCAGGGCAGAAGGTATAGCCAAAATAGAGCAGCACCGGCTTACCGCGTAGTTGGCTCAGACTCAGCGGTTTGCCACCCTCGCTACTGGCCAGAGTAAAGTCGCTCAGAGGTTTGGGCGGATCGATCAGCGTCCCCGCCGTAGGAACATCGGTCTCGGTACTGGCTACGGTCGGGGCGGCTGCCGGTGCGCTGGCGCATGCGCTCAGCAGCAAGGTGAGCGCAATCAGCACGAGGATGGATCGTACACGGATCATGGCGATCTCCATTGCAATCCTCTCGAAGCCGTGAAGGGGAGTCAAGGCTCTCGTCGGCTGAAGCCTTGACTCCCCTTCATAACGGGAAGACTGCTCTATTCACCAGGAAGATAGGCTAGGGCTTACGCACCGGTGCCTCAACCTGGATCTTGCCCGCGTTCTGGAAGGTGAGGGTCAGCTTCACCACTTCGCCCTCTTTCAGATCGTGGCGCAGGCCAATCAGCATCACGTGGAAGCTGCCCGACTTCAGCTCGACCTTACCGTTGGCCGGAACCTCGATCTTCTCCACCGGCGTCATCTTCATCACATTGTCCACCATCGTCATCGTGTGGAGTTCAACGGAATTCGCCACATCGCTCTCTGCCTTGATCAGCGCGTCGGCGGTGCCGCCGCTGTTGGTGATCGTCAGGTAGGCCGCGCTCGTGCCGCCGCTCACCGTCGTCGTCATCGGCATAGTGCCGCTCATGGCTGCCGTGTTGCTCATCGGCATAGTGCCGCTCAAGGCCGCCGTGTTGCTCATCGGCATAGTGCCGCTCATGGTCGCCGTATTGGTCATGGTGCCAGTCGCACCAGAGGTAGATGCACCGGTCATCGCTGCCGCCCGCG
>JBAXMH010000482.1:0-1668 GCA_037134395.1 Chloroflexales bacterium
CCGTATGAACCTCGGCGCAGAGATCACGCAACTCCTGGGCGCGGGCAACCTCGGCGGGCGAGCGCACCAGGGAGACCAGCGTAACCTCGTGGTGGGCCGCGAGATGTCTCAGCAGGTGGTAGGTCTTCACCTTCGGCCCGCTGTCGGGCGGGTAGGGCAACACCTGGGTGAGCAGGAGGATCTGCATAAGGATCTATTCTCCAGCGACGGCGGATGCTGTCGTGGGCGCAAGAGTGCGCCTTGTCCAGAGCAGAAACATACCCGCACTGATCACGATCACCACCAAAGGCAACAGGCTGGCCGGGCCGCGCAACCCGAGGGCCATGCCCAGATTGCGGGCACTATCGCCAGTGACCCAGGCAGGCAGCACGTAGCCGATCCACGGATTTGTGATCGTGTCCGGTGGAAAACTCTGGCCTGCGCATGTCTCCAGCCACACCATACCGACCGACAGGACGATCAGGATCACCGACAACGCACGGTGGGCCGAGCGCTGCCAGTGCGTGGCGACCCAGTATCCGGCGGGGATGGCCAAGAAGGGAATCATCGGCACGATATAGCGCGGCCCGGCGGCAAATCCGCCCCACCACATCATCGAGGAGCCGTAGAAGAGCAGGGTGAGCAGAACCACCAGCAGCAACGCCCACCACTCGGCCCGCAGGCGACCCATGCGCCACCAGGAGAGGAAACCAGGGAGCGCCAGCAGCAGCCAGGGAGCGCGCACAAACAGCCCACGGAACAGGCCAAACGTGAGTCCCCACAGCGCCGCAGGGTGCGGGTAGGTGACACTCATAAAGCCGGTGTGATGCTGATCCTGCCAGAGGGCCGAGTAGGCGTAGCCAACCGGAAAGATCGTCCCAAAGGCTCTTATATCATAAGTAACAAGCAATAATCCAGGCAAGGCAGCGCCGACCGCGAGGGGAATAATCCAGCGTGGCCCGCGCCGAACCAGGGCGTAGACGCCGATCACAGTTGCCGCAAGGGCCACGGGATACTCGCTGATCACGGCCCAGCCCAGCAGCAGCCCGCAGAGCAGGCCACGCGCACCATCAAGCCGTCGGACAGAGTCTTCTGGCCACGCGAGGGTAAAGGCACCGAACAGCAGGGCCGCGCAGAGCTGATGGCTGTAGAAATTACCGGCGTAGGGCGCGGCGGTTGTCCCCAGGCCATAGGCCAAAGTTCCCAGAGCCGCCAGCGACTCGCTCGCGCCCAGGCGCAGCAAGAGCCGGTAGAAGAGGACTCCCAGCGCCGCCGCAGGCGTGGCCACAGCCAGCAAGGTAAGCAGGTACTGAACCAGCGCCACGCGCAGCTTATCCTCGCGCAGCCCACTCCCTTCGGCGCGCAGGCTACTCTCTAGCGCCCCGACACGACCGAGTCGAGAAAGACGTTCGGCCACCGGCGGCAGATTGAGGATCGGGCTCAGGGCCATGTAGGCGGGCAGCGCCAGCAGCGAGAGACCCGGCGGCTTATCGCTGTAGGTGTGTCCCCGGTAGAGGGCGTAGTCGCCGGTGTTGGCGACATAACGATCAATGCTGACCGTGCCATCGTCCACCATCGCCAGCACCAGATCCAGCCGCGAGTTCTGGTTCCAATCGGCCCAGCGCGGCAGGGTGTAGGCGGAGCAGATCAGCAGCAGGCAGAAAAGGACGGCGGTGCGGCGCATAGGCG
>JBAXMH010000483.1:0-1667 GCA_037134395.1 Chloroflexales bacterium
CAGGAACATCAGGCCCGCGCCAGCTTCGCCCTCACCATGCTCGACCCAGCCCCGCGAGTGATTCTCGACCCGGCCCTGGGTATGGTTGCAGCGGGCCGCAGCTCTCAGGAGGCGCGTATCTCTGGTGACATTTATCGTCATACAATGGCGATCATTGAGCAGGCCACAGCTCTGGAGTCCTACCAATCCGAGTCTGTCGCCGAGGTTTTTGACTTCGAGTATTGGGAACTAGAGCAGGCCAAGCTCACACGTCTGGGTCGCCCGCCCGTATTTACCGGCGAGATTGGCCTTGTCACGGGGGCGGCATCCGGCATCGGCAAAGCGTGCGTCGAATCGCTGTTGGCCCGTGGCGCGGCGGTCGTCGGCCTCGACATCAACCCGGCCATCGAGCAGCTTTTCAACCGCCCCGACTTCCTGGGTGTGCGCTGCGATGTCACCAGCGAGGAGCAGCTTATTGCCGCCCTAGAGCGCACCGCCCGCGCCTTTGGCGGCCTGGATATGCTCATCCTCAACGCCGGCATCTTCCCGCCATCCCGGCGTATCGAGAACATGCCCACCGCTGAGTGGCGCAGGACGATGACCATCAACCTGGACGCGAACCTGATCCTCATGCGCGAGGCCCACGTTTTGCTCAAGCGTGCGCCGCGTGGCGGGCGAATCGCGATTATCGGCTCGAAGAACGTCCCCGCACCAGGGCCGGGAGCCGGAGCCTACTCGGCATCGAAGGCGGCGCTCAACCAGCTTGCACGGGTGGTCGCCCTAGAGTGGGGCCAAGACAGAATCAGAGTCAACTCCCTGCACCCCAACGCCGTCTTCGACACCGGCCTCTGGACAGAAGAAGTCCTCCAGGCCCGGGCCAAAAACTACGGCCTAACCGTCGAGCAGTACAAAACCAACAACGTCCTGCGGGTTGAAGTCACCAGCCGCGATGTTGCCGAGCTTGCCGCCGAGATGTGCGGCCCGCTGTTCGCCAAAACCACCGCCTCCCAGGTGCCGGTTGACGGTGGCAACGAGCGGGTGATTTAGGTCCAATACTTTTCGGATAAGCAGATCTCATGCCGACCTTTCCCCCTCACCCCCTGCCCCTCTCCCACCGGGGGAGAGGGGAGATTCTGCACCAGAGTGCATTCGGCTCCCCCTCTCCCGTTCTGGGAGAGGGGGCTGGGGGGTGAGGGCTGAGCGGCGGTAAACTCCTTAGACAAGGTTCACGGATACTTTACAGTTTAGGCATACGCAAGGCTTTCTAATGCGCTCGGCCTGACACCTGAAACCCGGCACCTGAAACCTTGTCTTATTTGAAAAATATTAGATCTAGAACAATGGCGGATTGCGGAAGTGTTATAGTGTAGGGGTGTGATCCACAATCCGCAATGAGGTTCCGATGAAGCTCTCACCTGAGAAGATCGAATTGCTCTCTGCCGCTATCGTTGATCAGCTCGCCGAGATTGATGGCGTCCTCTTCCAGGGCAGCGATAGCGATCTGCGCCTGGCGGTCAGTGAGATCATCACCGATGAGTTGATGATCGAGGAGCGGCTGGATGCCGAGATCCATAAAATGCTCCAGGCGTACAAATACGAGATCACGATGGGTCGCCTAAACTACGATGAACTCTACCGCAAGATGCGCTTACGCATGATCAGTGAGCGCAAAATAATTCTGTAGGCGG
>JBAXMH010000484.1:0-1654 GCA_037134395.1 Chloroflexales bacterium
AGGGGGCTGGGGGGTGAGGGCTGAGCGGCGACAGAATCGTTATTCGAAAAGTATTACCATGAGGCATACGCAAGGCTTTCTGATGCGATCCGACTGGCATCTGAAACCTGGCACCTGAAACCTGAGATTATGCACCACGACTCCCACAGCCACGAAGACGAACCTGTCGCCACACCATCCACCGGCAGACGCGGACGCATCCCCCGCGTCGGTATCGGTGGGCCGGTTGGCTCTGGCAAGACCGCGCTGATCGAGTCGCTGGTGCCGCTACTGCTGAAAGCCGGCTACCCGCCCCTGGTGATTACCAACGACATCGTCACCCGCGAAGACGCCGAACATGTGCGGCGCACCCTCGCCGGCATCCTCGACCCGGCCCGCGTGGTGGGTGTCGAAACCGGCACCTGCCCCCATACCGCCGTGCGCGACGACCCGACTATGAATATGGCTGCCGCCGCCGAACTAGAGGCCCGCTACAGCGATGCACGCATCCTGCTGCTGGAGAGCGGCGGCGATAACCTGACCCTCTCATTCAGTAAGGCGCTGGTGGATTACGCGATCTTCGTGATTGACGTGGCTGGCGGCGACAAGATCCCGCGCAAGCGTGGGCCGGGGCTGATCCGGGCCGACCTGCTGGTGATCAACAAGACCGATCTCGCGCCCTACGTAGGTGCCAGCCTGGAGGTGATGGAGCGTGACTCGCGCCTAGTGCGGGGCGGGCGTCCCTTCCTCTTCACAAACTGTCGCACCGGCGAGGGGATCAGCGCTGTGCTGGATATGATCACGCGGGCGCTGCTACAGATGAATCAGACATGACTACCAGCGCACGTCACGCCGAGGGACAGCTTGACCTGCTGTTCGTGCAGGATGGCGAGACGACACGCCTGCACCGCAGCCTAGCCGTGCCACCGCTCCAGATATCGCGGTTGCGCTACGATGATCCGGCTCACCCTGGGCGGGCGAACCTGACAATGCTGCATTTGGGCGGTATTCTCGCCGGTGATCATAATCGTATTCAGGTGGAGCTAAGGGCCGGGGCCGAGGCAACCATCAGCGGCGCAGCAGCAACCCAAGTCTACGCCATGCCCGCCGGGACAGCGACCCAGGAGACCCGGCTGCGCCTGGGTGTTGACAGCCACCTGCTCTGGCTCCCCCAGCCGCTCATCCTGTTCGCAGATGCGTGCTTTCGCCAGGAGTTGCGGGTTGATCTCGCACCGGGGGCGCGGCTGGTGTTGCTCGATATCCTTGTGCCGGGGCGGCTGGCCCGTGGCGAGATGTTTCAGTTCACGCGCTTCGAGTCGCTGCTAGAGATCTACGATCAGGCTGGCACCTGCCTCGCCGCCGAACGTGCCCGCATCGAACCGCGTCACGCGCATCCATCCGTAACCGGGATATTCAGCGCAACGCCGGTACTCGGCAGCCTCTACCTCCTCGGTGACAGCCTTCCCTCAGAAGTTCTCTGCGCACGGGCCGCACAGCTCTGCGGGGACAACGGTGGTGCGGCGATCCTCCCCAACAACTGCGGCATCCTCATCCGCACCCTCGGCACCAGCGCCTCGTCCGTACGCAGCCTGCTGATCAGCCTGTGGTACAGCCTTGTCGTCGAGTTTTGACGCAAAGGCGCGAAGACGCAAAGCAAGCGGCGCAATACGGTCGG
>JBAXMH010000485.1:0-1622 GCA_037134395.1 Chloroflexales bacterium
CGCCCGCCAAAGGCAAAGGAGAGCAGCCCGGTGATCATCAGCGGAGCGCCGAACATCATCACCAGGGAGAAAACGCTCTGGAAGATGTGCGTGAGATCTTTGGCAGCGATCGTGAGCGTCTTCATGGTTCATCTCGCAATGCTTTGCCGGTCAGGTGCAGAAAGACCGCCTCGAGGTTCGGCTCCTCGATCGTGACCGAGGTGATACGCACGCCAAACGGTGCGGCAGTCTCAAACAGGCGCGGGAGGACGAGGTTGCTGTCGTCAACCAATAAGGTGAGCCGGCCGTGGTCTGCCGAGAGGCTGTGAACACCCGCAATGTTCCGCCAGCACCCTACCAGGGCATCAGCCTCGGTATCCAGCGTAAGATCGAGGCGGGTTCGCTCGCCGACGAGCCGGATCAGCTCGGCGTGGGTGCCACAGACGATAACCTTGCCCTGGTCCATGATCGCGATCTGGTGGGAAAGCTCCTGGGCCTCTTCCATGTAGTGGGTGGTGTAGAGCACGGTCATCCCCTGCCGGTTCAGCTCCTTGACGTTATCGAGGATGTGCCGCCGGCTCTGCGGATCGATGCCCACGGTCGGCTCGTCCATGATGATCACGTCCGGCCGGTGCAGCAGGGCCGCGCCGATGTTCACCCGGCGCTGCATCCCGCCCGAAAACGTTCCGACCTTATCTTTCTGGCGCTCGGTGAGGCCGATGATCTCCAGGACCTCAGCCACGCGCTGACGCAGGGCGGTGCCACGCAGTCCATACATCTTGCCCCAGAACTCCAGGTTCTCGCGGGCAGACAGATCCAGATAGAGGGCAATATCCTGAGGAACCACACCCAGACAGGCCTTCACACGCTGAGGGCTTTGGCGAATGGAATGCCCACAGACAGAGGCATCGCCCTGAGTCGGCGGGAGCAGGCACGAAAGCATCGCGATCGTCGTGCTCTTCCCTGCGCCGTTCGGCCCCAGCAGGCTGAAGATCTCGCCGGCACGAACCTCAAAGCTCACCCCACGAACCGCGGAGACCGCGCGGAACTGCTTCTGCAGATCCTGGGCGCGAATGGCTACTCCGTCAGGCATTGATGCGCTCCTTTGCTGCGGTGCGGGCCGGGCGGGCCGGACGCCTGCGGATGATCCATTCGGCGATGGCAAGGTTGATCACCCAGGCCGCGCCCATCAGGAGCGCGCGGCGCAGCTCGCTCGGCGGGCCGGCGATGATTTCCCCGGCCATCAGGGCCAGGGCCTGCGTGCCCGCGCCCATGCCGATGGCGTAGCCGCGCAGCATCCAGTCGCCGTGTGCGGCAAAGTCCCGCTGCCAGATCGCGGCGATACCGCGGATGATGGAGAGGAGCATCGCCGAGCCGAAGAGCAGCCGCAGGCCATAGAGGATCGCCCCGTCGCCCACTGGCCAGGGGTAGAACAGGGTCATCCACAGCCCGGAGAGGGCGACGATCAGCCCACAAGGGATCAGGATCCACCCGGCGATGCGGTGCCAGGCGTGCCGCCGCCGACGCAAGCCGGGGACGAACTGGAACGCGCCCAGGATGGCATAGAGGCTGACGCTGACGATGTGCAGCACCACCGGCAGGGGCGAGGCGAAGAAGCGGGCGTTGGCCGGCGTGATCGCCGC
>JBAXMH010000486.1:0-1617 GCA_037134395.1 Chloroflexales bacterium
CTCAGCGCGGTCTCGTTCGTGCTGATCATCGTCATCACGACCATCATCATGGCCTCTCGGGCACGTGCCCCCCAGCACATCATCAAACCCTCCGCTCCCCCACCGAAGATCGGCCTCCGTTCCACGCTGGCTTAACGCGCGAGGTTCGGCGAGCACAGCCTCGGGCTGCCCCTCAGCGATTCTTCGCTGGGGCTGTTCTGGTGTGCTCGTACGCACCTACCTGTGCATCGTGTGGTGTTCCCGATCTTCAGTAGCGCAAGGAGCTACGGCTATGAGTTGGCGCCCTTCTAATGACCCTCGTCCGTCGTACGCGTCGCCGCGCGCCGCGCGCGCTGGCGCATCCACCCTTGACCCGACCACCCGCACCCTGATCATCGCCGCCGTGCTGGTGGGCCTGATCAGCATTGGCACGATCATCGCACTCACCATCGCCCGCAGCCAGGGCAGCAGCCCGGCGACGACGCAGCCCGTACCGGCGGCTCCCGCTGCCGCGCTCACGCCCGTGGCGACGGTCGCTCCGACCGCCATCGCCACGACAACCGCCGCATCCGCCCCGCTCATCGTCAGCGCGCGGGGCACACCGACCCCCGCCCCAACCGTTAGCCCGGCGGAGGCCGGGCCGCTCCAGAATACGGGTGATGCGGTGGCGGGCCAGGCCCTCTTCACCAGCATGCCCGCCGAGGCCGTGCTCGTCGGCGCGGTCGCCTGCAGCACCTGTCACAACGTCGATCCGGGGAGCGGCACGCTGATCGGCCCGAGCCTGAGCGGTGTCGCGACTCGTGCCGAGACGCGGGTCGCCGCGCTGTCGGCGGCGCAGTACATCCGCACGTCGATCACAGCCCCGAACTCCTACGTGGTCGAGAGCTTTGTCCCCGGCATCATGACCCAGACCTTCGGTAAGGCCCTGACGCCGACACAGATTGAGGATCTGGTCGCGTATCTGCTGACCTTGAAGTGATCGCGCTGCTCTAGCCACGCGAAGAGGGGGTGCGATTGCCTGTTTTGCTGACAATCGTCCCCCCTCCTTCACGCAATGTTTTGCCGCTAGGCGCAGCGCTGGAAGGCCGGCAGGTGGTTGTCACGCGAGGCGGCCTGGAGCAGTTCGTACACCTGGAGGATGTCGGCGCGGCTGGTGCTGCTGAGGAGGCGCGTGTACAGGTTCACGTTGACGATCTCGGCATCCACGCCGACCGTACACGCCTCGCTCACGCTCGTGAAGCGCGGGGCCTGGGTGAGCCAGGGGTTTTCCGCCGGCAGCGGCACCCCGTAGGTGCGGAAGAGCGCCTCCAGGCTGCTGATGTGGCTGGCCTCGGACGGGATGATGTTGGCGAAGGGCCGCACCTCGCCGAAGTCGGCGACGACCTGGTGGTACACGGCCCAAGCGTGGTACTCATCGTTGAGGGCCAGCCGCAGACCGTCGATCTCAGCGGCGCTGAGCGGGCCAGGATAGTGGCTCAGGTCGGTGTCGCACATGAGGCAGGGGGTCGCGGGCAGATTCGTGGGCAGGGTGGTTGTCGGAACAGCGGGCTGGCCGCCCTGGCCCTGGCCCATGCCTTGGCCGCCATTCCCCTGGTTTCCCTGGCCCATGCCCATGCCTTGGCCAGCATTCCCCTGGTT
>JBAXMH010000487.1:0-1605 GCA_037134395.1 Chloroflexales bacterium
ACCGGCACCAAGCTCGACCCCGACGAGGTTCAGCTTCAGGTGATTGACGCCGGTGCTGATGATGTTGATGTCTCTGATTTGGTGCTTGAGGTCTATTGCGAGTGGACCAGCCTCAACATCGTGCGCCAGGCGATTATTGACCAGGGCTTGCCGATCACTGGTGCCGAGAAGACGATGCGCCCGAAGACTCTCGTGCAACCGGATGAGAAGGACGCGCTCGCCATCCTGCGCCTGATTGAGAAACTGGAAGATCTCGACGATGTCCAGAAGGTCTACTCCAATCTTGACATCACCGACGAGATCGCGGCCAAATTTGATGAATAGTTTCCAGAGGGTGTGGGCAGAACGACGTTCTGCCCACACCCTCGCACCAGGATCATGAAGACCATCGGCATTGATCCTGGCACCGCACGTATGGGCTGGGGTGTAGTGGATGAGCAGGGTGGCCAGATCAGCCTGGTGGAGTTTGGCGTGCTGACCACGCCCGCTGGCATGCCTCAGGCCGAGCGCCTGCGTCGCCTCTACGACGGACTCACCGAGATCCTGAGTCGCCACCGGCCTGCCTACGCCGCCGTTGAGGAACTCTTCTTCGGTAAGAACGTCAATACGGCGATTACCGTTGGCCAGGCTCGTGGTGTGGCCCTCCTCGCCCTCCAGATCTCCGGTGCTGACATCCACGAGTACAAGCCCACTGCCGTTAAACAGGCGCTCACTGGCTACGGCGGTGCCGATAAACGCCAGATGCAGGAGATGGTGCGGATCACCCTTACCCTCCCCACCATTCCTCACCCCGACGATGCCGCCGACGCTCTGGCTATTGCCATTTGTCACGCCTACACCGGGCCGACATTGCGCCGGATATCGGGCGCATCGTAAACGGATAGATATGTCATCACGCCGACGACCGGGCGCACCCTGCGATTTTGAGGAGGTGCGACCCGGTCTGTTCATCGTTCATAACCCGGCCATTGGCCCGTCACTGCGTGGCGAGGGCGACCGCGAGGGCGACCGCTTTACCCTTACGTCTTGGCGCGGCGAAGGTCTAGTTGCCCGCCTACGCGCCCGCAGCTTTACGGTACTCACGCTGGCCGACCAAGCTGCCGCCCTGCCCGGTCTGCCCGCCGTCAATCCTCCCGGTGCGCAGATGGTTCACACGTTGGCTGCGAACGAGCGCATCAGCTACTTCGCCGCAGACCCGCTCGGCTGGGCACCAGTCCCCGAGTCGGGGCCGGGCGTGGTGTACCTGTGCGAGGGCTGGGCACTACGTCGTCGCCGCTCGCGTGGCCCCTTCAGCTACTACCAACTGCTCGGCGGCAGCTTCATTCTACGTGGCGAGGACGCTGCCCTGAGCATCGGCTACGCCCAGGTCGCCCTCACCAGCGTCCCGCAGATCACAGCCACGCCCACCGATAGCGGGTACCTCTTGCCTAACCTGCCCCTGCCCGCCGCCCACCAGCGCGTCCTCAGGCGCATCGCCGAGCATACGCCCCAGGGCTGGGTTATATCGCCCTCGGGCATCCCCGTCGCCACCGCCATCCTGGCTCGCCTAGGAATCTCCCTGATTGCCGATTGAGTGCCGATTGCCAGATTGCAATCTACGCAATA
>JBAXMH010000488.1:0-1605 GCA_037134395.1 Chloroflexales bacterium
GGGGGGGGGGGGGGGGGGGGGGGGAGCGGGCGGCAATCTGAGGACTTTGCATCAGTCCTGCTATGCTATGATAGCGGCATCGTTCTGCGATAGCAGGTAGAGAAGGGACGACCATGAACAGAGTGGTCTATGTGGTGAGCGACATGCACCTGGGGTCGGGGACATTGCCTGACGGCACGCCGGATCCACTGGAAGATTTTACCGCCGGCGAGGACTTCGCCCGGTTCCTGGCGACGGTCGGCACGGGTGGCGAGCCGGTGGAACTGGTGATCGCCGGGGACTTTCTGGAGGTTCCACAGACCTTGCCCGAGGTGGGGTTGGCCTCACCGGCAGATCACGTGGGCTGCACAGAGGGGGAGTCGCTGCGTAGAGTGAAGGTGATCTTGGGCCAAAGCCCCGAGATTGCCAGCGGTCATCCTGAGGTCTTTACCGCCCTGCGCAGATTTATGGTCGAGGGCAACTCGGTGACGATCATCGTCGGGAACCACGACATTGATATGCTGTGGGGCGAGGTCTGGGCGGCGATCTTCGATACGATCTATCCGCCCGGCGCGGCGGGCGACCTACGGCTCTACGAATTTTGCTACAGCGTGGGCGATGGGCCGCAGGGCCGGGTGTACATTGAGCACGGCCAGGAACATGATAAGGCCAACCGCACGGGCGACCGGATGAGCATGCCCTTCACCCTGGACGACATGGGTGTGCGCAGGCTCAAGCGCTGCTGGGGGACACTTTTTGTCGAGAAGGTGTACAACGAGCTTGAGCGCGACCGTTGGTTTATTGACAATGTGAAGCCCATCCCTAAGGTGATTGGCCTGGGACTGCGCAACGACTTCCGCTTCACAGCCACGGCCCTGGGGCTGATCGCCACCTTCCTGCTCACCAGCGGGCTGCCGCCCATTTTCGGCGGAGGATCAGGCGTGCTGGGGGCATCGGCAGAGGCGACCTCACTCACGGCTGATGCCGTGGCCTTGGCAATTCCTGACGATGACCTGCGGGCGCACATCCAGGCCCAGATCAGCGACCCGGCCTTTCGCACGGAGTTTGAGCAGGCCATCCAGGGGGTTAATCCGGCAACGATGGTCGCAGCCCTGAGCGGCGCGGTCATACCGATGAGTCTGGGTGATGTGACCAGCGAGATGATGGTGCTGGGAGGATTTGGGGCTGCCGCCGAGGATGATTATCGGAAGGCAGCTCGCGCCGTACTGGAGAACGATCCGACCGTGGGCACGGTGATCATGGGCCACACCCATAGCCCAATTGACGGATACACGAGTCCAATCAACACGCCTGATGGGCGGACGGGTTACTATTTCAATAGCGGTACCTGGACGCGCCACCTGAAAGAGCAGGATCGCAACTATACCTGGACCGAGGTTTCCGACCTGGCCAACTACACCGCATCGAATACCTATATTAAGCTGGAGCCACAGGCTGACGGGTCGTACAAACCGACACTGATCAACTGGGGCAGCACTGAGGTATTGAGCCACTGAGATTAAGGGCAATACCGCAGAAGTCACGCCGTGAGGCGTCCTGTCATTCTGAGCGAAGACATGGTTCAGCGGAGCCAATTTTACGTAACAGTTTGTGCTGCCCCCCCTC
>JBAXMH010000489.1:0-1513 GCA_037134395.1 Chloroflexales bacterium
GAAACCTGAAACCTCACACCTGAAACCTGAAACCTCACACCTGAAACCTTGTCTAGTGCGTAATTACGGCAGCAACCGGATCGACTCGACCGTTACCCCTCCGCCATCCCCGGCACTCACCGGGTCGAGGCGCAGCCCGCTGACCGGATCGCCCCATCCCGACGCACCGCGCAGATCCAGACGGTAGGTGTGCATTGCTGGGCCGGGCTGGAGTGTAACGCGCAGCGAGCGATCCTCGCTGGCATGTCCATCCGCGTTGAGAAAGAAGATTTGGGCATCGCGGGCCATCGTAGACGCTGCCATTCGCACTTCGATCACACCGTAGCGCGAAATGTCAATCGTGAGAGGTGGGCTGCGCAGCGACGGGTCGGCCCTTGGGGTCAGCACCCATCCAGCGGCGCTCATTTCAGTCGGGCCGATGTTCTCTCCCCGCCAGCCCCACGCGCCGCGCCGAAAGTCCCAGCCAACACCGTCGGCCAGTTCCTGGGCCGGAGCGATGCGGCGGTAGTCGGGAAGTCCTGGCCCAAGGCGCGCCACCTGAAACATCGGGGAGAGCGGCGCATAGCAGTCCGCCACCTGGTCAGGTGTTAGCCGGAAGCGCTCCATCATTGATGGTGTCTCGCCAGGGGGCGCAGGGTTGGGCCGCAGCGCGTCGCCCACGGCAACAACCGCGTAGCCGCTAGACAGCGCCAATTCCACCCGCCCGCGCAGGGTGCCGCATGCTGTAGGCCAATCGCTGCCACTGGCCGTCATCGCCCGAGTCAGCGAGATCACACTCTCACGGCCCGCGTAGTAGGGCAGGTAGAGTTCGAGCAGGCCATCGGGCACCACCAGCAGGTCACCGGGTGTGCTCTTGGTCGCCACGGCATTGGTAATCTGCCGCTGTAGGTCGGTTGATTCATCGCCGCGCTGATGAATCGCGCTTATGTTGATGCCGAACATGGCGAGCCCAAGGACGAACAGAGCAACAACTGACCACCGACCTCCCGCATTCTGTCCCGACACTGCTAAGAGAATCAGAAGGTAAAAGGGTGGCAGACTCGCAATCCAGAACTCGATATTGCTTGGCTCCCACCAGAGAAAAAACGTCCCGTAAGTCAGCAGCCAGGCTAGCAGTACCCAGGCCAGGCCACGCGGCGCAGACCGTAGGCCACGTAGATTAACGATCAGAACAATCAACAGCCCAAGTGGGAGAATCTCCCAGCCCGGTGGTGTCACCGCTGTACTCAGCCCTACGCCCAATCCGGCAATCTTCGATCCGTCCACCGCACCGCCCCACCAACCCGTCCGAGCATAGCCCTCCATCCAAGCCGATAGCTCGGCCCAGCTACGGAACCCGCTCACCCCTAAGCCAACCCACAGGTAGGAACCACTAACAATCAGGGCGAGGGGCAGGATGTAGGCGGGGAGCTGGAGGACGGAGGCCGGGAGCCGGAGGCCGGGAGCCGGAGGCCGGGAGCCGGAGGCAGATCGACCCCCGACCCCCGACCCCCGACCCCCGACCCCCGACCCC